>JAEEHL010000104.1 GCA_016280825.1 Verrucomicrobiota bacterium
GGTTGAGCGCATCGGAGATGAGCGACGAGTCGCGCTGCACGATCTGGTCCCAGACCTCCATCTGCGCGCCGCCTGCGAGCGAGCCGGTGTCGGCCTGGGCGAGGGAGGTGAGCGTGCCGCCGGTCGCGCGCAGGACGATCAGCTTCTCCTGGTGTTCGATGAAGGCCGAGAAGGGGTCCTGTCCGCGGCTGCCCTCGGCGCGGCTCGTCGAGGAGCCGGACGGCCACACGGTTGAGAGCCCGTCGCGCGCACGGTCCGCCGCCTCGACATAGTCGGCCTTGTTTTCGTTCGTCGCGTTCGGAGCCATGACGACGTCGACCGGCGGAATGCCGTAGCGCTCGATGAAGCGGCCCCAGTCGCGCTCGCCGAGGTACTTGCGGATGTGGATCGCGAGGGCGGGATAGTCGATCGGACGGCGACGGCGCACCTGGACGATGCGCGCTGCGGCGGGAATCTCGAAGCACGCGCGGGGGTCGAGCGAGCAGTCGGGGTTCCAGAGAAGCCGCTTGTCGTCGTCGAAGAGGAAGTTCCACGACTCCAGGAGCGCGACGTGCCGCACCTGCTCGCCCTCCCAGATCGGCTGCACGACGGCGAAGCCGCGGAAGAAGGCGAGGTCGAGGTGCTCGACCGTCTCGGTGAAGTTGCCGATGCCGCGCACAAACTGGTCGAGCGCGTCCTTCTGTTCGTCGGCTAGGGCCTGGTCCGCGCTGGGTCTGGGCGAGATCTTCCAGCCGAGCTCCGCGAGCGCGGCCTGACGACGGTCGACGCAGACGCCGAGCACGGGGTCTACAAGCTCGATCTCGTCGTAGATCTTCTGCAGCAGCGGCGAGCCGTGCGCGCGGGCGACGTCGAAGATGTTCCGCGCCTGGGAAATCGTGAGGCCGTGGAGCGGGTTGACCCTCTCCAGCCAGGCGTTCCCGGCGGTGCGCTTCGGCTTGTCAGTCAAGATGTTCATCTAGTCTATCCTCCGTCTGTCGTATCTCGTCCGCGCGTGGGTAGTTATGGGCGGCACGTACTCGCCGCCGGTGTCGGCGGCGGAACGCGCGAGGGCGCCGGCCATGAACTCGTCGCAGTGCGAAGTCTCGCCTTCGCCGTTCTCGAACTCCGGGATGGCGACGCGAACGTTGCCGTTCGCGGCTGTCTTCAGGACCGGCGTCTGGTAGTCTTCGCGCAAAACCGGGTCCGCCGGGATCCTGGCGTTCGACGCGTTGAACCAGTCCTGGAACATCATGCAGATCTCGTGGCGGCGATGGCTCTCGAGATTCACCTGGTCGACGCGTCCCGGCCATTTCTTGGCGGCCCACTCCGCAGTCTCCATGCCGAGGCCCGTCGCGTCCATGGCGAGCCGCGTGATGCGCTTGGAAGTGCGGCCCTGCATCTGAGCTTCGAGGAACTTGCGCTGCGCCTCGAACTCCATGTCGTGGAAGGTCTCGCGCCTGACGAGGAAGAATGTGACGCCGACCTGCAGCCATTCGCTCCAGGCGCTCGCGTGGCGGCGACGGGCGATGTCGAAGCCCGCGAAGCGCGGCGCGTCCGGATAGCGGCGCTCGATCGCCGCGATCTCCTCCGCCGGCATTTCGCACGGCGCGAGGACCTTCGTCGGCAGCAGCTTGCCGCCCGCGTCCTGCACCTTGCACTCGAACTGCGACTCCCATGCGGCGAGCGTGCGGCAGCCGGCGCGCGTCTGCTTCAGGAACTCCTCGCGCGTCTGGCTCCTGCCCGACTTCTCGTTGATCTTCTCGACGAGGCCCTGCTCGACGGCGTCGTAAATCGTCACGCGGTGGAGCGACGCGTTCTGCGGATTGGTCTTCTTCGCCTCGGCGACGAGTTTCGCGAAGGGCGTGTCCTTAGATCCGTCGACGCGGTAGGCAGAGACCATCTCGAGCTGGTTGCCCCACATGATGCAGGGGTACGCCATGTCGATGAGCGCTCCGGAGTCGCGGTGGAGGTCCACTTCGTCCAGGAACACGTCGCCGCCCTTGCCGGCGAACGCCTCGGGCGTGGAGGAAAGGGAGACGATGCGCGCGCCGTTCGGGAAGGTGCAGACGAACGCGGTGATGTTCTTGTCGGTGTCGATGACCTCGACGTCCTCGCCGGTCATTCCCTTTGCGGCGACGTTGGCGAGCTTGCACCACATGGAGATGTAGTCGCGGATTAGTTCCTGGGCGGTGAGCTGGTCGCGCGAGCTGACCCACTGCGTGAAGCCCTTGCCGCGCCTCATGCACTTCTGGAACATGCGGTAGCTCGATGCGTAGGTAAAGCCGACGCGGCGCGACTTCTCGGCCACCTTCAGCGGCGAGTCGTCGTTGATCCACGCTTCCTGGTAGGGCAGGAAATAGGATGTGTCGGCTTCGTTCACGGTTTACTTCTTCCTTCCGAGGATTCTGTCTATCTCGTCGGCGACCTTCGCCGGGTCCACCTTGCCACCACGCGCGGCGTCTGCTATCTCCGCGACGCGCTCAAGCCGCCTTTCGGCCGCCTCGAACTTCTCGCGGGCGAGCTTAAGCTGCGCGTCCCTCGTCTCCTGGGAGCGCGCCTTGAGGTCGAGCTCGGCGGCCTTGAGCTGCCGGTCGGCAAGCGAGGCGGCCATCTCCACGAACTTCTGCGCCTCCTTCGCGCTGCCCGTCCTGAGCGCGAGCTCGGCCGCCATCGCCTTGTATGCGCCTATGAGCGCGTCGTCCTTCGCCTGCGTCTTCGCCAGCGCCGCCGCCTCGGCCGCCGCAGTCGCCGCCTGGGAAAGCCTGTGCGCGGACTCCTCGCCGCGCATCCAGTCGAGCCACTTGTAGAAGGCGCTGCGGCCGGGCATGCGCACAAGCCCGAGCTCCTTGACCGCCCAGGCCGCCGCGTCCTGCCAGTCGCAGCGACGCGCCTTGGCGTAGAGCTGCCACGACTGCTCCTCGGTCAGGGCCGCCGCCCACGAGTCTGTGCGGAGCTTCGACATGTCATCCGCGTCCCATGAGCGCGTCCTTGCCCGCGCCGGTTATCTCGTAGAGCGCCTCGCCGAACGGATCCCACCCGCGCTTCACGCGGCGGGTGCCCAGGAGCTCCTTCATCGCCGCGCGGAACTCGTCCGCCGTCAGCGGATGCCCGACGAGGATCTCCACCTCGCTCGCGAGGACGCTTTCCCTGATCGCGATCCCGTCCAGGCGCTCCAGCACGGAGAGCGTCTTCTTCTGCAGCGTCACGTCGTTCATTTCTTGCCTCCGGCCGTCGTGGCCTTCGCCGCTTCGCGGATGACGGCGTCGAACATCTCTATCTTCGCGGAGTTGCCGGCGACCTTCTCGATGATCGGGTCCAAGCGGCGGTGCAGGTTTTCGCTGCGCTGCTCGGCGCGGGTGTCGATCTCGTCGAGCTTGTTGATGATGGTGCGCGTCGAGGTCTCGATGGTGTCGATGCGCTTGCCGATCGCGGCGCGGTGCTGCTTGCACTCGCCGCAGGTGACGAACGGGCCTGTCCTCTCGACGTGCAGCGGGTCGGGCTCGATCTTCCTGGGCTGCTTCGCCTTCCACCAGGCGACGACTGCGCCCACGAACGTGCCGACCGCGCCCGTCGATACCGCCACTCCTACATCCGGCATGTCCATTTACTTCGCCTCGCATTCGCCGTTTGCGCAGGCCGACGAGCCCTGGGCGGCCGCAGTCTGAGCCGCGGCCTCGGCCTTCGCCTGGGCCTCGAGCTTGAGCGCGGCGGCTTCGGCCTTCGCCTTCTCGAGCTCGGCCTTCGCCTCGGCGTTCGCCTTTACCAGCTTCGCCATCTCGTCGGCATTCGCCGCGCTCGCGTCGAGCGGCACTCCGGAGGCCGCCGGGTTGTATGCCACCGCGGCTATCCTCGCCAGGAGCGCGGCACCGTAGAGCGTCTCCTTGGTGAATATCGGCAGCTGTTCCGACGTGTCGCCCTTGTAGCCGTTGAGCTGCAGCGAGAACTCGCCGGCCGACTTCTTGTCGGCGGCAAAGCGCTCGAACTGCCGCGAGAACATGTGCGAGCACACCTTCGCCTTCCACTTGCCGTCGCCATCGCTTTCGAGCATGGCGAACTGGCACCCGGCGAGCGCCGCCATCGCGGCAATTGCAATCAGTCTTTTCATCTTTGTTCCTTTCTTGCTGCGTTCTTTCGGGACGCCTCGCACCATGCCACCCACCCGGGCTGGCCGGAGACGAAGTCGTAGAGAAGCCGGGAGACGGCGAGCGCGCGGTAGCGCCGCCAGCTCCACCAGGGATACGCGGCCTTGGCGAGCTTTTCGCAGTTCTCCCTGAACTCGATGTTCGCGTAGTTGAAGGCGTAGCGCGTGCCGTCGCCCACGTCGTTGCGCATGTCGTGGATGAGGGCGGCCGGCTCGAAGAGCGCGAGATGCGCCGTGGCCTTCGCGCGGAGCTCGGGGCCGAGGAACTCCGGGCCGATGCCGTTGTAGCCGCGGGCAATGGTCTCGTAGTCGAACTCGGCCATGAAGTCGAGGCCCTCAAGCCCCGCTTCAACTGCCGCGCTCATCAGCGCATCTATCTCTTCAATCGTTTTCATTTTCCTCGTCCCAAATTAGCGCCCCGTATCGCCGGGGCCACGCGTCTCAGGAGGTAGTTGAGAGTAGTCCGGGTGGACAGCGCGAATTATACAACGAGAGAATGTATGGAGACAAACTCTCGACAGGGCTACTTCGGGGTTTGCCGCAAAAACCGCCAATCATCTTGAAAATGCCCGATTTGGCACTACTTGCCCAATTTGGCAGTATTCAAGTTGATTCAGTTTACGCCGTGGTTGTAAAGTGAATCAAGATGAAAAACAGTAAAAATCAAGCTGAAAAAGTTTACGCCTTGGTTGTAAAGTAGCTCAATTTGAGCCAATAGAATTGGGCTTGTCAAGTAAAAAAACAGAAAAATTACAGAAAAATTCCTGGGAAAAATCTGGCGGAAAACAAACCCCTGCAAGCGGCTTGCAGGGGGGCGGCGTGGTGGTGGTGTAGGTGTGGTTATTTGTTTAAAAACTCCTCAAAGGACGAATATGGTTTTGTGCCGTTCTTTTTGTGTTTTCGTCCTAGTGGTGTTTCATCAATCTTCTCCTGTAGTAATTTCACGAGTGCATCAAACCGATCAATGGGGACATAACTCCATGTGGATCCAAATGCCTCTCGTATATATCGCGCCACGATCCTTCCTGCGCGAGCATCGTCGTAGCCTGGAATGGCCTTCTTATAGTCAAACAATCGATCGTATAGATGCTTGACATATGCCCGTTCCTTTGGACTTGTGCCTATCACGCCAGATACTGGGACGGCCGCTTTTGCCCGACGACCACGCGGCATTTTGATAGTGACCTGCCCTGCAGCTTGTACGACATTGTCGCCATGATTAATCTGAATAATACCATCATGTGGTGCTGGGCAGTTTGTTGACAAGTTTTTTTGTTGCTCGGATACTTTCATTAACGCCTCCTTCATTTTATATACGTCATTGCGCGGAATCGTTCCAACATTGATCTTTGCATGACAAGTTGGGCAGACCATCAGTTCATTTTCGAATCTATCGTCATCTGGGTTCTCGTTTAGATGATGAACTTCGAAAGTGTCAACTTCTTGACTCTGGCAGAAAGGACATATGGAATGTATTTCCTTTTGCAACAACGCGCGCTTTCGTTGCGACGGCTTTTTACGGGGTTTCATTTCACTGCCTCATTAAGTTTTGCAGTTCCCTTGAGAATAAGGTCCAGGGCTTCGCGCACTTGTAGCAACTTCCGCTCGGCGTGTAGCGCACGCTCGCGCCAATTTGTAGCATCGTTTGCTACTGCTACAGGATTGCCACCAGCTCGCTGCTCAAGCTCCGATATCCGCAGCAGTAGCGCAGCACTCGGCTTACGCTTGCCATTACGAACGAAACCTATCATCGAGCGGCTTATTCCAAGCCGTTCGGCCAATTCGCCCCACTCAAGGCCGAGCGAATACCGCAGTGTCTCCAACCTCTTTTCCATTGCTACAAAATTTTTACTTTTTCTTGTTGCAACATTACAACTAATTTGCTACAATACGCACTTGTCACCACGTGACAGGTTGAGATTATACCACACAAACGTGACATTGGCAAGAAAACAAAGGAGGAAAAAAGTTGAAGAAGAAAAATGGCAAAGGCGACGAGTTCAAGCTCGCGAAAAAAGAAGCGCTTGAGCATGAGATTGATCAGTTGAATTTCTACAGCCAGAGCTACATTCGGTCGGCCATGCAGACTGTTTCGTACGCCGTGCCACAGTTGGTGAACTACGTACGAGGTTCTTCCAGCAAGCTTTGCCAAGCGCTCCATCTGCTTGAGCAGGTGGCGGTCGCGACAGAGAATCTCGTGGCGAAGCTTCAATCCCAGCTTCAATCAACAAAGGAGAAAAAAGGATGATCAAGGAAGGGATTGGGCGTGCGACAGGCAAAGTTCTTGGCGAGTTTTACCAGTCTGACGCCAACTACATTGCAGAGCGCATCAGGGAACTGCACAGACATGCCATGCTTCACCAGGGCGAGATCTGCGCAAAGCTCAATCGCGCCCGCATTGGCGGAATGATCGAAGTCTTGGGCCGCATGGGTCTTGAAGTTGACTGCGCCTGGGAGCAGTACTTGGGCGACATCCACATCACGACTGACATGCAGCTCGTTGAGCGGAAGCTGAAGAAGAGCCTTAAGGAGGGAAAGTAAAATGGCGAAGCCAATGATAAGGCAGCAGGTGAGGTTTGAAGGAGTGAAGGAGGCGGCGCGTCGCTTGGGCTGCTCGCGCGAGCACTTGAGCCGCGTCCTGCACGGCCAGCGCAAGCCTAACAAGATTCTTTCTCGCAAACTCGCCCAAATGGGCATCAAGGAGGTAACACGATGAAGAAGGAAATGGAAATGCTGCAGAGGGTCTTGTTGGAAAAGAGGAGTCAGGGGTCGGGGGTCAGTGGTCAGTGGTCAGGGGCCAGGGGCGGTGACTCCGAAATACTTTGCCTGCGTCTTGTCGCGGCGATCGGGATGGCCGGATACCTCGTTCTCGTAATAGGCCACATGCTATGAGCAAGATCACCGGCCTTACCACCGACGTCACTTCAATCGGCAAGCCGATCTCGAACAAGGTGCTCATGCAGGCGACGAAGAAGCCGAAGCGCTGTTCGGATGTCCGCTGGCGGATCGAGCTGAAGCGCCGCGCCTACATCAGGAGGTGGGGCGAGCGCTCTACCGACTTCCTTATCGACCCGGACATGATCAGGGGTCAGTAGTCAGGGGTCAGGGGTCAGTAGTCAGGGGTCAGTAGTCAGGTGTCAGGTGTCAAAAACTAAAAAGGGAAAGCATATGAACGAAACAACCAAGGCAATAATCGACCGGCTGCCGAAGAAGCCGATCATCGCGCCGGCGGACATCGCCGCCGCGTATGGGATGGCGACTACTGACGCGATCATTGCCGACATCAAAACTGGAAATCTCGAGGCGAACTTGCTCAACGGGCGCTACATCATCGCCCGCGTCGCCGCCGAGGCGTATATCAAGCGCAATGAATACATCCCGGACGAAGCGTAACAAAACAGGAGACAAAGAGTCATGAGCAACGACAAAAACGAAGTAGAAGTGCTGCCGGCACTTGTTGAGCCGGACTATGCCGACGCAGCCGAGAGGATTCGCTTTCACCTCTCCCGCGCAAGAGTCGCGGCGGACGTGGCGCTAAAGCACATAATCGAGGCGGGCTGGGAGCTTGCAAAGCAAAAGCAGCTGCTTGGCTACGGCCAATGGTGCGAATGGTGCAAGGAGAAGCTCGACATTTCCCAGCAAACCGCTGACAAGTACATCGCGACATTCCAGAAGACCGTCGGCGCGGCGCGGGCTGAGCAGTCGATAGGACTTGAGAAAAAGCTTTTGAAGAAAGAGCTAGACATCGTGACCGAAGGGCTCGAGGAAAAGACCGTTCGCCAGGCGATGATCGAGATAGGCGTCATCAAGCCCAACGCCGGCCACGGCGGCAAGCGCGAGGGCGCGGGCAGGAAGCCGAAGGACGTTGCCAAGGAGCTCAAGGCGGTGGCCGAGAACGAGACGATTATCTGGGCTGCGGCGAGAGGCGCTCTCGACACGCTCTGGAAGATACACGAAAACCGCGACATGTTCCACCGGCTTTCCGACGAGCATCTTGCGACTGTCGCCGGGCTGCTGGCAGACCTCTCGAAGAAGGCCAACGAATCCCTCAAGGGGAGGGTGGGCAAATGAACAATCTAATACTAGTCACCCAGTCGGAGATGGACAGGCTGTTCTCCCTCATGCCCGGCGACGAGGCGGTGAGGGTGCTTTCGTTCGTCGACGCGCTCGCGGTCTTCGCCGCCGCCGCAGACAAGAAGACCGCTGCGCGCGCCATGGCCGCGCGCCTTTCGCCGATGGGCTACAGGGGGCTTTCCCTCAAAAGCCTCTACCGCAAGCTCGACGACTTCAGGAGCGAGGGCGTCTGGGCGCTTGTGCCGGGCAAGTACAAGCGCGAGAAGGTGCGCTCGCTCGCCTCGAACGAGGCGTTCGTCGAGCACTGGCAGCGCCTCTGCCTCGAGAACCGCCGCAAGGTTCGCCCGGCGTGGATGCGCCTTGTGCGCGACTTCGCCGCGGGCGTCGAGATACCGGGCGTCGGGACGTGGCGGGAAATGTACCTCGCCGATCGCGGCTACTATCCGGCGGCGGGCGAGCCCTGCCCCTGGGGCGAGCGCAACCCGCCGCCCGGCTGGAGCCTGAGGAACCTCAGGAAGTTCACGCCGGATGAGTTCGCCATGGTGGCGGCGCACCGCGGCATGGCCGAGGCGAAGAGCCGCTTCGGGCTTTCCGTCACCAAGACGAGGATCGGCCTCAAGTGCTGCCGCGTGGTGGAGGTGGACGACATGTGGTACGAGCACGCCGTGATCTACCCGGGCAACGCCGCCCCCCAGCGCGTCGTGGAGTTCGCCGCGATGGACCGCCTGACCGCGCACGTCATCTGCCACCTCATGAAGCCCATACGCGAGAAGGCCGACGGCACGAGGGAGACGCTGAAGGCGGCCTGGGCGAAATACGTCTACCACTACGTCCTATGCGTCTCGGGCATACCGCCGGAGGGCTGCATAATACGCGGCGAGCGCGGCACCACGAAGAGCGACGCCGAGCTCGACGCGGCGCTCGCGGCGATAAACGCCTGGCGCAAGGGCGCGGGCAGGGGCGAGGTGGCGTTCGAGGCCGGCAGCCTCATGAACGAGCCGGTTGCGCCCGGGCTGCCGAACGGCGCGCCAAAGGGCAACCCGCGCCACAAGGGCATGATCGAGCAGATGCACGCCACGCTCAAGAACGAGCTGGGGCATGTGCTGGGCGAAGTCGGCGGCGGGCGCGGAGTGCAGCCGGAGGAGACCGGGGCGATGTCGGCCGAGGCCAGGAAGCTCATCACCCTCGCCTGGGCCAGGGGCGTGAGCGTCGACAAGCTCAAGTACCAGTTCCTTTCCTGGCAGGACTTCGCGGCGGCCGCCGACAGGGCGCACGAGAACATCGACAGGCGAACGGTCCATTCGCTCGAGGGCTGGGCGGAGTGCGGCTTCATGGCGGGCGAAGTGCGGCTCCAGGGCGAGGCGTCGTGGCGCGCGGTGCCGTGCGCTGCCGAGATGTCGCCCGAGGAGTCGGGCGCGATCGGCGCGCTCGTCAAGGCCGGCTACGCCGAATACCGCGAGAGGCGGCTTTCGCCGAAGGAGGCGTGGGAGAAGTCGAGGAAGGTGCTCGAGAAGGTGCCCGACTACTTCGCGCCGTCGATTCTCGGCAGCGAGCTCTGCGTCGTCGCGAAGGTGAACGCCAACATGCAGTTCAGGTACCGCGACGCGAACGTCGGCTCGCAGCTCGTGGTGGCGGCCGTCGCGGGCGACAAGCTGCTGGAGCGCGGCCGCGAGTACCGCGTCTGGGTGAACCCGCTCGACGGCGACAAGGCCTATGTGGCAGACATGAACGGCCTTTTCCTCGGCGTTGCAAAGGTCATGCAGGCCGTCCGTGCCGACGCCACGCCCGAGGAGCTTGCCGCGCAGCTCGGGCTGAGGAGGCACGTCCTCGCGGAGGAGTCGAGGCGCCTGAGGCCGATCGCGAGAAGCCGCCTCGCGGCGGCCGCGAACCGCGCTGCCGCGAACATCGCGGCGCTCGGGCTCGAGGAGCCAGGGGTCAGTAGCCAGGGGTCAGGGGACGCAGGCGTGGACGTCTCTGCTGGAGTCCACGATCTCGCCAGGCGCGATGCCGGTGACGATGAATGGGATTTTGATTAACTGAATTATTCACCAACCACAAACAGGAGGACACATGACAATAGATGAACTAAAAGAACTGAAGCCGCGCATTGAGCGGCTGAACGAACTGAGGGCGCAGATCGCAGAGATCGAGGGCCGCGACATGCTGAGCGACGCTGACTTCTCGAGACGGTTTCTGCCTTTTTCGTCCACCACATGGTCCAAGCTCCAGAGCGGGACCTATGGCGGCGGGTTCGAGACAATCTCACAGCGGCTTGATGACGCCATAGCGGACGTCGAGGGCCGACTTCCGAACCTCGAGAGCGCGGCGGCCACGCGACGCACATTTCGACGCACGACACTGGCTCGGGCTGTCCTTGCCGCGCTGTCGGCCGCGCGCGAAGGTCTCGACGATCGGCGCGTAGTAGTCGTCCTCGCGCCGACTGGTGGCGGCAAGACCGCGATCCGCGACTACCTCGCGAGCAGAAACGCGGTCTGCGTCGAGGGGCGCCAGGCGTGGCGGAACAGCTACCGGGCGTTTTGCCTCGATGTCGCGAGGGCGGCTGGGCGGAAACTGCCCTCGACGATGGCCGAGTTCCGCATCGAGGAGGAAATGCTTGCCGCGCTGCGGGCGAAGCCGCGTGTCCTCTATATAGACGAAGCGAACACCATGTCCGCACAGTGCGCGAACGCAATCAAGCTCATTGTCAACGAGACGGAGTGCTGCGTCGTGATCGCTGCTATTCCGGAACTATGGGACCGATTCCTCGCCGGGAGCGTCCAGGAGGCCGCGCAGCTCGTCAACCGCTGCCAGCCCATCTTGCGCGCGCCCAAGATTAGCGCGGCAGACGCCAAGCTATTTCTCTCGCCTAAGGCCCTGTCAGTGTCGGGGGCGGCGCAGAAGGTCGCGGCTGCGGCCAATGCGTTCGGAGGCTACCGCACGGTACTCGCAATTGATGCTGCATTGTCCGAGTGTGATGCGCCGGGGGAAGACGACCTTGACGCGGCGCTTGCCAAGCAGCGCAACAACCTCGCCGCCGCCGGCCTCGGCGCAATGAAGACGGAGTACTGACGAAAGGAGACAACATGAACCTCACCTCATTCCATATGTACGCAAACGACATGATGCCGCAGTTCCGCATCGTGCAGCCACCGCACAACACGCGCAGCCAGGCGACCGTGCGCCGCGAAGTACGCCGCAGAAGCAATTCTCCGAAGGCGGTGCAGCGCCGCCTCGGCTTCAAGTGCAAGTAACAAAAGGAGAAAACACATGGCAAAGAAAATCACCACAATGCGCGACTCCAACGGGAACGACATCCCGCTCAAGTACGTCGCCAAGTACGACAAGCTCCGCGACAAGATCACGCGCCGCATCGAGGCGCGGTTCCGCAAGGGGAGAGCGGCCCTGGAGCAGTTGATGCGCGACTCCATCGCCGACCTCGACGAGCTCGCCGCCTGCAAGGAGTCGCTCGGCGAGAAGGGCAACTTCTCGGCTCGTTCCTTCGACGGCCTCATCCAGGTGTCGATACGGCAGCAGTACAACATCCTCCTCGATGAACGCGTAGTCCGCGCGAGGGAACTGATGCTCGGCTACGTCGAAGGCGTCCTCTCCAAGATAGGCGGCAACGACGCCCAGGCGCTGAAGCTAATCGTCGCGGAGGCGTTCAAGGCCAATGCACAGGGGTTTCTCTCCACCGGCAAGATCATGTCGCTCCTCCGGATGGAGATCGACAACGCCGACTGGCGCGAGGCCAAGGCCATTTTGCAGGACTCGATCAAGCCGCAGAAAGGCAAGCGCTATCTCCGCTGCGAGACGCGCCGCTCGACTGAGGCGGACTTCCACCCGATTGTGCTCGACATCGCCGACTGCTGGCCGGAGGAAACAAAAGGAGGTAACAATGTTTGACTACGACTTGGCAACGATAAAGCTCTACTGGGCGAAAACAGAACAGCCGTGTGCAACCTTTGACGCCCTGGTAGACATTGGGTACTTGGATGCGCCTGCATCCAAAGGACACCACCTAGCCGTGAAGGGCGGACTGGTGCGGCATTCGATGCGTGTGACCCAACACCTGCTCGAAACACGGGCCGTGCCGGAAGTGTCGGCCTACCGCATCGGCATGTACCACGATCTCGTGAAATGCCTGTGCTACAAAACCAGCGAGGGCGGCGGGTTTGAATATGTGCAGCCGCCATATCCTGGGCACGGGGTAGCGAGTGTGCTTATCGCGGATGACCTCGGCATCCATCTGGAGCCGTTTGAACGGGCGGCGATCGTGTGGCACATGGGCGCGTTCGGCCTCGACGAGCGCCAGATGGAAGAATACAAGGCCTCACTGCGCAAATGGCCGGTTCCCATTATCTTCACGCACGCAGCCGACCATCTGGCATCCGTGCAGGAGGAGGTGGAGGCCAAAAGCTAACCGCCAACTGATAACCGCTAAAAAGGAGTGAAGCGACTATGAGCCGCAGAAAACGCACAAGAGAATTCGCGCCGGTCAACTCCGGCAGCGTCACGCGCCCGGAGCGCGTCAACCTCCGCTGCACGACTGAGGAGTGCGGCAGGTTTCTCTCTCTCGTTAGCACTCTGCGGCTCATCAAGGGCCGGCCGGAGGAGCCGATTGCCGAGACCGTCCACCATGTCCTGGTGCCGCTCGCCGAGAAGCTCATCCGGGCTGTCCGCTTCGGCAGCGCGGCCGAACAGTCGGCGGCGCGCGTCTACTTCGAAGAGCGCGTCAGGCGCGAGGACTACGTCAAGAACCGCCACCAGCGATATCAACCGACACTATTCTAAAGGAGGCGCGAAGTGAAGCAAGCAACGGCCAGACTATACATCAGGTTCGGCGAACTCCCGAAAGATGGGAAAAGCCGCGTACACACATCGGGCGAACCGTGCGTCGAAGAAGCTGGCGTGTCCGTCTACAGGGCCATAGAAGCAAACGGGGTGTACTACCCAGAGTTGCCGGAAGAGTCTAATGCCGCGGGGATATCTGACTATTTCCGCTATCTGATGGAGTCTCACTCTAATGTCTATCTCGTAACCGGCGATCTGCTATGGTTGGAGGGGCACGACAGAGAGCCGCTATTGGCAAACCCGGTGGTGGTAGCAGACCTGACGCATATCTATCGCCAAACCAACAAGCAAGGAGGCAAGCGTTAGCGACGCCTAGTCTGCGAAAGTCTGCGGTTAAATCACCAACCAAAATCAGGAGGTAAAGAAATGAATCCAGAATTGGAAGCAGCAAAAAAGCTCATCCACGACGCCTGCGTGGCCTTTGTGCGCGCGGCGTTCAAGGCGACAGGCAGCGCCCAGCTCGCGGTCTTCATGCTGGCCCAGGAGATCGGACACGTCGGCAACAGCTTCACCGACGACGACTTCGCGGACATCGAAAAGGAGGTGTCATGAGCTTCAACGGCATTTCGACCGCGCAGCGGAAGGCGTTCTTCGCGACCGTCCGCCAGGCGGCCCGCGAGCAGGGCGAGCAGGCGGAGGAGTACCGCAAGCGAATCCTGCGGGAGGAGCTTGGCGTCGAGAGCCTGTCAGACGTGGCGCGAGGGGGCGACTTCGACGCCATCATGGCGCGGGCGCTCGCCGACTGCGGCGAACACCTCAAGGCGCTTGGCTATTCGATGGGGTCGCTGTCGCGGATCAGGCACCTCATCGTCGAGGCGGCCACGCAGATCGTCACGGCGAAGGATGGCTGGAGCGGCACGGCCTACGACTACATGGCGGGAGTCATGATCCAGTCCGGGATGGTCAAGGACGTGCCAGCGCGGGTCTTGGCGGAAAGGCTCGTTTCCGACTCCGCCTGGCTCGATTTCACGGAACCGCAGCTCAAGCGGCTTCTCGTGATGCTCAACATCCACTTAAGCCGCATCAACGGGAGGGGGTGATCATGGTCTTCTATCCAGAATGCCGGCACCTCGACCCCAATTCGCGCGATGCCAAGGGCCATTTCTTCTGCGAGCGGCGCGGCGTATTCGTAAAGCCCGCGAGAACCGTTTACACAGGCAAACGTCGCTCGCGCCTATTTAACGTTGACAGGTGCGCTCCCAACTGTTGGCATCGCTCAGGCGCGACCCGGGTGCCTACCTTGTGAAGCCGCCTTTCAATCGAAATTCACGCCCCTTGCAACGGTCTTGCAGGGGGCGTTTTTTTAGCCTTGAATCAGTGCTTGATTTTCTCACCATTTGATTATTCTGCGGCCTGCGGGCTTAAAATGGCCCGGTCAATTCTCACATGTTCCCAGCGCGATCCGCCGCGCCTTAAAAACGCCCAATCGTCATAAAACCCAATAACCGCGCGTTTTTTTATCCGCGTTAATCCGCGCTAGTCCGCGTTAATCCGCTTTCTCATCCTCCCCCGCCATAATCAATATCAAAGATTTTCAGAAAGGGGTTGGGTCATGCTTAGTCGGTTGAAGTACATGGTAGTTGCGCTTGCCGCCGCTTTTTCATTTTCGCTTTTCGCTGATACATTTACCTGGACGAGTGCCGTAAACGGCAATTTCGAAACCCCAGGCAATTGGACATTGGCTTCGACAGGGGCGCCATCGACTGTGGCTCCCGGCGCGAACGACGATATCGTCATACCAGACCTGGCCGCCGCCTATACCGTCACGGTCAATAGCGCATTCAGCATCCACTCCCTTACCGTCGGCGGCGCCGTCGGTTCTGCCACGGTAACGCTTAACTTCAAGCACGGCAATGCAAATGCCGTTGCAGGCAATGTGCAAATCCTCTCCAATGCGATTGTCGCGCAAGCGCAGGGTGGGTCGTATCGCGTTTCGCTTGACGTCGGCGGGAACGTCACTGTAGATACCGGCGCAAAGATCAATGTGACAGGCTACGGCTATACGGCAAGAAACGGGCCTGGCTACAACGGTGGGAAAAGCAACAACCAAAAGACGGCGAGCGCATCGCACGGCGGTCGGTTCGCCAATTATTCTGCCGCGACATACGGCTCCCTCGTTGCGCCTACGCAATGCGGCTCCGGGTCATACAACGGGGCCGGCGGCGGCGCCATCCGAATCGCTGCGACAGGTGCGCTTGTCGTAAACGGCGAGATCCTTGCCAACGGTGCCGAAGTCAGTGGATATGCGTCGGGATCCGGTGGCAGCGTGTGGCTGACTGGAACGAGCCTGTCTGGAAGCGGAACCATTTCGGCAAATGGCGGCAGGGCTGGCAATGGCGGTTCTGGCGCAGGCGGGCGAGTCTCCGTCTGCCTGAGCCAATCGTCAGGTTTCTCCGGCTGGCAGGGAGTGACGAGTGCATACGGCGGCACTGGCGGGACCTTCGAGCGCAGCCATGGACCCGCGGGCACGGTCTATCTTCAAAGCGGCAATGGAGTGGCGAATTCCACGACGATTGTCGACAACAACGGCCTGTCGATGAAGGAGACCGGCTACGTGGAGCTCAAGTCGGCTGCTGACAGCGCCAGCCTTGGCACGCTCATTGTCCGCAACAATGGAGGTGTCAACATCGCCGACAACGAGGAAGTCGAGGTTTATGGAAGCATCAACACGACAGGCGGCACGGCCAGCTGGTCTGGTGGTACAGTTCGGCTTAAAGGCGCCACGTCGGCGACCATAGAAGGCAAATCGACTTATGGCAACTTCGTTTGCGAAGTGCCGGGCAAGAGCCTCGTCTTCGGCACTACGGCAAACGACTGCCTGACGATTGCGGACGGCGGCACGCTCGTGCTGCATGGCGACGGGACGGCGAAGCTGAACCTTGCGCCGGATGACCTCACGAAGACATGGGCGCTGAAGCTCGGGGCTACGGCGACCCCAAACGTCGAGTACGTGAGCGTGACCAATTCAAATGCCAGCGCTGGCGCTTCGGTGACGGCGACCTTGAGCGACGACCTCGGCGGCAACGCCAACTGGATCTTCACCTCGCCGATAGTCCCCGGAGAGACGATAGTCTGGACTGGCGCGGCGAGCGACGACTGGCTCGCGGCAGGCAACTGGGACCGCGCCCGCCCGATCACGGATACAGACACGATCGTAATCCCTGCGACGGCGCAGGGCGAGCCGATTGCCAACATGCCTCGCCTTGCGACAGGTTCGCATACCCTTAACCGCATGACCATAGAGGCGGGCGCCTTGCTGACCTTGGCGGGCGGATGTTCCGTGACGATTACGAACGGGCTTTCCGTCGCGGGCACGCTGCGGGCGACAGGCTCGGAGAAGATCGTCTGCACAAAGGACGTAAGCTTCGCTGGCGGCGCGTTTGAGGCCGGCTCGTCCATCTTCTGTCTGGAAGGTGCCGGAGCGCAGTCGGTCAACCCGAACGGCCAGTCGTTTGCAAGCCTCTTTGTCGAGAAGCAGAGCGGGGCGGTGTCGTTTGCAGACGGCTTTGCGGCGTCGCGCTTCGATGTGCACAGCGCGGGTGCGCTCACGGTTGCGTTTGCAGCAGGCAGCACCGTTGACGCCACGAATTGCTACTTCAGGGGCCGTCTTGCCGGCGGCGGACAGGCGCTGACCTTGCAGAGCACGACGGCGGGCACGGCGTGGAAGCTCAAGAACGTGGGCGACCAGTTTGTCGCTGGCGTCGTAGTATCCGATTCTGACGCGCGAGAAGGGGCGGAGATTCTGCCGGACGCCTCGGTTGACGCAACGGGCAACCTCGGCTGGAACTTCAATTCCGGCATTGGAAGCGCAATCTGGATTGGCGGCACTGGAGTATTTGGAACGGCATCCAATTGGGATAGCGGAGCTGTGCCCGGCGCAAACACCAGGGTTCTCATTTCTGGGGAGGCCGGTGAATCGCAGACGGTGACGGTCAATGCGCCGTTCTCGGTGCAAAGACTTATCGTCGGCTCGGGCCTCACGAGCGCGACGGTAAATCTCGTCTTCGCGCACAACAACGCGAATGCCGTCGCAGGCGATGTGCACATCATGTCGGGGGCGACGCTTGCACATACTCAAGGCGGGTCGTATCGCGTGTCGCTTGACGTCGGCGGGAACGTCACTGTAGATGCCGGTGCAAAAATCAATGTGACTGCCTGCGGGTATGGGAGATTGGGTGGGCCTGGCTATAACGGCGGGACGGGCAACAACCAAAAGACAGCTAGCGCGTCGCACGGCGGGCGGTTGGCCGCCAATTCGGCCGCGACATACGGCTCTCTTGTCGCGCCTACGTATTGCGGCTCCGGTTCGTATAACAGCGGCGGCGGCGGTGCCGTCCGGATTTCTGCGTCTGGAGCGCTTGTCGTGAACGGCGACATCCTTGCAAACGGAGCCAACATCGAAGGATATGCCTCAGGCTCCGGCGGCAGTGTGTGGCTTACGGGAACGAGCATCTCTGGAAGCGGAACCATTTCCGCCAATGGCGGCAGTGCGTCCAGCGGAGGTTCGGGCGCGGGCGGGCGAGTCGCCGTCTGCCTGAGCGACGAATCCGGCTTTGAAGGCTGGGCTGGGAGCATCAGCGCACGTGCCGGCACCGGGTTGAACTCCGAGCGCGGAATCGGGTCTACGGGTACCATATACCTGCAGCGCGGCGACAGAGTCGAGAATTCCACGACAATCATCGACAATGGAGGATTGTACATGAAGGAGGATGGATACGTGGAGTTCAAGAAGGGCACGGACAGCGTCAAGTTCGGCGCGATCATTGTCCGGAACCGCGGCCGCGTCAAGCTGCTTGCGGATGCACGCGCCCAAGACCTCGACCTTGCGACGGCAGACGTGAACTTCAACACCGGAACGAACGTACTGACGGTTCGCGAGTACACACACAAGGACGGCAAGGGCTGGGCGGGCACGTTTGCGAATCTCGTCACGCGCGAGACCGATTCCGAAACCGGCAAGGTCGGCGACATAGTCTGGAAGAACCAGGGCCTCACCATCATCTTCCGGTAGGCATTCGCATTCGGCCGCCGCCCGTGCGGTGCCATTCGCATGCCGGTGTAGCGCCCTCGCCACCATTCCGCCTACCAGGCGCTTGAGCTGCCGCCGTTAGACAGGAAGGTCAACCGCGGCGAATACGAAGAGGTAGCCGAGGCGGCGGAGGAGCTTGGGTTCGCGAACGGCTGGACGCAGGATTTCAGCGCGGCAGACCCGAAGCTCGCCTTCCATGGCGAGAACATGACTGCCGGCCCCGGGGCAATCGGCAGGTAGCCGTTCGGGTTTATTCCTCGCCGAGGATGGCGACGATGAACGAACGCGGGGGAAGCTCCGCCGGCATGTCGCATGCCGCGTCGGTGCGGTTCCTGTCGGTAATTCGGCAGGACGTGACCTTGCGCCCCTGGAAGTCGCACACAAGCGGTATCGCCTTGTCCGAATCGTTCGCCATCATGACGGCGGCGTCCTTCTCGCCCTTGGCGGCGGCAACGTAGAGGCTCTTGTCCGTGGTCGCCTGCACGGCCACGGCGGTGCCGCGGTCGCGCAGCTCCTTGAACGCGGTAAAGGCATAGTAGGCCTTGTGCGGCTCGTAGGTAAGGGGATTGAAGAGCGGTGAGTAGTTGCCCACTCCGCAGCGGGCGTCGTAGACGCACGCGACGTCGCAGGGGCCGTTCTGCAGGCCGATCAGCTCCGCCGCGATACCGGCCGCCTGTATGGCGGAGCCGAGGTTCTTGTGCGAGACGTAGGGCAGCCATTCGTTCAGGATGCGCTCGCACTTGTCGGCGGTGAAGCCGTATTTGTCGAGCAGCCCGTCGGCGACGCGCACATGGCCAAGCGCCGTGGCCGGCGCCGAATAGGAGTGGTAGGAAAAGAAGTCGAGCGGCCAGTTGTTGTCGCGCACGGCGGCGAGGAATTCATGCGCGCATTTCACGAAGTTGGCGTTGCGAGGCGACGACTTCGCCACTGGCATGTAGTCGGAATCGACGTTTGCGTAGAATCCGCAGCTTCCGTAGCCGCCGATCTTGAGATGGGGGAACTTCTCCTTCAGGTAGGGCGCGACCGCGCCGTAGAGGCGGATGTATTCCGAAAACGGCGCGCACCACATCGGATTGCGGTTTATGTTCGGGTCGTTCTCCGGTTCGTTCCAGATCTCCCAGTAGTCGATCTTCATCTTGAAGCCGTCCGCCCAGCCTTCGGTATAGTGGCGGATCACGTGCTCGCAGATGCGGGCCCACTTCGCGAAGTCCTTGGGCGGCATGATGTTCATCGGGGGATAGCCGCGCGACACGAAGTTTTCGATAGTGACGCCGAGGCGGAAGAACGGCTCGACATTGTTCTTCTCAAGCGCCTGAAGAAGCGAATCGGTGTAGACGAAGCGGTAGCTCTTCGGGTCGTTCTCGTCGGCGTCGAAGTTCGGGAAGAGGACGGGAATGTCCACGAAGAGCCCGCCGCCGAGCCAGCCGCCGACGTCATGGAGGCGCGAGTATGGGATGCCTGCCTCCTTGAGGTAGTGGAACATGGGGTAGCCCGCAAGCTTGCCGACGAGGGGCGGCTGGCCCACGCCGTTTACGCGCTTTACCGGCCCAGTGGCCTTGTTGAAGTCGATCTTCACTTCGGCAGACTGGGCGCAGGCCGCGCAAGCCGCAATCAATGCAAACGCAATTCGATTCTTCATGTTAGTTCCTTTCCGCCGATCTTGCCGGCATGTCCGCAAGTATATCAGATTTCCCCGCCAAGTTCAAACCATTTAACCCAAGCGTTGGAGTTTGGAAGCCCATTTGCATTTTGCCTGCCAAGTCTTCCCTTGCCTTCCGAACGTGCGCTCGCGTAAAGAGTGCCTGCGGGCGATCGCGGAGGGCTGCTCGCCCGACCCGGGTTCCGCCGGACCAGCGAAAGCCCTCTCGTGCGCCACCCTCCGCTCCCGCCCTTCGGTTGTGGAGATGCTGTGCGAAGGGAACCAATGTGCAAGGCGGCGCGCAGAATAGACTCTCCCCCTTAGAAAGGGAGAAATTCGATCAACGTTAGGTTTAATCATCGCTGCAAATATGATATACTTCGCGGCATGGAAATGGAACGACAGGGGTTTCGAATGAAGAAGACGCTCATGTTCGCGGCATGTGTTGCGATTGTCTCGCTTGCCGCGCAGGCGAAGACGATTTTCATCGAGGCCGAGTCGTTCGACGACTGGGGCGGATGGGTGAACGACACCCAGTTCATGGATCAGATGGGCTCTCCCTATCTCCTCGCCCACGGCATGGGCAAGCCCGTCTCCGACGCGAAGACGACGTTCATCGGGAATGGATGGAAATACGGCGTCTGGGTGCGGACGCGTAACTGGACTGCGTACTGGAATCCGTGTTGGCGTCTCTGCCCCGGCGCCGGCACGTTCAGCATTATCGTAAATGGCGAGAAGCTGCCCAATGTAATTGGCGGGCAGGGGAATGGAGAATGGGAGTGGGTCAAGGTGGGCGAAGTGACGCTCAAGGTCGGTGAGAACACGGTAGCTCTCCACGACCTTGCCGGATTCGACGGACGCGTCGACGCAATCGCCTTTTCCACTGCTACGCCAGGCACGTGGGAATCTCCCCGTCGCGATTCGTTGCTGCGCGATGGCGATGTAAAGACGATGCCGGCCTACGACGTCGTGGTAGTCGGCGGCGGCATTGCCGGAATCTGCGCGGCGATTTCGTCCGCACGGCTCGGACTCAAGACCGCGCTCGTACACGACCGTCCTGTTCTCGGCGGAAACAACTCGTCCGAGGTGCGCGTCCATCTTGGCGCATACGCGAACCTCCCTCCGTATCCGCGTCTTGGCGACGTCGTGGCGGAGATCGGACCGAAGTCGGGCGGCAACGCGCGCGAGGCGTCCGTCTACGAGGACGAGCGCAAGATGAAGGTCGTCAAGGAGACGAATGGTCTCGACCTCTACCTTAACCAGCACGTGAACGGCGTCCTCACGAATGGCGAAGGACGCATCACTTGTGTCTTCGCGCAGGACACGCGCAAGGGCGGCCGGTACGTGTTCAACGGTAGCTGGTTTGTCGACTGCACGGGCGACGGAAACCTCGGCTATCTCGCCGGCGCGGACTTCCGCATGGGCCGCGAGGCGAAGGGCGAGACGAACGAGCCGGACGCGCCTGCTACAGCCGACATGGTGACGCTGGGCGCATCAGTGCAGTGGTATGCGGGGAAGGCCGAGGGCGACGCGGCGTTTCCGGTGCGGCCGTGGATGCTCAAGACAATCAACGAGGCGAACTGCTCGCCGCACTTGCGCGGCGACTGGTGGTGGGAGGCCGGGCTCGGGCGCGACCAGATCGCCGAGGCGGAGCATATCCGCGACTACGGGCTTCTCGTCGCGTACTCGAACTGGGCGTTCGTCAAGAACTGCTATTCGAAGAAGGCCGACTTCGCCGACAAGGAGCTAAAGTGGGTCGCGTACAACGCGGGGCGCCGCGAATCGCGTCGGCTCATGGGCGACTTCATTCTCGACCAGAACCACCTCAGGAACAGGGACTTCCAGCCGGACGGCACTTGCGCGACGACGTGGACTATCGACCTGCACCTCCCGAAGACGGCGGAGGAGTCGAAGTTCGACGGCGAGCCGTACCAGTCCAACTCGTTCAACGAGAGGATATGGCCGTATCCGATTCCGTACCGCTGCCTCTACTCGCGCAACGTGCCCAACCTTTTCATGGCGGGGCGCGACATTTCAGTAACGCACATCGCGCTCGGCACGACGCGCCTCATGCGCACGCACGGCATGATGGGCGAAGTAGTGGGCATGGCGGCAAGCATCTGCAAGAAGCACAAGTGCGATCCGCGCGACGTCTACAAGTCGCACCTGGACGAGCTAAAGTCATTGATGGAAAAAGGCGTCGGCGACGGCAAGGAGCATCCCCGCCAGAACTACAACTGCCAGTCCTCTCTCGACCCTGACATCAAGAAGAAATATTCGCCCTGCACTGGCGGTTTGGGGACAGACCCCCGATAGTGACGGGGACAGGCCCCGAAATCGCTACGGATATTTGTGGATTGTAACAACTTCGCTATTGAATTATCGCAGATTATTTGTTACAATATGCGTGATATGAGGAGAAATGTTGTTACAAAGGGTGGCAAGCCTTACCAATCCAAGCTTGCGCCGCATGAGGCGGAGGTCAAGAAGCTTAAGTCCGATGGCGTGAGCGTAAGGGCGATAGCTGCCGAAATGCTTATGCGCCACGGCCTTCAGGTGTCGCATAATGCGGTTGCGTCGTTTTTGCGCACGCATGGTGCACGGCGGCGCAATTTCATTGACGGAATCAGCGAATCGAGGCGGGTGGAGCTTCTTAAGGCGATACGTGCGGTTTGGACGCATGATTCGACTGCGATTGAAGGGAACACGCTTTCGCTTGGCGACACGATGGCGGTCTTGGAGTATGGGTTGACGGTAAAGGGGAAGCCGCTCAAGGACCATCAGGATGTTGTCGCCCATGCCAAGGGCGTTGATTTCGTGCGCTCATTGCTTGACGCGGGGCGCATTTCCGAGGAGGATGTCTTTGCGCTGCATCGCATTGTCGTGCCTGACGAGACGCGCGACATTTACCAGCCGGTTGGCGCATGGAAGCGCGAGGACAACGGAACTTACGGCGCAGAGGGCGGCAAAAGCGTCTATATGCCATACGCCTCCGCCGCCGATACGTCGAAGTTGATGCGAGACTGGATAAAGGCGTTCAACTTGTCGCTTGGCGACATCAAGGACGAGGGCGCTGCGCTTGAGGCGTATTTATTTGCCCATGTCTCGTTTGTGCGAATCCATCCGTTCTTCGACGGCAACGGCAGGATTGCGAGGCTTCTCTCCAACTTGCCCGTGCTTTATGCGGGCTTCCCCCCGATAGTGGTGCCGTCCGAGGCGCGGCTCGACTACATCCGCGAACTTTGGAACTACCAGAGGGCTGTGGGCGTAATCAGCCTTGCCAACCGTGATCTTCTGCCCGAACCGTCACGCCTTGACAACCTTCGCCGCCTCGTCAAGGAGTGGTGGCAGGCAACTCTCGATCTTGTCGCAGAGGCAAAAGGAAAATGAACACGCGGATGAGGGCAAGCGCGGGCCGTCGCGGGGAATATCCTGTTGGGATTCTTAGACATGCTTATAGGAATGTTCATCTATAGCTTTCTCGCCGCCCTTGCCTTTTGCGTGGCTTCCCATGTCTTGCGAAGGCTACGCCGTCCGGGTCGGTCAACAGATGATGTTTGCGGGGAGCGGGGATTAATGGTATAATACTTGCATGGACACGGTAAGCAGGGAGAAGAGGTCGAAAATCATGTCGGCGATACGCTCGCGCGACACGCTGCCGGAGATCTGCGTAAGGAAGATGCTCTGGGCGAACGGCTATCGCTTCCGCGTCTGCGACAGGCGCATTGTCGGCCATCCCGACATCGTGATACCGAAGTGCCGCGCCCTTGTCGAGATTCGCGGCTGCTTCTGGCATCAGCACGGCTGGGAGTGGGATGGGCGCAAGCTCGTCCAGACGTCTTTCTGCGCAACTGCGACAAGGCCCAAGTCAAACCGCGCGTTCTGGAACGCCAAGTTCCGCCGCAACGTCCGCCGCGATGCGGAGCACGAGAAGGCGTGGGCGGAAGACGGCTGGAACCTCATTGTCATCTGGGAGTGCGCGCTCAAGACGGCAAAGGAGAGGACCTTCGCGTTCGCCCTCAGGAATCTTGAGAAATGGGCGAAGGGGCGCTAGGTAGTATTTCCCAGAAAGGAGCGGGAACATGAAGAGGAAAATCATAGTTGCCGCGCTTGCCGTGGCGTTTGCCTTAGGCGTAATCGCAGCTGTTGAGATGGTTCAGTCCGGCAAGTGGCATGGCGGCGCGATATTTGTGGTTGTCGTAGTAGTGTCGTTGCTCGTCATGCAATTTTGTTCATTCACAAGACAAAAGCCTGTCAAGGACATAGAAGAACTTGACGACGACGACTGCGGCATTGACTGGCGCGAAGAGAAGGTAGATGGCGAGGTGATCGGTGTCTGGAAGGGCTGGGCGGTGCTTCTGGACAATGTTCCCGTTCACGAGGCGAAGACATTGGCGGAAAAGCTGCAGGAATGCCACTTGCGCTGTCGCCTTGAATTGCTGGAGGAGGACCGCGCCTTCCATCTTTTCGGCAACGGAGGAATGGGTACGCGCATGTGCGTACTCGTCGCGCCAAGCGACTATGACGCGGCGAAGAAAACGTTGGGGACAGGCCCCGAGGGCGGGATGAAAATCGGCATGCAACGTTAGAGGGGCGTGTTGACACCGTGCGGTGCATTTTGATATCATACCTGCATCGCGATGTCGGGCGGATTAAATGGGCCCGCAAACATAAAGAAACAATGCAGGATCATTAAAGGAGAATCCGCCATGAAGGAAATTGCACTTGCACCTCTTCCATACGCCGACGACGCGCTTGCGCCGACCATATCCGCAAAGACGATCTCGTTTCACTACGGCAAGCACCACGCTGGCTACGTGAAGACGCTGAACGGCCTTGTCGCGGGAACAAAATACGAAGGGCTCTCCCTCGAAGAGATAGTCGCCGCATCCCGTAGCGCGGGCGACACGGCAATCTTCAACAACGCGGCGCAGATCTGGAACCACGACTTCTACTGGCGGTCGCTTGCGCCGGCCGGGAAGGGTGGCGAGCCGTCGGCGGAACTTCTTGCGGCGATCAACGCGTCCTTCGGCTCGCTCGACGCCTGCAAGGTCACGCTTGCCGACGCGGCGGTGAAGCGCTTCGGAAGCGGCTGGGCGTGGCTTATTGAGAAGGACGGAAAGCTTGTCGTCGAATCGACGTCCAACGCCGAAACGCCATGTGGCAAGCCCTTTGTCAAGCCGCTCCTCGTGATCGACGTCTGGGAACATGCCTACTACCTTGACTGGCAGAACCAGCGTGCCGCATACGTCAAGGCGGTTGTCGACGGACACCTTGATTGGGCGGCTGCGTCTCGACGCTTCGGCGAGTGAAAGGGTGGTTTTATCTCGCGCAGAGACGCGTGAGATAATTCTTTCCCCTCGGCCTTGTGAGTTCTGTCGCCGCTCGCGGGGGGCACCCAATGCATTTTCGCCGCGCTTGGCTGCTATCAAGATTAATTATTTTACACTTGATTTTATAGAGGGAAATTAGATAGAATACTGCTATCAGGGAAGAAAGGAGCAACATGAAGCTGTCTAAGAAGAACGCGGCGCGGCAGAGCGCCATACAAAAGGCGATTGCGTCCGGCAAGGCGCTGGGAGGGCTTCTCATCGGCTTTGCGGCCACGGTTGCCGGTTGTGGCGAACGCCACGCGCCTACGGTAATGGGCAAGTTCCCCGCTTCGCGTTATCAGGAGAACGCCAAGAACGAAGATGCCAAGGTGTTTGTGACAGAAGGAGAAATTCCGGAGCCAGAAGAAACTCCAACGCAAGAACCTTCGAAGACCAATGCCGTGAACGAGGCCGATGATGAGGCTGTCGTCATGGGTGGAGTAGGCGGAGATTCCTGATATTGACTATGGCATATCCACGCCACATGACGCTGGA
>JAEEHL010000105.1 GCA_016280825.1 Verrucomicrobiota bacterium
GTTCCCCGTCTCGGCGCTCCCGGCGCCTGCACGGCACTGCGCGGCGCAATACTTCGTCGGCCGGATACAGCCTCCTCGTCCTGCGCCGTGCCGCGCCGCCCAATCGCCGAACCGCGCCTCGCCGTGTCACTTCGCTCGACGCGCAGCCCTCTTCCGCGCTTCCTCATTATGATTCGTTCCTTTGCACCAAGTAGTAGGTGCTAATTGAGGTTCATTTCAGCAAGGTCTCTCATCACTCATCACTCATTACTCATCACGGTACGAGCAAACCACCCAACCACCTAACCATGTAACCAACTGACCCCTGGCCCCTATCCCCTGACCCCTGTCCCCTATCCCCTTTCCCATACTCATTACTCATCACTCATCTCTCATTACTCATCACGGTACGAGCAAACTACCGAACCACTTAACCATCGCACTACCTAAACTAAATATGATATAATACGCGGCAAGAGTGTATACATGGCAAATCGTCATGGTGTAGATTGCGAGGTAACTATGCGGCAAGATGCTGACTTAGACATGAAGGAGACGATCAGAATCGCTGTGGCCGTTCTGATAGTCTTGTTCGTGCTTGTCTGTGGAGTGGCGCAGGAGATGAAATTAATCGAGCTGCTGGGCGATCTCCTGGTCTGTCTGGTAATTGTCGTCCCGTTTCTTGTCATTGGGCACGTGAGGGACGGGAGGCTTAGGCGGGAGCGAGAGACCGTCCGCAGGCAATGCGAGGCAATGCGGGCAAGCGGCGGCCAGTGCGACTGGAGCAAGGCGCAGGGTGGCACTCTT
The DNA here is from genome assembly GCA_016280825.1 of Verrucomicrobiota bacterium. Lineage (GTDB taxonomy): Bacteria > Verrucomicrobiota > Kiritimatiellia > RFP12 > UBA1067 > UBA1067. Next base: position 787 of record JAEEHL010000105.1, read on the forward strand.
CGCTATCCTGAGCCGTATCTGGACCACGGCATAAGGAAGCCATATCACACGGGAAGAATTAAGGAAGCGCACAAGCCGCCTTCTGCCGACTCCCCTTAGCATTTGGAATAGTTGGGTGGTTTTGCCCATTCCACGTTCCCCATTCCCCCCAAGTGCGCTTGACGGCGGGGAGCGGGATGTGGTAGAATACGCGGCGTCATGATGAAGAAAAGTGCACAGAAGGGGCTTCTTGCGCGCCGCACCGCGTTGTTCCTCTCGCTTCTCCTCTCGGCCTCGCCCTGCTGGGCTGCAGTCGTTGAGTGGAACTTCCCGAGGCTTGGGAACTGCCATGAGGGAATGGCGTTTGCGGACGGCGTGACCGGCGTCCTTGTCTGGGGCGGCGGCGAGACGATCAACCTCACCGTCGGCAGGGAGGATTTCTGGGACCATCGCGGCGGCTACGAGTGGACGGCTGCGCAGAGCTTCACGAACATCTTAAGCGCCGTCGAGGCGAACGACTCGGCGCGGCTTGCGGCGATCTTCGCGAAGGAGGAGGTGAAGGGCGAGCCGCGCAACCCGTTCCACCTGCCGCTTGGCCGCATTGTCCTCACGCTCCCCGGGAAGACGCTTCAAAAGGGCGTTCTCGACCCGTTCACCGGCACGGGCGAGATAACGCTCGCCGAGGGCGGCTCGATAGGGCTTTCGATGTGCAAGGACATGGGGGGCGTCTTCGCGCTTCGGCTCCCCGAAGGGGCGGAGTGCCGCGTCGAGGCCATACCCTCGACGGACTGGCCGAAGCTCTTTGAGACCCTTGAGCCGATTGGCTACAGGAAGGCCGTCAAGTTCGCCGGCGAGTCGTCTGGCGGCTTTACAATCGTGCCGCCCGCCGATCCTCCTGCGACATTGAAGTGGAGAAGGTGCGGCAACGAGGTCTTCGTCTCCACAACGCGCACGGAAGGCCGCGACGTTGCGGCGACCACGTTCGATTTCGTCGCCGCCTCCGCGAAAAGGCGCTGGGCGGAATTCTGGCGCAAGGGCGCGCGCGTCAAGGTGCCGGACGAGACGATACAGAGAATCTACGACTACGGCATGTACAGGTTTGGCGCGATGACCGACCCCGACGGCGTTCCGGCGGGGCTCCAGGGACCGTGGCTCGAGGACGACAAGCGCGCCCCGTGGAGCGCCGACTACCACTTCAACATCAACGTGCAGGAATGCTACTCGCCCGCGTACCGGGGCGGGCACTTCGAGAATCTCCTGCCGCTTTTCAGGATGGTGCTTTCGTGGCGTTCCCGCCTCAGGGAGAACGCCCGGCTCTTTGTCGGCATAGACGACGGCTACGCGATGTCGCATGCCGTGGACGACAGGGGCATGCACATAGGCGGCTACTGGGCTGGCACGGTAGACTGCGGCTCGACGGCGTGGGTGGCGGCGATGATGTTCAGGTACGTCAGGTACTCCCGCGACGTCGCGTTTCTGAAGGAAGGCGCTTACGACTTCATGAAGGGCGCCTTCAACGTCTACCGCGCGATGATGGAGGACGACGGGAAGGCGCTTTCGATGCCGCTTGGCCCGAGCCCCGAATGGGGCGGGAAGAGACCTAAGCAGAACGTCGGGCGCAACCCGAGCTTCCAGCTCGCGGCGGCGCACAGGCTCGCGGCGGACCTCGCCGAGGCCGCGGCGATGCTGGGCGAGAGGCCCGACCCGCGCTGGGCGGACGTATCGCGGCGGCTCCCGCGCTACAACGACGGGCCGCACGGCATACGGATATTCGACGGCCAGGAGCTCGAGTTTTCGCACAGGCACCATTCGCATCTCGCGGGGCTGTATCCCTTCGACGTGATAGACGTAAGCGGCGTGATGGAGAAGAAGGCGATAAGGCTCGCCTACGAGCACTGGATGGCGACAGGCACAGGCAAGTGGACGGGCTGGTGCGTCCCGTGGGCGGCGATAATCCACGTCCGTCGCGGCAACGCCGTGGCCGCCGTAGAGGCGCTTCACGCGTGGGACGCGTACTTCTGCGACGACGGGCACGGCTCGCACCACAACGCAGTCCACGCCGGGTACACGGAGTGGATACACGGCAACGACGTCATGCAGATGGACGGCCACTGCGCGGCGGTGACGGCGATCCTCGAGCTGATGGCGCACGAGACGAACGGCAAGGTCGAGTTCTTCAAGGGCTGCCCCTCCCGCTGGCACGAAGTCTCGTTCGAGAACCTCGCGCTTTCCGACGGCCGCCGCGTGAACGGCCGCCGCGTCGGCGGGAAGGTCGAGATTAGCGCAGGCGAGAGGTAGCTTTATCAGTTGCAGTTGGGTATGCTAAACACAAGAAGGCAGTTTATCCATTTCGCGGGCGGCGGGTTTGCGGCTGCGTGGGCGACATTCCATGCGCGTGCGCTGGCCGACGTGGCGGAGCGTCCGCCGCTTCGCCTTGGCGTGGTGAGCGACATCCACATACGCGACAACGGCAGGACGGAAAATGGCTACGTCGCCGGCTCCACCGGCACGTTTCGCGCAGCGCTTGAGCATTTCCGAGGCTGCCGCGTTGATGCCGTCGTGATTGCCGGCGACATGGCCGATACCGGGAAGATGTCGGAGCTGGACCGCGTCGGGCAGGTCTGGCGCGAGGTTTTCCCCGACAACAAGGGCGCTGACGGCGAGCGCGTGGAGCCTGTCTTCGTGTACGGCAACCACGACTGCCTCGCATGGAAATGGCCTTTGAAGGCGACAAAGGATCCCGAGAAGATCGCCGCCGCGCAGAAGGGCGCAATCGGCGGGCACGAGGCCGAGGCATGGGAGCGCGCGTTTGGCCTTGAGTGGAAGCCCGTCTATTCCGTGAAGGTGAAGGGGTACACGTTCCTCTGCGCCCACTGGGGGCATGAGAAGGACATCCCGGCCTATGTCGCCGAACACGCCGACGAGCTCGACCTCGATGCGTCGCGCCCGTTCTTCTGCGTGCAGCACCCGCATCCCAAGGGGACGCTCTTCAGCTACTGGGGCAATGGCGCGGAGGACGGCGGCGAGCTTACCGAGTTCCTGAAGGACTATCCGAACGCCGTCTCGTTTTCCGGCCATTCGCACATGGGCCTCACCGACGACCGTTCCGTGTGGCAGGGCGCGTTCACGGCCATCAACACATGCACGCTGCTGCAGATTTCCACGCCTTATGCCGGTGAATGGCAGTGCGTCAATTCGCGCCGCAAGGACACTTCCAAGGCGTACCACATGGGCGCAACGAGCCGCAAGGGGCGGCAGGGCATGGTGATCGACGTGTGGCCCGACCGCCTTGAGATAGAGCGGCGCGAGTTCGCGCTTGGCGAGGCGGCCGGCCCGATGCGCACGGTGCCGGTGCCGGCGAACCCGGAAAATCCCGTCTACGGGTATACCGCGCAGGCGGCGCGGGCTGGCATGCCGAAGTTCCCCGCGGGCGCTGCGGTTCGTGCCATGCGCAAGCAGGGGCCGAACACGAAGGGGAAGCTGGAGGACCAGATCGTTGTCGAGTTCCCGTCAGCAGTCGCAGGCGGGGAGAAGGGCCGCGTGGTGCTATACGAAATCGCCGCGCTCGTGGAAGGGCGCGAAGTGGGCAAATGGAGGCTCGCGCAGAAGCTCCACTTCCATCCGCTCGGGCGAGTGCCGACTGCTTCGCGCCTCGTGATTGGTGCCGACGAAGTGCCTGCTGGGGCTGTGACGTTTCGCGTGACTCCCGTCGGGTTCTTCCACAAGGGCGAGCCAATCAGCGGCATGCTGTGAGGTCGGCGCGGCGGATGGCGCCGCACAAGCTTTCTCTTCTCAACTCCACATTGCCGCTATGCGCTCGTTTGCTGTGCCGATTTGCGAGTCCATCGTCCCTCTTTGTCTCGCGCAGAGACGCCGAGGCGCAGAGTTTTTTAGACAGGATTAACAAGGTTAAGTCTCGCTGGGTTTTTAGCCACAAAGTGCAGGAGCGCGAGGAGGGTGGTGATTTTAGCCGCAAAGAACGAGAATGCTCGACGGGAAGAAAAGGACAATAGCGGCTCTCTCGGCGATTTTGGCGGTTGCCGCGCGTGGATATGGAGCGACTACATCTGGCATCACCGAAAAGGCGGGCTACGACCAGCTCCCCTGCGGGTCGATATGGGCGGACGAGAAGAACTTTGGCGCACTTGTCCCGTTCTGCCGCAAGCGCATCGGGCGCGAACGGCTGGAGGGCTTTCTCATGGCGCCGTGGCTCGCCACGCTTGAGGCAAACCGCGTGAAGCTCATGAAGGCGGTCGACATCGCGGCCGCGGCGTTTACGACCGCCGAATGACCAACAGCACGTCTCGGCGGCGACCGACCATGATGGGCGTGTCAAAGCGGGCCTTGCATGGAAATTGAAAAATAGACTTTAGTTCGAGTTGGATTTCGAGAGTGGCAAGAAGGAACCGACCTTGCTTCATTGACATATTTGGCTGGATTTGATAAAATTCACAGCAGAATTACGAATGGCGCTTGGAGCAAATGACATGAAAACCTGCAGGGCATCATTACTTCTTCTCGCAGTCTCGATATTCTGCGCGGCTACCGCATCGGCGGCGACGCTGTACTGGAAGGGCGGCGGGAACGCGAACGCGGTCGCGAACTGGTGCGCGGACGCGGAGCTCACGGTCGCGGCGGCGGCGCTGCCGGCTGACGGCGACGACATCGTCCTTGGGGCGGGCGCGGGGAACATGACTTGGAACTTGAACGACGTAACTCCCGGCTCGTGGACGCAGACTGCCGACTACGCCGGCACAGTCACGTTCTACACCGGGCGCAAGAACGGCATGACGACCACCTTGTACGGCGTCACCGACGACAATGGCGAGACGCGAGTTTTCAGGGTCTCCGGGAACTGCGTTCTTATGGGCGGCACATGGACGCACCTTGCGCAGCCGTCGTTCGGGAAGAGCAACGATGCCAAGCGGAACACGGACGCGTACAAGCAGGGCTACGGCGTCTATCACGTCATTGCCGAGATCGGCGGCGACATGACGGTCGGCTCCGGCTTTTCGGCGAACGTGAACGAGAAGGGATTTCCGACATCGACAAGCAGCGGACATGGCCCGGGCGGGACAGGCGGCTCGAACGACAGCGCGAACCATGCGGGCATTGGAGGTAAAAAGGCCAATTCGGCTACGAAAAACTGCTATGGCAGATTCAGGATGTGCAACACAGTCGGGAGTTCCTCGGGAAGCTGCGGCGGCGGCGCGATTGAAATAACGGTCGCGGGCGCGCTTTCGATGGACGGCCCCGTCTTTCAGGCCAGAGGCAAGGATGTTTCATACTATGCTCCCGCTGGCGGCTCCATATCGATAGTTGCAGGGTCGATTACGGGGTCGGCGACGTTGAACGCAAATGGCGGCGCGACGACCTCCAACAACGGCGGTGGCGGTGGCGGCGGACGCATATCGATAGTCCTCACGGGCTCGGGCAGCGACTTCTCCAACTTCTCTGGAACATACTCGACCTTTGAGAGCCACGGTCTGTCCGCGGCCGGGACTACTGGCTATGACGGGTTCGGCGGCACAGTCTACCTTGAAACGTCGGCAGACGGCGTTGGCGGTGGAATACTGATGGTTGACGGTTCACTGAAGAACAGCGTTCGCGACACGGTTAGTTCGTGGGGGACGCCAATAATTGCGGCAGAGGCCCAGTACAATCTCAAGAAGATCATCCTGAGGAACGGCGGTCGGCTTGTCCTGCCCTCTGGAGTCGAGTTCCATCTGCCGCCAATCGAAGGCGAGAAGCCGAACGCGGATACGAACGGCTACGTCGTCGCGCAGAACAACACGCTTCTTCTTCCCGCGAACTACACGATCCCCGCAAACTGCGGCATACTTACGTACAACAGCGACCCGGCCATAGAGAACTGCATAAAAATGGGCGAGCAGGGGAACGGCACGCTGACGCTTGCCGGATACGATGGGCTTCTTGTCGACTCGCCTGCCAGACTTATGGGGTCGCTCGTCATTCCCAGCGGCGGCTCTGCCGGACATTCGGTCGGCAAGTCTTCCGAGCAGTACAAATTCGACCTGACCGTCACCGGCAATGTGACGATCAACCAGGGCGGCGCAATTTCGGTGAAGGGCAGGGGATACGGCAAAGACGTCGGGCAGGGCGCAGGCGGCGGCAATAGACCGGGGGCGCATGGCGGCAGAACGTATGTGCCGGCAACCAAACACTGCTACGGCTCGGTGAGACGCCCCACGACATACGGTTCAGGCGGAAACTATGGCCCTGGCGGCGGCGCAGTCAAGCTCGTCGCGGCGGGCAACTTCGTTAACAACGGCTCAATCGACGCAAGCGGCGGGAATAGCCAGTACTACTCAGGCGCCGGCGGCAGCGTCTGGATAACGGCAAGGACAATCACCGGAGCCGGTTCATATTTGGCGGACGGCGGCACAGTAACTTCAAGGGGTGCCACAGGCAGTGGCGGGCGCGTGTCCTTGTGGATTACCGACCCTGCGTCAGATTTCTCGGGAATGACTGGCACAGTGGGTGCGAACGGCGGCAACTATGCAAACAAGAGCCTTGCCTCGAGCTATGTCGGCGGGGCGGGAACAGTCTACCTTAAGACAGGCGCACAGGCGGAGAACAGGGGAACGCTTATAATACGCGGCGAATGTGCGAGCGACTTTGATACGGAATTCATAGCCCCGAATGTCACCGACACCGACGTAGGCGACGTACTAATCGACACAAACGGGCGGATGCTCCTCACGAACGTGACGATGACGGTCGCGGGGTCTTGGGCGAACAACAATGTCCTCACGGCGAACGGGAACTCGTTCGTCGAGTTCGCGGACGCGTCGAAAGTGTCGCACATAACGGGGAACAACGCCTTCAGGAGCATTGTCTGCACGACCCCCGGGAAGGTAATCAGGTTTCCTGCGAGCGGCACGAGCGTCGGCGCGGCGGGGTACTTCACCATCGCGGGCGCGGCTGGGAGCCCCGTCGTGCTCAGGGAGGAGAGCGGCGGCCCGTGGACGTTCAGCGTCAACGCATCTGCCATGACGGACGTCGAATATGTCGACGTGGCGGAATGCGACGCGTCGGGCGGGCAGACGATCGTGGCGCGCAGCTCCGCGGCGAGCGCGGGGCAGAACAACACGAACTGGAGCTTCCCGTCGATCGAGCCGGGGCAGACGATAACGTGGACTGGCGCCGTCAGCGCGCTCTGGGCGGATCCCGGCAACTGGGACCTCGGGCGCATTCCCGTCGAGACGGACCGCGCCGTCGTCCCGGCGCTCGGCTCCGGCGCGAACATGCCGAGCCTCTCTGGCGCCGACGTGCAGCTATGCGACCTGACAGTGGCGTCAGGCGCGGCGCTTTCGCTCGCGGGGCTGAACCTCACCGTGACGAATGCGATGACAGTCGCAGGCGCAATCGTCTACTCGGGAAGCGAGACCGTCAGATGTCTTGGCAACGTCAACCTTGCTGGCGCGGCGATCGACCACAGGCACGGCGACTTCCGCATCGAAGGCGACCTCGTCCAGACTGCGAACCTCGGGAATATTGAGTTCTGGAACGTGAGCATCGCGAAAAGCGGCGGCTCCCTTGATTTCTCGGGCGGCTTCACCGTGCAGAACAGGCTTTATGTCTCGTCGAGCGCGCCGTGCGGCATATCCTTCTCGTCGGGCGCGGTAGTCGGTTGCCAGTACACGGTCATCTCAGGCCCTGCAGGCGGAGGGCTGGTTCTTTCCGGCTCAGGCTGGAACCTTGACGTCACGGCATACGCGAACGTCGAAAACTGCTCAGTGGGCGGCTGCACGGCTGGCGGGATAAAGATATACCCCGCCTCATCCTGCGCCGACCTCGGCTCGAACGTCAACTGGTTCTTCGCCGTTGGCGTCGTGCGCTGGACCGGCGGAGCGGGAACGACGAGCTTCCACGACGGCGAGAACTGGTCTTCGGGGTCTGTCCCCAGCGCGAACGACCGCGTCCTCATAGATTCCGCCGTCACCGTCGCGATATCGGAGAGCGTGTCCGTCAATAGCATCGACCTCGGCGGCGGCGAGAGCGCGGCTGGGCTTAGGGTGCGCGCGCCGCTTGAAGTCGCGGAGTACGTGAATATCCTCACGAACGGAACGTTCACGGCCGACGAGGCCTGCACCGTGGGAGAGTGCATCGCGGTAATGAACGGCGGCGTGCTGACGCACTCGGCGAACACATCTGCCGGGCTGTACAAGATGGACGTCTCCTGCGGCCAGCTATACGTCGAGGAGGGAGGCTCTGTAAGCGCGAAGGGCTGCGGATACCCGACGCAGACAGGCCCTGGGACAGGGCCGATGAACTGCTCTGCGGCCTACGGCGGAATAGGCAATCCTGGTCAGGATGGCGCTGCACACGCCTACTGCTACGGCTCCGTATTCACGCCAGTCGACCTCGGCTCGGGCGGCTACTACCCCAATAGCGCCGGCGGCGGCGCGATCAAGATCTTCGCGTCCGGCGAGATAAGAGTCGACGGCGCCATAGACGCCGACGGCCAGTACGGGCCGCAGTACTATTCCGGGTCTGGCGGGAGCGTGTACCTTTCCTGTTCCGCGCTGACGGGTAGCGGCGCCATCCGTGCGAACGGCGGCGCGCCCACGGATGGCGGTAACGCGGGCGGCGGAGGGCGCATCGCGATCTACGAGACGGCGGCGAGGGACTTCTCGCTTTGGGCGGGATCCGTCACGGCGTACGGCGGCAGGCGCTACGGAACCGGCAACCCGGGCGGAAGCGCGGGCACGGTGTACTACCAGACGGCGGCGGACGCAAGCCGCGGCGGCGTGGTGGTGATAGCGAACATGGGCGGCACATATACGCTCGGGACGGAGATACCTGCAAGCATTGCCGCCGGCGCAGACTCGCCGCGTGACTTCAAGAGCACGCGCTTCGAGCTGCGCAACAACGCGAAGATGGTCGTCACGGCCGACATGAAGGCGCACGACGTCTCGGTAGAGTCGGGGGGCTACCTCTACTGCACGGAGCATACGCTCAGGATCGTCTCCCGTACGCACAAGGACGGGGCTGGCTGGGCGAGGGCCGCCACTACCGCGCCAAACGGCAAGATCGTCTGGGCGGCGGGCTTCGCGGTCAGCGTGAGATAGTGAGGTGTTTAGGAGGTTCCCTTTCCCACTCCCCCACTCATCTCTCATTACTCATTACTCGTCACCCATCCTCGGGTTGCAGGGTTAGACATGATTGCCACAGTAAAATGCCACACCAATGGGATTTTATGATATACTATTAGGCATGAGACGTTACAGAGTACATCTTCCAAATCGGTGCTATCACTTGATAAGCCGCGTTGCCCACCGCGCGTTTGAAGTAATGCAGGCGGCGAATCAAAAGGGTCGCGCCGCTATGACAAGGAAAGCCTACTGTGGTAATCTACTGTGGCAATCATGTCTGACCCTGTTGGCTCCGGCGCTTGCGCTCGCAGCCGGGGGGTGCCTGGGGCCTGTAGAGGTTTCCCGCAGCGCCTGGGTCGTCGAGTCGGTTGTCAAGCCCCATGCCGCAGTTGCGCCGCTCTTCGAGGGCGACGTCAAGGTGATGTCGGTTTCCGTCCGCCCGCCGTACGACGGCGAGAGGATCGCGGTCCTGCGCCCAGACGGCACGGTTGCGTTCGACTCGCTGAACGTGTTCGCCGCCTCTCCGGCGCGCATGCTCTCAGGCCCGGCCGCAGATGGGCTTTTCTCAGCCGGGCTTTTCGGCAGGGCGTTTACGGCATATTCCTCGGCGAAGACGAGGTACGGCCTCGACATGGAGGTTTCAAAGCTCGCGCTCGACTGCCGCGAGAAGGGCAGGCGCACGGCGACGGTGGAGCTCTCCGTCACGCTGCTCGACGGCCGCGAATGCATAGGCGTGGGCTTCGGGCGGGGTATGTGCGCAACCGACGACGGCGACTATTCAGCCGCGTTTTCAGATGCGTTCTCCGCCGCGTTCGAGGCGGCATGCAGGAGTCTAGCCGACCGCAGATGAGCGCGTTCGGCGAGAGGATGTCGTATCTCGGCGAGGCGGTCGCCTCCGCCATGTCGGTCGCCATCCATCCGCGGCGCTTCAGGTTCGGCGACTTTGCGCTCGCCTTCCAGCGCGCGGCATGCGACGGACTTCCCGTGTGCATGGGGATGGGATTTCTGCTCGGGCTCATCCTCGCGTTCGAGAGCGCGGTGTCGCTTAGGACGTTCGGCCTCCATTCGTACGTTGCCGCGCTTTTGGCAATCGGGCTTTTCCGCGAGCTTGGCCCGATAATAACGGCAATCGTGCTTGCAGGGCGCTCTGGCAGCGCGTTCGCCGCGGAGATAGGCGCAATGAAGACAGACGACGAGCTTGACGCGCTTTCCACCATGGGGCTTGCGCCCGTCGGCTTTCTCGTGATGCCGCGCGTTGCCGCCGCCGCGCTCGCGATGCCGGTGCTGACAATTTTCGCAGAGCTCTCCGGGCTCGTCGGCGGGGCGCTCGTCCTGGCCGCGATGGACGTGCCGCCCGTCGTGTTCTGGAGCAACGTCGTCTCGGCGTCGAGCGCGTTCATAATCGCGCTTGGCCTTGCAAAGTCTGTTCTCTTCGGCGCCATGGTCGGCCTCATAGGGTGCATCGCCGGGCTCCGCACGCGCATGTCGGCCGACGGAGTGGGGGTCTCCACCACGGCAGCCGTCGTGGGCGGCATAGTCTCGGTAGCCGTAGCCGACGGGGTAATCGCCGTTCTCTGCCACGTATGGAACATATAGTCGAGCTTGAGCATGTCGATGCCGGGTACGGCGGGAAGACGGTACTTTCCGACGTGAGCTTTTCCGTGGAGCGCGGCGAGATATTCGCCCTGCTCGGCGGGTCGGGCTGCGGGAAGTCGACCCTAATGAAGCACATGATAGGCCTCAACCCCGTCCTGGCCGGGCGGCTCACAGTCGCGGGCGAGGAATGGAGCGCCGCCTCGCGGGCGCGCCTCTGCCGCAGAATAGGCGTAATGTACCAGAGCGGCGCGCTCTTCGGCTCGATGACGTGCCTCGGCAACGTGATGCTGCCCCTAGAGGAGTTTTCCCCGCTCTCGCGCAGGGAAAGGCGGGCGAAGGCGATGGAGCTTCTCGCCTCGGTCGGCCTCGAGGACGCCGCCGGGAAGATGCCTGCCGAGATCTCAGGCGGCATGAAGAAGCGCGTCGCAATCGCAAGGGCGATGGCGCTCGACCCCGACGTCGTCTTCCTCGACGAGCCGGGCGCCGGCCTCGACCCGCTTACATCGAGCGCGCTCGATGAGCTCGTCCTGCGCCTGAGGGAGGAGCGCGGAATGACGTTCATAATGGTCACGCACGAGCTAGACAGCATTTTCGCCACGGCCGACAGGTGCGCCGTGTTCGACGCGGCTCGGCGCTCGATGGTGGCGCTTGGCGCGCCAAGGTGGCTTGCGGACGAATGCGAGGACGAGTTTACGAGAATGTTCCTAAGGAGAGGAGGCAGGGCATGAGCGAGGGCATCAGGGCAAACTACGCCAAGACGGGGTTCGTCTTTGCGCTTGGCGTGGCGGCGATAGCGGGGGCGCTGATGTACATCGGCGGCGCCGGGCTCGGCAGGGACGAGTTCCTCGTCGAGACGTACTACGACAACCCGGTTTCCGGCCTTGCGCAGGGCAGCGACGTGAACTTTCGCGGCGTGAAGGTAGGCGAGGTTCGCAAGATAGGCTTCGTTGGGGCGCGGTATGCCGACGCCCACGGCGACGACTGCCAGAAGATACGAATCATAATGGCCATAAGGACGAAGGACCTTTCCCTGAGGCCAGGCGGCACGGCGGAGGAGGCTGTGCTGCAGCTCATAAACGAGGGCCTTAGGGCGACAGTTGTCTCAAGCGGCATCACGGGCCTTTCCAAGGTCGAGCTCAACTTCCCTCGCACCCCTGTTAAGCCAGAGCCGATAACGTGGATTCCCGAGAACCCCTACATCCCGCCGTCGCTCTCGATGTTTGAAAGCCTCTCGCTTTCCGCGGCGAAGATGCTCCACCAGTTCAACAAAACGGACTTTGGCTCCGTGTGGAGCAACATCTCGGTTGTCGCAGAATCTGCCGCCGGGCTGGTATCCGGGATGCATGAATTCGTCGAGGGCGAACGTACGAGGATGGAAAGGCTCATTGACGACGTGGGGCGGGCAGTCGACGAGTTTGGCGCATTCGTGCTCGAGCTTAGGGACAATCCGTCCTCGATAATTCGTGGCAACGCCCACGAGCCCCTGCCGGAGACGAAACGTTGATGGTCTTTCGTCCGTTTTGCGTCGATTGTTAACATAATTTGAAAGAACGCGGGGTCTGTCCCCAGAGGTTACGTTGATGCCAAACCGCGATGCCTGCCTTTATTGACTCTATTAGCTTCGATTACCAACGTATTCTCTTCTTGTAAAAGTCAAGAAAAGTTCCACATTTTGACGAGTCAAAACGAGGCATTCCATTTCTCAGTGCCGTAATGACATCGTCGTACCACACAACTGAATTCGTCGCACTCAAAGCAGAATCCACCATAAACAGTCTAGCTTTCTCCGCTCCATTCTCGCAGCAATATCCCAATAGCTGTCCGCCGTTGTCGTATATCTCAATGCCGCCGTAGGCAACGCATTTTCCGTCAATGAGCAGTTCAGATATGTCATTCTGTGCATCGACCAATCGCCAGACTACCCTTCCCAGGCGAATTGAATGCTCCGACAGCGCAGCCGAAGACGTTCTCATTGCAATGTTCAATGCAATGATTACAACGAACACAAACAATGTCAAGACTGTGAACCAAGACGTTCTTTTGTTTTTCATGGCAATTCCTCATTGTCATTCCACTGTTGTCCGCAACTTGAACCATCAACTCTGCGCATTTGCGCATTATATCAAATCGTGTCCGCTGACACAAGAGTACGCGCTCAGAAAAAGACTAGAACCATACCGGGGACAGACCCCCCGATTCCCCACGGACAGACCCAGTATTTCCGGCAGCACAGAGGGCGAAAAATCGACGCGGCGGCAAAAAAAAGAAAAAAGCGGGGGTCTGTCCCCAGTGCGATCAAAGCCCCGTCATTGTTGGCCGAAATGCGGGTTTCGGCCGTTTTGAACCTTAAGGAATCTTAAGGTTCGTCTTAAGGTTAATTAAGGTTCAATATGAGATAATATACATGTGGCCGGGAAATGGGTTTCCGGACGCCGGGGACAGACCCCAA
>JAEEHL010000012.1 GCA_016280825.1 Verrucomicrobiota bacterium
AGGGAGCGGAAGTCGGATTCGACGCCTGCGCAACGACGGCAAGAACGGAGGAGCGACCCGATTTCGACGCGCCGGTTTTTCGCCAAGCGAGCGAAGCGAGCGCGGGACATTCCCACAGCGGCGAAAAAGAAAGGCCGCGAAATCGTGCGTCGCACCCTCCAGTTATTGCCGGAATTGCCCCGTGTATTCGCGGGGCAATTAGTGAGCACCAGCGCGAATCCGAGCTTCCGCCCCCGGAGCGCGCGCTTGGTTGCCGTTTACGCGAGCGCACGTTGGAAAGGCAAGAAAGGCTGGGCAGGCATAAATCCATTTTGGTGGCAATCTGCGGGGACATATGATATACTACCCTAAACAACCGCCTAAAAAGGAGCCCATATGATAAGGACAACAAGCGCCGCCAAGCTGATTGTCGCCGCCGCATTTGCCGCGTCCGCGGTCTGCGCCGAGGCCAAGACGATAGGCATCTGGACGGACCACAGGACAGGCCTCGGCACGGGGCTTACCAACACGCTCGAAAAGGCGGGGTGGGAGATCGAGTGGTTCAAGAGGAGCGAGCTCGAGGACGCCGAGAAGCTCGCGAAGACCGACGTCATGTTCTTCGGCGGCGGCTGGGGGTGCTACTACTTCCCGTCGCCGAAGTCGCGGCTCAACCTGATACGCTACGCGGCCTCCGGCAAGGGCATTCTCCTTTCCGGCTTCCGCTCCGGCTACGTGCGCACTGCCAACAGGTCGATGTTCCCGGAGATTGGCGAAGTGTACAACCGCGTGCAGAGCGCGTGGATCAGCCCCGAGGGCAAGAGCCCGCTCGCGAAGGCGTTCGGCGGCAGGACCGTCGCGTTCGGCGGCAACGACCACCTCTGCGTCCGCGTGGGCGAGAAGGGCGAGATGTTCTGCTCGTGCGCGGGCGACCCGGTCGGCTCGTTCGGCGACTTCTACTACGGGCGCGTCGTCGTCTTCGGCGCGCACTTCGGGTACCAGATGGTGGACGAGACGCGCGAGAGCGCGGAGAGGCTCTTCCTTGCGTGCCTCAAGTACCTTACCGGCCAGACCAGGCCTTCCAAGGGCGACGCGGCGCTCGCGGTGCGCGAGGCGGAGTCGCAGTTCATGCGCCGCGAGCTCGGCTGGACGTACTGCATCGACGACCGCGGTCCCGACCGACGCCCCGGAATCCTGCCCGAGTGGCGCGACAAGACGACGAGCGAGCCGGACGCGCTTGCCTTCAAGCTCGAGTACTATGCGCGCTTCCTCGCCAAGCAGGACGGCGACAAGTGCCGCGGCATGGCCAAGCAGCTCAAGTCGGGGACGGCAATCATCCGCAAGATAACCGACAACCAGATGAAGGAGTTCAGGGCGAAGCTCGAGAAGATGGACATCGGAGACCTCGCCCTCATGTACATTACGGGCGGTTCGTTCGTGAACCTGGACCAGTTCAAGGCGCAGATCAGGCGGTATGCGAAGGAGGCCGACATTGCGAAGGCGAAGGCCCTCATCGAGGAGATGCGCCCGAAGGTGAAGGAGGCGAAGTCCGCCGCGCTCGCGAAGGAGATCGAGGCCGACCTGAAGCTCGTCCCCGGGCTTGTCGAGAAGTTCTCCACGTCGAAGTGCCCCAAGGCCCGCTACGACGCCGCGCTTGAGCTCGGGCGCATCTCGCCCGACGACAAGGCCGCCGTCGACGCCCTCGTGAAGGCAATCGGCGACGAAGACGAGAAGGTGCGCACGCAGGCGATAATCTCGCTCGGGTGGATGCAGGCCAAGGGCGCGGTCGATGCGCTCGCCAAGACCGCGACCGGCGCGAAGTGCGAGTATATGCGCCGCCGCGCCATCCAGGCGCTTGGGCTCATCGGCGACCAGAAGGCTATCCCCGCCGTCCTCAAGGCGCTCGACGACAAGGATGACCTTGCGAGCATGTACGCCGCCGTCGCGCTTGGCCACCTCAAGGCGAAAGAGGGCGTGGACAGGCTTCTCGCCATCGTGCAGGACGACACGAAGAAATTCGGCGAGGAAATGCGCTGCGCCGCGGTAGTCGCGCTCGGAGACATCGGCGACAAGCGCGCGCAGGAGCCGCTCGAGAAGATCGACGAAGCGGAAAAGCGGAAAGCCACGGGGAGGGACGGCAAGGTCCGCCCATGCGGCAATTATCTTTCGTGGAGGGGGCGACCGTGCGTCATAAGGGTCGCGGCGGAAGAGGCGCTCGCGAAGCTGGACAGGGACGGCAGGGCCGCGCCCGGCGTGAAGCAGCCTGAGGAGTACCGCTCGCGCGACGCGTTCTACGCGATAACGAAGAAGTGCAATTTCCTCGGCGGCCGCACCGAGACGGTGAAGGGGGCCTTCGACAAGTCCGGGCAGAAGCTTCTTTGGGCTCACATGAAGGACGCCGGGTTCACGGGCGTGCACAACTCGTGGGGATGGCCTAACGACTGGACGCCAGAGGAATTCGCCGACGTGGTGCGCGAGGCGGATGACCTCGGGATGATCTGGATAGACGTGCTGCCCGGCCGCGTGCGCTGCGACTGCCCGCTTTCCGAGATAATCTTCGAGCGCTTCGGCGACGTTCCCGCGTTCCAGGGCTTCTGGGCCGAGGAGACGTGGCCGCCGATGGGCGCAGACGTGGCGAAGTTCAGGGAGTTCCTCGCCGAGCGCTACGGGAAGGACTGGGCGAAGGCGCTGAACCTAAGCGACGCGGAGCTGAAGGTCATTTCCGGCGAGAAGTCGGAGAACTGGAACCCGGACTGGATCGGATTTGGCTGCCTTGGGCCTAAGAAGCCGCTTGAGGCGGGCTTCGCGCCGCCATGGAACGGCGCATTGAGGACGCTCGTCATCGAGTTCAACGGCAAGCTTTTCGAGGACGCCTGGCACGAGTCGCAGGACTACCTCCACGCGCGCCGCAAGGGCTTCGCGCAGTCGTACGTCGTTTCGACGGCAGACCCGCAGAAGTTCGTGGGCGGAATGAATGCCGCCGAGAGGATCGACTCCTTCGGGCACGAGTCGTACGAATCCTTCGGGCGCGGCAGCGCGTACTTCATGGAGCGCTACCGCAACGGCGGCGCGGCGCGGAGCGTAATGAGCGAGCAGTACCACTGGTACTGCCCGTCGAACGCGCACGCGCTAAGGGGCTTCTGGCAGAACGCGATGCACTCCAAGTGCTACTACTCCTTCGCCCTGCACCACATGTTCGAGCAGACGAGCTGGTACGACGTCTGGAGCTGGGAGCGCGGGCGCTGGGCCGCCGGCAAGGAAGTCTTCCAGCGCGTCGCGAAGACGCCCGAGCTCTACGAGATCGCGCCTTCCGCGGCGAACGCGGCCGTGGTCCTCTCCGAGCGCAGCTCGAGCGCCGTGAAGGAGCAGGTGTACTTCCAGGTGTCGCTTCCCGTGAGGACCGACCACAACGCGATGGCGGCGTGGACGGCCCTCAATCAGCTGCAGATACCCTCCGACGTCGTCTGGGCGGAGACGCTCGACAGGCAGAGGCTCTCCAAGTACAAGTTCCTGTACCTGCCGACATCGAAGTTCCTCGCGGAGAAGGAGATCGACCTCATAAGGGAATGGGTGAAGGAAGGCGGCACGCTCGTAGCAGAGGGCAACTCGTCGCTTTTCGGCGAGCACAGCCTCAGGAACCGCGGCAACTACGCGCTCGCCGACGTGTTCGGCTGCGACTGGAAGGAGACGAAATTCCGTTCCGGCGACGACTGCGACACGTATGCGACGCGCCACGGCTCTGCAGTCTCGGCGTACAAGGTGATCCAGTCGATAGACGACCTCCTGCACATCGACGACTCGATCCACCGCGACGTGAAGCCGGAGAAGTCGATTGTCCTCGCGAGG
>JAEEHL010000013.1 GCA_016280825.1 Verrucomicrobiota bacterium
CCTCGTATTCTCCGACGACACGATGGTCGGCGACGTCGCCGCCACGCGCCCCGGAGAGGCGATGCGCAAGATGCTCGCGGACGGCAAGAACGTCGTCGCGCTCGCCGAAATCGTCAAGAACCCCGACATCATCGACACGGCCTGCGCCCAGCAGATCGCGGACGCCGTAAAGGACGGTCTCGGCAGGATGGTCGACATTCTTGCCGCGGCGTTCAGCAAGGCCACCGGCAAGGATTTCGCCGCGGCCGCGACGGAGGAGAATTTCGTAGAGCAGCTCTCCGCCTTTCTCAAGGACGCCGAAAAGCTGCCCGGAGCGGAGCTCGCCAAGTTCGACAACATCATCCTGTCGATGGCGAACAAAGGCTGCGAGAGCATCCAGCTCTTCATCAACGACGTCTTCAAGGTCGGCAACGCGAACGTCAACGCCCAAGGCGGCATCGTGGGAGATCCCTACAAGGATCTGACGGAAGACCAGCTCAAGGCGCAGTTCAAGAACAAGAGCCTCAATGCCATCCTCGATACCGCCGCCAACTCCGACAGCCCGGGACAGGTCGGGTTCTTCCGGCAGGTGATCTCGAGCTACTTCACGTCGCTGAGCAAGGCCGACAAGCGCTCGTGCTTCGCCGCCGCCATGCGCTACGCGCAGACGTTCGACTTCTCGGGTCTCCAGAACGATCCCGAAAAGCTCGTCTCGGCGCAGAAGGTAGCCGTCAACAAGTTCACGGGCGCGATCTTGAAGGGCACGAGCCCGCTTCTCCAGAAGATGATGCAGGGTCTCCCGCGCGACATCATGGGCGACTACGCCGACGCGCTCGAGGACATGAAGAGCTCGCTCGCGCCGATTCCGCGCAAGGTGGTGCAGGCGCACTTCATGCAGATGATAAAGGAGTCGCAGGGGAAGGAAGACAGGCCGGAGATCGAGTCCATCGAACTTGTCAAGTCGCTCGGCGCGGCGTCCGTGGGCGAGGCGTTCCTCTGCAAGTTCAAGATCAAGGGCGAGAATGATCCGCGGAACTTCGTCGTCAAGATCATGCGCCACGACGCGGAGCGCCGCGTGAAGGCCGAGGCGGAGATCTTCACCGCCGCCGCCGAGAAGATCGGCCCCGGCATGGCGAAGACATGGGAAGGGCAGCTCAAGCAGTACATGACCGAGTTCGACTTCCGCAACGAGGCGAACAACGTCAACGAGGGCGCTCAGCTTTACGACGTCAAGGGGAACGCGACGCATCCGCTCCAGGCGATTGCGCCTAACGTGAAGTCCATGAAGCTCTCGACGGTCGTCCCTCCGAAGAAGGACGTCATGGTCGCCGAGGTGGCTTCGGGCAAGACGGTGGACAAGTTCTTCAAGACGAAGATCGCTGAGATCCGCAATGCGGCTTCGGCGGTGTTCGAGCAGAATCCCGCGACCGGGCACATCAAGTGGGAGGACGGGCCCGTTGATCCCAAGACAGGCAAGCCGAAGCAGGTGCCGGTCCTGAAGCCGAACGTCTCCGGCGGCGAGATCAACAACATGATCGACTGGTGCCGCAACAACTACAGCGACATCAAGAGCTCGCAGAAACTGCTCGTCCAGGCGACGAAGGCGTGGTTCCACGAGGCGCTCCTGGGCAGCGGCAAGTTCCACGGCGACACGCACGCCGGCAACCTGATGGTCGGGTCCGGAGGAATCACGTTCATCGACTTCGGCAACCTCTACACGCTCCAAAAGCGTCCGGATGGTATCGACGAGCGCCACGAGCTGCTGCGCGTCATCATGGGTGCGGCGTTCCGCGACAAGACCTTCTTCCTCGATGGTCTTGAGAAGCTCCTCTCGCCCGAAGGTAAGGTTGCGCTCAATGCAAACCGAGCCAAGGCGGAGGCGATCCTCGACTCCATACTCACGAAGGGACGCTTCTCGTACGACATGGTGTATCGCCTCAATGCGGCGGTCTCGGAACTCCAGAAGCTCGGGCTTGAGCTCCCGCCCCAGATCAACTGCTTCGTGCAGTCGATGGCGCGCCTCTCCAACACGCTCAGCGAGATGAACACTATCGTCAACCAGACGAGCATCCTCCTGGAGGCGGCGGACGACTACGTCAGTCCGCATCCGGCGCCGCAGCGCGACGAACTCGACATCTTCGGAATGGCGTTCGACTACCGTACATCGGCCGAGGGCCGGGTGAAGGTAGATGACGACACCGATGCCGCAGGCGTCACCGTGAACGGGAAGCCCGTGAAGATTTCCTCGTACCTTCACCGCCTCACGGACGAAGTGGGCTTCGGCGGGTTCCCGCTCAATAGCATGACGTTCATGCAGGGTGGCGCGTATTACGCCAAGGTCCTCGACCGGCTTGAGAAGGCCGCCGATCCCCTCGCGGAGGCCCGCAATCTCCAGAATATGTTCAAGGCGAATCTCGACATCGAGCACAACGCTGGGTTCAGGCAGCAGGTTGAGGTCCTTGAAACCGAGTCGTTCGCCGCCTTGCAGACAGACCTCGCCAATGCCAAGACGCCCGAGGCTAGGACGCAGGCCTTGAACATGTACACCCAGCGGTACACGATGGCGCTCAGGGCGGTCTTGGGCG
>JAEEHL010000106.1 GCA_016280825.1 Verrucomicrobiota bacterium
AGGGCAGGGGGAGGATTATCAAGCCTACACCGCATTTCACCCACATGGTGAAAATGACAAATTGCTAATCCTATTGAAAACAAAGGCTGAAAGCCTGATTCGTCGGCTCCAACTGCTTTTTTTAGGGTTAGCGGTCACGCGGGACGCGTGACCCTACCTTACTCAATCGCAGGAACCTTCGCAACATATGCATTTCATCAGATAGTGCAATTGCCTTCCAATGGCAGTCAGGTGCTTAGTGTGCGCTTGAATGCGTCGTAGTTGTGCGTGTCGCCTGGGCGGCAGTAGACGGCGAACTCGATTGCCTTGAAGCGGCTTCGGTAGTGCGGCACTACAGCTGCCGCAGCCGCGGACACGACAGCCGGGTCGTTGCGGAACGCGCCGCACCCGAAAGCACCTAGTATGACCGCCTCTTCACCGTTCGCCGCGGCGATGTCAAGGATTCGCCTGAGGCGGCGTTCATGCAGTGCACGGAGCTGGTCTGGCGAAATCTCAACGCGCCTGTCGCCGTCACCGCTGTTCATGATGTTGCTCGGACGCTCGCGAAGATTCGGTGCGGCGCACGATATGACGTCCACCTCGTACCACTCCGGCTCTGGGAGCAGCTTCGGAAACGCGGTGTCGCTCTTGAGCACGACGACGCGCGGCGTATAGATCGCGTCGTCGTTGTGGATGGGGTCTCGCGCTGCGCGGTGCGGAGAGTAGAATCCGTTCCACATCTCGTTCGTGTTCAGGTTGAAGTAGAGTGTCGAGCAGCGGCAAAGCGCCTCCTCCTGCGCACTTGATCCATTTACCACGCCCCCGCCCGGATTGCTCGCGGACGCGAAATTGAGGACGCAGGTCTTCATGGTTCGCGCGTACGCGGACGCCGCCTCGAGCGTTCTCTTCGAAGAGACGACGAGGCGTCCTTCTGCGGCATCGCCGCAAGGAGCAACGTCTACCTTGTCGCCGTCAAGTATAAGCCGCTGGTTGGAGCGAGAAATGGCGATTGCATCCTTCAATCGCGGATGTGCCCTGCATAGAGCTTCCGTGTCGCGGAATATCTCTGCGTTTTCGCATCTTCCCATTTCACGGCTCCATTATGTCTTCAATCTCACATCCCAAGGCGCGCGCCAACCGCAGGACGGATTCGGCCTCTGCCTTGTTGATGTCCTTCCTGCGCTGTTCGTACATCTGTATTGAGCGCAGTCCAACGCCGGACATCTCCGAAAGCCGCGACTGCGAACACCCGTATGCGGAACGAATCCTTTTGAGCCGTGTCTCAGGAAGCTTTTCGCGCAGGATATCGTCCGCTGTCGCGGCAAACCTCTCTTCCGGTGCTTCGTGATACACCCCGTACATCTGCTCTATGGTACTTGCCGGCAGCGCACTGAGTATCTCGCGGAACGTGCGGTTGCTCCTCCACTGGTAGTAGGCGAGAACCCATCCAGTCCAATAGGCCTTCGTCCGGCGCAGGCTTTCCCTTGCTGCCTTGAATTCGCGTTCGCCGGTCTTTTCCGCGAGGACGTTCTGCGCTAGCTCTATCCCGGAGATGCCGAGTACCGTCGAGCGGTCGCCTCGCTCGACTCTCCTAGCCCAGTTGCTGGCTGCAAAAAGCGAAAAGAATTCGTCGATCGGAACGCCAAGATCGACAACGGCATAGTCGGCGGCGTCGGCCAGAAGCGAACGGGCGTTAGGGAGCAGAGTTTCTGGGTATGCGCTCATCGTCGTTTCCTATCCGTTGCGCCAGTATGATGTTCATGTAGAGTCCGCTGAAGTCATTTCTTGATAGCAGCTCCTCGAATTTGTGTCCGGCAGAGTCGTTCCGCGCCTGACGGCGCGGGTAGTATAGCGAGGAGTCTGCGGTGGCAAATCCGTTGAACTTGAGACGTCTGAATGCCTCCCGCGACTTGACGACAACTTGTTCGCCTAACTTGCCGAGACGGAGCGCCACGGCGAGTTGTTCGACGGAGATGGAGTTGTTCAAGAACGCCTCCGCAAAGTCGAAGTATGAATCATCCGCTCGATATCCGATAATCACATCATATGCGTCGACATTGACGGCAAAACGGCTTTTTAGATAATGATATGCGGCGCCAGCCACGGGCACCTTCATCTTGAACTGGCGGTGCGTCACAAGAATTGCCATCCAGTTCAGAATCGTGAACTCGGGCGTGTTCAGCCTAAGGATGTTGAGCCCATCAGTGTCAAGCTCGTAGGCATTGGCAAAACCATCCCTGTTCGGCTGAACACTCCATTCCTTCGCAAGATCTTCGCTCTCAGTGCAATAGAACCCAAGGCCAAAGTCGTTGCCGACTTTGCCAAGCCCATATTGCGGAACTTTGATGACATTTTGAGACCCATGGTAAATCTTCATGCCACGTATTATATCACTCTGGTGATATAGTTGTCAATAGGCCGTCGTCCTTTTCTGATGAATCACGGCCAGAAGATGACGGCTTTTTCCTCTTCGGGGATTTCCGCGTCGAGCTTTGCGACAAGAGACGCCCAGTCGTCTGCGTCGTCGAGCACTTCGCCGTCGCCTGAGATCAGGCGCCAGCTGGCGGTTTCCCCGTCGTGCGCGACGCAAAGGCGGCCGCCGGAAGCAGCCTTTTCGGTCCATGCCGAAATCAGCACCAGCGCCATGCGGATTGCGGCGGAGACTTCGGCGTTCTCGGCCTTCTGGGCTTCTTCGTCCGCAAGGACGCATCCGAGCGGCAGGTTGAAATCGATGGAGAGATTGTCGTTCTCGAATGCGAAGCGCCAGCGGCGGCTCTGGAAGCCATGCCCGGAGACGAAACTAAGAGCCTCCGTCTCGCCCGCCTCAATGGCGGCAAGATCGGCGCGAAGCATGTCTATTGTTTCGTCGTTCATTGATAGGGCTCGTCTTACTTCACTCGAAAAGCCTGTCGATCTTGTCGCGGGCGAAGTACGACGGGCAGGTTATGTTGTTGATGTCGTATGACGCCTGTCGGGAGAGGCTCTTGCTCCGGCCGTTGGGAAGTTCGATCCTGATGCTGCCCGATTCGCGCCGGGGCGTCGCTACGTCCGCCCAGGCGTCCTTCTCCACGACCTTGCCCGCATCTGCAAGTGCCTCTGCATGGACGATGGCGTCATTGAGGCGCGCTTCGGCGGCGGCGAGGTTTTCCTCTCCTATGCGCGGGGCAATCGAGTCGAGATACGCCTTCCGCGCGCCAGGGTCGTTCTTGAGCGTCATCAGGCGGTCGTAGAAGTCCCGGTCTATCGTGTCGGGAACTGCGATGGACTGCAGGCCCGTGAGGTTCTTCAGCGCGGCGAGGACGGCCTTGTTCGTGACCTTGAGCGCGTTGACGGTTATGCTCTTCCCCACCTGCGTGATGGAGGGGTCTTCCGCCAGCAGGCGCTTGGCCTCGTTCTTCGGGTCGCGCACACCGACGTCCTTCAAGACCTTGACAAGCTCTTCGCCGAAGCGGCTGCTGCGCTCCGCGTCGAAGGCGAAGGTCGCGACGCCCGTGCGGTACTTCAGATAGCAGGCGTCGTTGTCGATGCCCGAGACGGTCACCTTGTGGGTCTGGCGGTCTACGTGGATGAAGTAGTTTTCGTAGTGCCTGTCCATCTGGCCGGTGATGATGTCGGTCCACTGGAGGCGGTTGAGCTCGCGCATGACTTCGCCTTTGACCCTGCGGCGCTCGCCTGTCTCGAGTTTCGAGATCTCCGACCCGGTGAGACCGGCCTCGTCTGTCTTCTTGCCGCCCTTGTTCGCGATTTCCCGGGCGGAGCGTCCCTTGGCCTTGTCCATGAAGAACCCAAACGTTCCATTGTGGACTCCGGCCTTGTAGTTCACGATCAGGTTGCCGCATCCAAGCGCGTTCGCGGCCTTTTTGGAGGCGATGTTGAGGTTGACGGTCTGCTGCGACTTCTTGTATGCGGCGCCTTTCCCGGCGCAGATGGTGTTCAGCCCGGTGCGGCTTTCCATTTCGCCCTTGAAGACGACTTCCGAGCCGTCCTTGCGACGCAGGAGATAGACCGTCCCCGCGTTGCCCTCGCCCAGGCGCCTGGTGCTCTCGATGTTGGCGTCCTCGTTTGCTGGATCTACGTCGCCGGTCCGCAGGCCGCGCGCACGGCTCTCGACGACCGACGACACGCTGAGCTCTCCCTTGAAGACGCTCATTGCCTCGCTGCCGGTGAAGAGGCGTTCAGAGTTTACGATGTTCTGCACCATTGCCGCGAACCTCGCGACGACCGTGTGCGCGGCCTGCGCCGTGCCGACGAACTTGGTCAAGGCCTCTCCGCTCTGGCCGGGCGGAATCGAGACGTTGTAGGTGGCGTCGAGGAGTTTGTCCGCGGCGGCGACCGAGTCCTTGATGGCCTTGTTGATCGCCTGCTGCGTCGGATTCTCCGCAAGCACCGCATTCCTCACGCCAACCAGCGACACCATGAACTGGTCGCGCGTGTCGAGGAGCTTTTCGGCATGCTTGTCGCCCGTGCGCACCAGCTGAATCTCCTCTTGTTCGCCCATGCGGAAGAGATCTTTTGCCGTGCCGATGAAGTTGTCGAGCATGCGCTGCTTTACGTCCTTCCTCGCCGTCGCGAAAAGCTCCTCCGCCTGCGCGACCTCCTTTTCGAGCGCCAGCATGATGTCCTTCGAGACGATCATGCGGCCTCCGCCGACCTCGATGCCGTTCTTCCGGATGTCGGCGACGGCCGCCTTCATCGTGCGGATGTCGCTCTGGAGCGCAAGAAAGCCCTCGTCCGTGACTACGGAGCTGGGGTTGCCCTTGAACGCGTCGATCTTCTCGGCGAGAGGGCGCAGCTTGCCGGAGATCTGCTCGCTCACAGTCGTCAGCGCGTCGGCGGTGCCGTGCATGGCGATCGCCTGGCGCGGCAGGAGGTCGTCCACCTTGGCCTTGAGAATCGCCGCGATGTTGGGGTCGGCGTTTTCGCCCTGCGCGGCCTGGTAGACGGCGAAGTCGTGCATCTGGAAGGCGAGCGCGTTGATTTCCGTGGCGCGGCGGTCGCAGAGGGTGCGCAGCTCCTGCACCTCGTTGTGCAGCTCGGGGTCCACCCCCTTGAAGTTGGGGTTGGCTTCGCGCATTTTGCCGTCGTTGCGCTCCATGGCGCCGAGCTGGCGGTCGAGCTGCGCGAGCATGTCCGAGAGCGCGTTCTGGGCGTCGACCGCCGCCTTGATTGCCTTGCCGGCCTTGGTGTTCACGTCGACTTCGGCGAACGACCCCTTCTCGCCGGAACCGGACTTTATGGCGGCAGCGAGCTGCGCGCCCGTGAACTTGTCGAGCGCCTTGAGCGTCTTGGATGCCGCGTCGGCCGTATTGGCAAGGAGCTTCAGGGATGCCTTGTCGAGCGCGCCGTCTGTCACGAGCTTCTGGAGCGAGCTCTTGACGGTCTTGCCGTCGAGCGACTGCGTGGACGCCTTCGCCGCCTTGACGAGCAGCACGTCGAGCTGCTGCACCATCTTCGCGGCGGGCCCGGGCTGAAGCGCAGGCGCCTCGCCTGCAAAGCCGTTGTCGGCAGGCTGGACGCCCGCGCCGCCGGGAGCCTGGACATTCTGCGCCTCCCGCGCGGCGTCGACGCCGTGCAGGAAGTAGTTCATCGGAACGTTGTTTATGTTAATTGGCTGTGCCATGGCAGGATTCCTCCAAACAGGGGTTATTATACCAAATTCCTGCATCGAGACAATTAACGTCCATATGCTACTCGTAGTGCGTCCACATACGGAGAACCTTAACCGTATGCTCCTCGGGCAGAACCTGGTACACAAGGCGGTGCTGGATGTTGATTCGCCTCGATATTGCCCCCCTGAGGTTTCCCACAAGCGCCTCATAGGGCGGCGGCGTCTTGAACGGGTCGGAAGCAATGATGCCCAGAAGGCGCTCTACGTTAGGACGCAGCCCAGACGATGAAATCTTTTTGGCATCCTTTTGCGCATGCTTCGTATAGACAAGCGTCCAACTCACCATTTCAACTCCGTGGAGCATTTGGAAACGGGCGTTTTCATTCCTTCGACAATCGAATCCGCCAAACCGGGAAAACTGTTCAGATAGAGCGATTCCTGAATGGCGCTCCAGTCCTCCATGGAAATGAGAACGGCCTGGTTGCGCTTGCCGACGATACAATATCCCCTATGCTCCTCGGCCACCTCGTCAACAAGGCCAAAGAGATTTTTGCGCGCGTCGGTTACTGTCAATGTCGGCATAACTGCTCCTCTCCTTCAAACTTGCGCATATTGTACCACTTCCCGTACCACTTGTCAACCGGATCGCAACCTACCGTCAAGTCGGAAATGGTAAAATCTAATGGGTCAGCAAAAAAGAAGCGATTCGGATGAAAACTACTGTTGGCGGATTAGGCCCTGCTGGCGGAGCATCGGCTCGATCGACGGCTCCCTGCCACGGAAAAGCCTGAATACTTCATACGCGCTCTTGCTACCCCCAAGGGCAAGCACCGTCGCGCGGAACTTCGAGCCAATCCGCGCATATTCGCGCGGCTCCGCCTCCTCGAACGCGCCGTAGGCGTCGCAGCTCATTATCTCCGCCCACTTGTAGCTATAGTACCCAGCCGCGTAGCCGCCGCCGAAGATATGGGAGAAGGCGCATACGAACCTGTCGCCCTCGATGGTCGGGATGCCGAACCTCGCGAACGCCTCGCCCTGCATCGCAAGAACGCCCTTCTCGTCCGTGCCGGAAAGCGCCTTGTGGAGGTTCCAGTCGAGGCTCGCAAACGCAAGCTGCCTTCTGCAGGCTGTCGCGGCCATGAAGTTCTTCGCGGCCTTCGCCTTGGCCTTGAGGTCTTCGGGCAGCGCAAACCCCGCAAGCGGGTCGAGAACCCAGTTCTCCATGAACTGGCTCGCAAGCTCCACCGCGTCCCACTCGACGAGGCTTATCCCCGCCGCGTCCTCTTCGCGCACCTCCGTCAGCATGCACTGCAGGGCGTGGCCGAACTCATGGAAGATCGTCTCGACCTCCCTAAGGCAGAGCCTGCACTTGCCCCCTTCGTCGGGGCGCGGGAAGTTCGTGACGATCGTCGCAAGCGGCTTCTCCCCCCTGCGCACGCAGAGGTTGCGGAACTCGTTCATCCACGCCCCGCCCTGCTTCTCGCCGTTCCTCACGTACGGGTCGAGGTAGAACCCGGCAATGACGCGCCCGCCGTCGACGACCTCGAAAAGCCTGACTTCCCCGTGCCATGCGGGCGGCCCGCCATGCACCTCGCGCACGTCCACTCCGAAAAGCGCCTTTGCCACGCGCCAAAGCCCGGCAAGCACGTCCTCAAGCTCGAAATGCCTGCGCATGTCGGCGTCGGAATACTCGTACTTCCTCTCGCGCAGGCGCTCGGCCGCATAGGCGCGGTCCCACGGCATGAGGCCGGGGCCAAGCTCCTTCGCCTCCTCTGCGGCCCTCTCGGCCGTCGCGGAGTCGAGCGCGTCGATCATGGCGTCCACCGCCGCGACGGACGGCGCGCACTTCTCGGCGAGGGAAAGCTCCGCGAACGACCCGAAGCCAAGGAGCGCCGCAAGCTCGCGGCGTATCTCCAGCATCCTCGTTATGCGCGAAATGTTCTCCGGGGCGCGGGCGCACCTTGCGCGGAAGAGGCGCTCCCTCACGTCGCGGTCGGCGCAGTGCTTCATCGTCTCGGGATATTCCGCGTCGTCGATGGTGTAGGTCTTGCCGCCCTTCTCGTACTTGAACGCGGCCGTTGCGTCGAGAACGGCGTTCCGGAAGTCCTGCGAAAGCCGCGACGCCTCGACGCTCAGCGCGTTGAACCTCTCGCGCCCGCCGCCTTCGAGCGAAATGCCGGAAAGCCTTGCGGAGAGAAGCGCCCTTTCGAGGATGCGCCGCCTCACGGGGTCCTCGACACCGGCCTCGTGGATCTTCCGCTGCTTTTCATAGATCGGCTTCG
Organism: Verrucomicrobiota bacterium; assembly: GCA_016280825.1. Classification (GTDB taxonomy): domain Bacteria; phylum Verrucomicrobiota; class Kiritimatiellia; order RFP12; family UBA1067; genus UBA1067. The sequence goes on from JAEEHL010000106.1 coordinate 7,870, forward strand.
ACTGCTTGACGCGGAGCGTGAAGGCGACGACCTTCGGCTGCCACTCCTCCATCAGCGCGCGCCAGCCGGGGCTGCTCGCGACAGACGACATGTGTGCGACCATGCCCCATGCGTCGCAGAGGGGGCGCATCGCGTCGTTGAGCGCGTAGTCGATGTCCTCCCACGCGGCGCTTTCCGCCGCCTCGGCCTTGGCGAAGCCGGCCTCCGCAATTTCAAAAAGCCGCGGCAGCGAGTCCGCGGCTTTTTCGGGCGTGAAACCTTTCCAGTCGATGAACATCAGTCAACGAACGTGACTATGCCCTTGCCCTTGCGTATGACGCCAATCTCGTAGTACTTCTGGTGCTGGGCGTTGAGGACGTTCTTCGCCTTCTGCAGCTCGCGCTTCGGAACGACGACGACGAAGCCGATGCCCATGTTGAACACGCGGTACATCTCGTCGGTGTCGACCTTGCCCTGGTTCTGCAGGAACTTGAAGATCGTCGGAACCTCCCAGGAGGACCTCTTTATCTCCGCGTTGACGCACTTCGGCAGCACGCGCGGTATGTTGTCCTGGAAGCCGCCGCCCGTAATGTGCGCCATGCCGGTGATGTGCACTCTCTGCATAAGCGCCTGCACCGGCTTGAGGAAGCTGCGGTGCACCGCGAGAAGCGCGTCCCCGAACGTCATGTCGGTGCCGGGCAGGCGGTCCTTGCAGGAATACTGGCAGATGTCGAAGATGATCTTCCTCGCGAGCGAGAAGCCGTTCGTCTGGAGGCCGCCCGACGGGAAGCCGAGAATGACGTCTCCCGCGCGGATCGACTTGCCGGTGACGAGCTTCTTCCGCGAGACGACGCCCACGATGGTCCCGACGAGGTCGTACTCGCCGAGCGGGTATATCCCCGGCATCTCGGCGGTCTCGCCGCCGAGGAGCGCCATCCTGTTCTCCTTGCACGCCTTGCAGAGCCCCGTCACGATCGACTTGAACTGCGCGGGGTCGACCTTCGAGGCGCCCACGTAGTCCATGAAGAAGAGCGGCTTTGCGCCCTGCACGAGGATGTCGTTCACGCAGTGGTTCACGATGTCCTGCCCGACCGTGTCGTGGCGGTTCATCATCGTGGCGACTTTCAGCTTCGTGCCGACGCCGTCCGTCGAGGCGACGAGTATCTGGTCCTTCCCGGCGGGCACCTTGAAGAGCCCGCCGAAGGAGCCTATCCCGCCGAGGACGTTCTGCGTCTTGGTGGATGAGACCATCTGCGCGATGGAGCCGACGGCTCCCATCTTCGCGTCGATGTCGACGCCCGCCTGCGCGTAGGCCGATTTAGTCTTCGCTGCCATGCCAAACTCCCTTCAGGCAACAGGTATCACAGCTTGTTCTTCGACCCGAGGACCTTGACGATCTTGTGGATGTACATCGCCTTCATCGCGTCGCGCGCGGGCGTTAGGTACTGGCGGGGGTCGAAGTGGCCGGGGTTCTCGGCAAAGTGCTTGCGGATCGCCGCCGTCATCGCGAGGCGCGAGTCGCTGTCGATGTTGATCTTGCAGACGGCGCTCTTGGCGGCCTTCCTGAGCTGCTCCTCGGGAATGCCGACCGCGTCGGGGAGCTTGCCGCCGAACTTGTTGATCGTGTCGACG
>JAEEHL010000107.1 GCA_016280825.1 Verrucomicrobiota bacterium
CGGCGGTGTTCGTGTCGCCCGAGGCTGACGAGGCTTCGATCAAGGTAGTAGCCTCGATTCCGGACTATGACGGACCGGTCGTGCTGGACGCCGAAAATCCGGAGTTTTTCACCACGTACTGCGGAGTAGCGGCGGATTGCATCATTGAGGCGACTGCGCTTTCCGCCATCACGGTGAAGGCGTCTGGGCTCCCCTCTGGCGTCAAGCTCGTGCAGGACAAGGCGAAGGGCGCGTGGTATCTCGCCGGCGCCCCGACCGCCGCGTCGAAGCTGAACGCCGATGGCGAGCCCAAGCCCTACGAGGTGAAGCTCACCGTGACGACAGCTGGCAAGTCGTCGAAGACCTATATCTGCTATTGGCAGGTCGATCCGCTGCCCGACTGGGCGGTAGGCACGTTCGATGGTGCGGTAATCAGGGATATGTTCATCAAGTCGCCCGATGAGTCAAAAGTCGAGGGCATCTTCTCCATGACGGTTGCGGCGAACGGCAAGATCAGCGGCAAGTACCAGGCGGACGGCAAGGCGTGGACGTTTTCCGCGGCGTCGTTCGACTACGCCAAAGGGGGGTGGAGGCGGATTCCACATCAGCCTGAGTTCGGCGCGACGCTAATCGCCAAGAGTGGCAAGGAGATAGTGACCAACGTCGTCGAGGTCTCAAGACAATCCGTCTGCGACCCCACGGGTAGCGAGGTCGTGCGCGGCGTCGTGTATGGAAGCTCCCTCTATGGGTTGTACAGATTTTCTGTTGAAGGCCTACAGAACAAGTGGAAAGTCGAGCCGTGGAAGTCGGCCATGAAGGACTTTGTCCAGAACACGCCGACTTACGTCGAGGAAGTCTGGGACGACGACGGCGATTCCGATCCTGTCAGGGTCGGCACGGTTTCGCTGAAGTTCGCTGCGTCGGGCGCGGTGACTGCGAAGGGCGATTTTGTCGTCGGCTACCACCCGACGACGAAGAAGGACATCATCTACTCTCCTACCTGTTCGACGACGTTCATTCCAGCGCCAGACAAATGCGGCGATTCGAACGAGCTTTATCCCAAGCGCGACATGATGCTGGTTGTTCCGGAAATGTCGGGCATTGTCTTTGTCGTCTTCCCGCCGAACGAGCAGAAGGGATTCCACGGCTGGAGCGAGGTCATCCCCATCGGCGACCCAGCCTTATCCTTATACATCGAGTGAGGCACCGCTACTAGCGGGATGGCAGGGAATGAAGTGGGTCGGCGCGTTCGCCCCAGGCGATCTCCTCGCCGACTGACTTCACCCTGCGTTCGAGGCAGGAGCGGCACAGCTCCGACTCCTCGCCCGTGCAGGGCTTCCCGGGGTAGAGCAGATACGATTTCCTGTACTTGACAGGCGTCACGTTCGGCATGATGACGTTGGCGCCTGCAAGGAGCCCCTTTTCCCTGCCTTCCGGGTCGATTGCCTGAAGCGCCGTCGTCGAGGCGATGTTCGCGTCGGGAATGGCGAGGCGCGTTTCCGCGATCATGCGTAGCGTGAGGGCGAGGAGTCGGCCCTTGGCCTGGATGGGAGCCTCTGCGGCGAGAGGGGTGTCTGGATGGGCGAGATACGGCCCCATGCCGATCATGTCGACGTCTTCATCCCTGAAGAAGCGAATGTCGTTCTCAAGGTCGGCTTCTGTCTGCCCCGGGAGCCCGATCATGACGCCAGTGCCGACAATGTATCCCAAGTTCTTTAGGGTGCGCAGGCAGTCAAGGCGCCTTTCCCACGAATGGCCCTTTGGATGGATCTTCGAGTAGAGCTCCCTGTTCGACGTCTCGATGCGAAGGAGGTAGCGGTGGGCGCCTGCATTCTTCCATCTTCCGTATGTCTCGCGCGTCTGCTCGCCGAGAGAGAGCGTGATGCCGAGCGAGTCGCCGTATAGCCCGTGGATGCGCTTAAGGACGCCTTCGACGAAGGCGGTGTTCGCCTCGGAGGAGATTTCGCCAGATTGCAGCACGACGCTGCCGTAGCGGTTTTCCGCCGCCCATGTCGCCGCTTCGACGATTTCGTCTTCAGTCATCCTGTAGCGTGTGACGTTGGCGTTCGAGCGTCGTATGCCGCAGTAGAGGCAGTCTTTCGTGCAGATGTTGGAGAATTCGACGAGCCCGCGCAAGGCGACGCGCCGTCCCCATGTGGCCGTTTTCACGGCGTATGCGCGCGCCATCAGGCGTTCGAGGTCCTCTTTCGGCAGTTCGTTCATTTGCCTGATATTATAGCATAAGCCGCAGCATTCCGCAAAGGAAAGTTGGAGTTTCGACACTCCCATCTCGACGTGAATTATGATATACTACGCAACAAAGGCTTAAGTCATGAAGAAAGTCGATATGGCGACAATCAGGATGCTTGCGGCAGTTGAAAGACTGTCGGCGCTTTCGCTTTTCATTCTCCTCTCCCTTCAAGCTGGCCCAGCAGGGCCGATGAGGACTTGATGTTCGATAGACGCATAGCCGCAAGCTCCCTCCTGGCCTGCATCGTCCTTTCGTGCGGCGCCGGGGGCTACTACAAGGTCTCGCGCTCCACGGAAGGCGCTTTTGTGGCGGTAGACCCGCGCGGGCGCGAGTTCAGGGTGCATTCCATAGACCAGGCTTGCGTACCGTGGTGGCTTGGCGAAGAAGAGCTGAAGAGCCTCTGCGGCTCTGTCGAAAAATGGTCGCAGGACGCTTTCGCGCAAATCAGGGACACGGGGTTCAATCTGCTTGGCTGCGGATGCGACGAGACCCTGTGGCACAGGGGAATCCCGCATACGATCGACCTGCGCCTGGCGCTGAACTGGAAGATCAACAGGAGCCCTGAGCGCATGATGGGCGGAACGCTCTACTTCTCGAACGTCTTCCACCCGGATTTCCCCGCCGCCTGCGAGAGGATTGCCGCGGAGAAGTGCACGCCCGATGACTGCGACCTCTTTGGGTACTTCCTTGACAACGAGCTTAACTGGCCTGCGGGCAAGCGCGACACGGGGATGTTCGACACATGCGCCCGCGCGCCAAGCTCGAGCTACGAGCGCAGGGCGCTTGACGCCTTTCTCGCCTCGCGCGGCCTTGATTCGCCCGACAGCGCGACAAGGGAGGTGAAGCTCGACTTCCTGCGCCTTGTCGCAGACAGGTATTTCACCGTCTTCACAGAGGCCATCCGCAGGCACGACCCGAACCATCTCGTCCTCGGATGCAGGTTCGCCGGCATCAAGGGGGCGCACGACGTCGTGTGGGAAGTCGCAGGCAGGCACTGCGACGTCGTGACGTTCAACTGCTACCCATACGCAGACCTCGACCGCGAGGCGGTCTACGCGGACTTCACGCGCACGCGGCTTCTTGCCGACGAGATAAGGCGCAAGGCGGCGTTTGCAAAGCGGCCGCTTCTCGTCACCGAAATGAGCTTCCCGTCGGTCGACTCGAGCCTGCCATGCCTGTACGGGTGCGGAATGCGCGTCAGGACGCAGGCGGAGCGCGCGAAGGCGACGCGGCTTATGATAGAGACTCTCCTTGGCGAGCCGTGCATGGTGGGATACA
>JAEEHL010000108.1 GCA_016280825.1 Verrucomicrobiota bacterium
CGCTTGACGTCGACGGCTCCATTGACATCGAGTGCGAGGTGCGCACGGGTCGCGGCTTCTGCCTTGCCGACGGCAACAAGTCGGCAGAGCAGGAGATAGGGAAGATCGCCATCGACTCCATCTTCTCGCCCGTGACGAGGGTGAACTTCCTCGTGGAGAACACCCGCGTGGGCCAGCGCACCGACTACGAGAAGCTCGTGCTCGACATCTGGACGGACGGCCGCACTTCGCCCGAGGAGGCCCTCAAGACGGCATCCGCCGTGCTGCGTAGCCATCTCGACGTCTTCGTCGGCCACGCCGGCGACGACATCATCGAGTTCGAGGACGTCGCCCGCAAGGAGGTCGAGGAGCGCGAGAAGATGCGCAAGCTCCTCAACACGTCGGTCAACGAGATTGAGCTTTCCGTCCGTGCGACGAACTGTCTCAACACCGCGAACATCACCACCGTCGGGCAGCTCATCTCCAAGACCGAGGCCGACATGCTGAAATACCGCAACTTCGGCACGAAGTCCCTCAACGAGATCAAGGCCAAGCTCAGCGACATGGGGCTCTCGCTCGGCTACAAGTTCAATCCTGAGCTCATAGAGAAGAAAAACTGAAGGAGCCAAAAATGCGTCACCAGAGAGTAGTGAAGAAATTCGGCCGTTCGACGGGGCATCGCAGGATGCTCATGAAGGGCCTTGTCACAAACCTTATCCTCGCAGAATCGATCAAGACGACCCTGCCCAAGGCCAAGGAGGCCCGCAAGTACGCCGACAAGATCGTGACGATTGCCAAGAAGGGCGACCTCGCGGCGCGCAGGCTTGCCTCGTCCAGGTTGCTCGACCCTGAGGCGGTGAAGAAGCTCTTCGACAAGATCGCCCCCGCGATGAAGGATCGCAAGGGCGGCTACACCCGCATCGTCAAGCTCGGCACCCGCCGGGGCGACTCCGCGGAGATGTGCGTCCTCCAGTACCTGACGGCGGCCGAGCCCGCCGAGGCCGCCGAGGGTGCGAAAGAGCCCGAAAAGGAGGTGAAGTGATGGCTATCGTGCTCAAGCTCAAGAAGGGCGAATCGGTGGAGCGCGGCCTTAAGCGCATGAAGAAGATCCTCGACAAGGAGGGCCTCCTGAAGACGCTCCGCGACCAGCGCTATTTCGAAAAGCCCTGCGTCAAGGCCCGCAAGAAGTCGCAGCGCGCGCGCATCCGCATGCGCAGCCGCCGCGGCCGCATGGAGCTCAACTAACACCCCCCTTGCGCTACAAGGGTCAAATATGATATAATGCTCTCGCATTTGAAAAACAAAGGAGTAAAAAACCATGGCAGGAAAGCTTGAAGACCGCGTTAGAGACATCATCGTCGAGCAGCTTGGCGTCAACGCCGAGCAGGTGACGCCGGAGGCGTCCTTCATCGACGACCTCGGGGCGGATTCGCTCGACAACGTCGAGCTCATCATGGCGTTCGAGGAGGAGTTCGGCGCCGCGATCCCGGAAGAGGACGCCGAGAAGCTCACGACCGTCGGCAAGGTGCTGGAGTACCTCAAGTCCAAGGGGTATTCTGACGAGGCCCAGGCCTAACCGCCCGGTTTCCGCACGACAAGACGGTTTCACGCCATCGGGCGCGAAGCCGTCTTCTTGTGTTTTTTGACATGAACCCCGATCTCTCGAAACTGCGCAACATCGGCATCGTCGCCCACATCGACGCTGGCAAGACGACGACGACCGAGCGAATTCTCTTCTACACCGGCAAGATCCACGCGCACGGCGACGTGCACGACGGCAACACGACGACCGACTTCATGGTGCAGGAGCGCGAACGCGGGATAACGATACAGTCCGCCGCGATATCCTGCGAGTGGAAGGGCCGCGACATAAACATAATAGACACCCCCGGCCACGTGGACTTCACCATGGAGGTCGAGCGCTCCCTGCGCGTCCTCGACGGCGCGGTGTGCGTCTTCTGCGCGGTTGGCGGCGTCCAGCCGCAGTCCGAGACGGTGTGGAGGCAGGCCGACCGCTACAACGTGCCGCGCCTTGCGTTCGTGAACAAGATGGACCGCATGGGCGCTGACTTCGCCAAGGTCGTGGAGGAGATGCGAGAGAAGCTGAAGGCCCCGGCCTGCCCCGTCGAGCTCCCGATCGGGCGCGAGGAGTCATTTGCCGGCGTTATCGACCTCGTCAACATGAAGGCCATAGTCTACGACGAGGCATCGGAGGGGAAGAACTTCGAGACGACGGAGATACCCCCTGAAACGCTCGACGAGGCAAGGCTTGCAAGGGCGGAGCTTGTCGAGCGCATTGCCGACCTCGACGAAGGGGTGATGGAGGCGTTTCTCGAGAAGGGCGACCTTTCCGCGGAGGAGCTCGTGCCCGCGATCCGCAGGCAGACCGTGGCCGGGCGGTTCATCCCCGTCCTCTGCGGCAGCGCCTTCAAGAACAAGGGCGTGCAGCCGCTTCTCGACGCGGTCTGCGACTACCTGCCTTCGCCGCTCGACCGTCCGCCAGTGGAGGCGACGGACCTAAAGAGCGGCGAGAAGGTCACGCGCTCGCCGGACGACAGCCTCCTCACGGCGCTCGTCTTCAAGATCACGACCGACCCGTACGGCAAGCTCTACTTCGTGCGCATCTACTCAGGCTCCATAAAGAAGGGCGCGAACGTCTTCAACCCGCGCACCGGCAAGCGCGAGAGGGTGATGAAGATGGTGCGCCTCTTCGCCGACGCCCGCACCGAGGTCGACGAGCTTTCGGCGGGCGACATAGGCGCAATCGTGAACCTCAAGGACGTCACCACGGGCGACACGCTCTGCGCAGAGGTGAAGCAGTGCCATCTCGAGCGCATCACCGCGCCGCAGCCCGTGATGTTCATGGCGATCGAGCCCAAGTCGAGCGCCGACAAGGACAAGCTCATCGAGTCGATGCGCGCCCTTGCCTCCGAAGACCCCACCTGCCAGTTCAGGGAAGACGAGGAGACCGGGCAGACGATCCTCTCCGGCATGGGCGAGCTCCACCTAGAGATACTCGTAGACCGCCTGAAGCGCGAGTTCAAGTGCGCGGCAAACGTCGGGAAGCCCATGGTGAGCTATCTCGAGACGGTAACCGCGTCGGCGGAGAAGTCGTTTACCTTCGACCGCGAGATATGCGGCAAGCGCCACTTCGTCACGCTTTCGATACGCGTCTCGCCGCTTGAGCGCGGCAAGGGCGTGAAGGTCTCGCTGTCGCGCGACTTCCGCATGCTCGTCGCCGACAGGCACCTTCAGGAATGCGTCGAGCAGGGCCTTGCCGACGGCGTTTCCACGGGCGTCCTCGCAAGGTACCAGATGACCGACCTCGAAGTCGAGTGCACGGGCGCCTCTGACGTCGACCCCGAGATGTCGGACGAAGTCGCCTTCCGCAGCGCGGCGATGATGGGCTTTCGCGAAGTGGCGGTTGAGTGCGCTCCGGAATTCCTGGAGCCGATCATGAAGCTCGAGATAACCGTTCCGCCGGAATCGGTGGGCGAGGTCCTAGGCGACCTCAACTCCCGGCGCGGCACGGTCCTAGACATGGGGCAGAAGGGCGACATGCAGATCGTCCATGCGAGAGTGCCGCTTTCGCGACTCTTCGGCTATTCGACCGCGATTCGCTCGCTCTCGAAGGGCAGGGCCTCGTATTCGATGGAGACAGACGCGTTCGAGATCGCCCCAAAGGCCGTGAAGGAGGAGATACTGAGCAAATGAAAAAGTGGAATTCTTCGACTGTCCGCGCCGCCAAGGGGAAGATGCGGCTTGGGTGCTGCACCGCCTACGACGCGTGCTTTGCGCGCCTTGCCGACGAGGCGGGGGTGCCGGTGATACTCGTCGGCGACTCGATGGGCAACAACGTGCTCGGCTACGAGACGACGCTGCCCGTGAACATGGAGGATTCCGTCTCCGCCGTGGCGGCCGTGGCGCGCGGCGTGAAGAACGCGATGGTTGTGGGCGACATGCCGTTTGGCTCGTACCAGTGCGGCGACGACGCGGCGATGGCTAACGCCGTGCGCCTCGTGAAGGCGGGTGCCGACGCGGTGAAGCTCGAGGGCGGCGTTCGCATTGCGGCGCTTGTAAGGCGCATGACGGAGGCCGGCATCCCCGTGCTCGGCCACGTCGGGATGACGCCGCAGAGCGTCAACGAATACGGCGGCTTCAAGAAGCAGGGCAAGACGCGTGAGTCCGCCAACGCGATCATGGCCGACGCGAAGGCCATCGAAGCGGCGGGCGCGTTCGCGATTACGCTCGAGTGCGTGCCGGCGGAGCTCGCGGCGGAAATCACCGCCGCCCTGAAGGTGCCGACCGTCGGGATAGGGGCCGGGCCGGAATGCGACGCGCAGTGGCTTGTGATGCACGACCTTCTCGGCCTCAACGACTCGTCGCCGTCGTTTGTGAAGCGCTACGCCGAACTGGGCGATGCCGCCCGCAAGGCGTTTTCGGCATACGTGCGCGAGGTGGCAGAAGGGGTGTTCCCGTGAGGAGAGCCGCGGCAGTAACGGCGGCGATTGCCCTTTTTGCGGCCGGATGCGCGACGAAGTCCTTCGACGTGGGGTTTGGCGAGGCCGAAGGCGCGCCGCAGTTCATGGTAGACGGCCGCCCGCTGCAGATACGAGCGGGCGAACTTGTGCCGCAGCGCATTCCGCGCGAGTACTGGCGGCACCGCGTGCAGATGTGCAGGGCGATGGGCCTCAACGCCGTCTCGTGCTACTTCATGTGGAACGGGTTCGAGCGCGAAGACGGCTCGTTCGACTTCAAGACGGGCTCGCGCGACGTCGCGGCGTTTCTCGAAATCTGCAAGGACGAGGGGATGTGGGTTCTCTTCCGCCCGGGGCCGTATGTCTGCTGCGAATGGGACTTCGGCGGGCTGCCGGTGCGGCTCCTCAAGGACTCCTCCATAAAGATACGCTCGTCCGACCCGAGGTACATGGCCGAGTGCCTCAGGTACCTCAATGCGATAGCAGACGTGGCCGAGCCGTATCTTGCAAAGAACGGCGGGCCGATCGTCCTTGTGCAGCTCGAGAACGAATACGGCAGCTGGGGCGACAAGGACCTCGACTACATAAGGGCGCTCAAGGCGTTCTGGAAGGGGCGCGGCTTCGGCCCGATGTACATGGCAGACGGCGCCCAGGACAAGTTCCTCAAGGACCTCGTCTACCCCGACCCGGAGATCGCGATTGGCCTTAATTCCATTACCGAAGATAACGCCCTCGCGCTTGCGAGGAAGTACAACCCCGGCGTTCCGGCGATTTCGGCCGAGACGTATCCCGGGTGGCTTACGCACTGGGGCGAGGAGGCGCAGAAGCCGAGGGACATTTCAGGCGCCTTGAAGTGGCTGATGGAGAAGCCCTGTTCGTTCAGCCTCTTCCTCGCGCACGGCGGCACGTCGTTCGGCTTCACGGCCGGCGCAAACGGCGGCGGCGAAGGGGGCTACGAGCCGGACATAACGAGCTATGACTTTGCCGCGCCAGTCGACGAGCAGGGCAACGCGACAGAGGCGTTCCACGTCTACCGCAAGCTCATCTTCGACGCGCTTGGCGAGACGCCGCCTCCCGTGCCCGAGCCCGTGCCGAACATGGAGTTCGGCGAAGTCAAGATGGAGTTCTTCGCGCCGCTTAGGGCGAACATAGCGGGCGAGACGCGCGCAGAGAGGCCGGTCTCCTTCGAGGAGATGGACCAGAACCAGGGAATGGTCTTCTACAGCACCGTCCTTCCGGCGGGCGGCGACGGGACGCTTGAGTTCGACAGGATAGGCGACAGGGCGCAGTTCTTCCTGGACGGCAGGCAGATAGCGCTTGTGGACAGGCGCTTTACGAGGCCCAAGGTCAAGGTGCCGGCAAGGAAGTCCCCTGCAGCGCTTGAGGTTGCCGTCGAGGGCATGGGGCACATAAACTTCGGGCCCCGCATGGTCGCAAGGAAGAACAGGAAGGGCATTTTCGCCCCCGTCACGCTCGACGGCAGGGAGCTTCTCGGCTGGAGGATGCGCCGGAAGCCGCTTGACGAGAAGTTCGTCATGGGAGAGCGCCGCGCAGACGACGACGGTCTGCCCGGAGGTCATTTCAAGGGGGTGCTCGTCCTCGACCGCGAGCCGGCCGACACGTTCATCGACATGAGCGGATGGACAAAGGGCGTCTTGTACGTGAACGGGCGCAATCTCGGCAGGTACTGGAACGTCGGCCCGCAGACGCGCCTCTACTGCCCCGCCTCGTGGCTCGTGAAGGGCACGAACGCCATTGATGTCGTAGATGTCGAGCAGCGCGAGCCCTCGTCTTTGCGTGGTGCCGCAGCCCCTAGATGACGGCAATGGAGATTTGAGTTTTGCGCTTGTTGCGGAAAACTGCGACTTTTGGTATAATACACAGATGTTTCGCCGCGGAGGGTAGCGCGCGTGCGCGAGAGTATGCGGAAACGGCAACAAAAGACAATAGATGGATCAGATACGCATTAAAGCGCAGCCACGCGCCGAACACGGCACGGGGGCTGTTCGCAGGTTGCGCCGCTCCGGCATGATTCCGGGCAGCGTGATGAAGATGAAGAAGGGCGGCACGGAGCTTATCAAGCTTCCGGAGCACGACTTCCTTATGGCAATACGCGGCAGGACGGGCAAGCAGCTGCTCGTCACGCTCGACATGGACGGAAGGGACGTCTCGGTGCTTCTGCGCGAGATGCAGAACGACGTCCTCAAGGGGACTCCGATACACGTTGACTTCAGCGAAGTTTCGCTTTCGGAAAAGGTCAGGGTCACGATTCCCGTGCGCCTCGTGGGCGAGGCCGTGGGCGTCAAGATCGGCGGCGGCGTTCTCGAGCAGGTGCTGCGTACGGTAGACATCGACTGCCTCCCGACCGACATCCCCGAGAAGTTTGACATCGACGTCTCTTCGCTCGGGCTCGACCAGACCATGTTCGTGCGCGATATGAAGCTCGACGACAAGTTCACCGTCGTCACGAGAGGCGAGCTTGCGCTTGCGGTCGTGAAGGCCCCTGACGACGTTCCCGCCGCTAGCGCCGCAACTGCCGCCGCAGCCGCCGAGCCCGCCGCTCCCAAGGTAATCAAGAAGGGCAAGGAGGAGGAAGCCGCAGCCGACGACAAGGACGCCAAGAAGGAGGAGAAGAAATGAAAAAGTACGACGCTCTCTACATCTTCGTAGGCATATCGAAGGACGACGCCCTCGAGGCCTGCCTCGAGAAGGCCGTGGCGGAGATCACGAAGCTCGGCGGCAACGTCGTTTCGAGCGAATCCCTCGGCAAGCGCGCTTTTTCGCGCAAGCTCTCCAAGCGCGACTCAGGGGTGTACGTGAAGGTGCGCTTCGAGATCGACCCGCTCAAGGTCAAGGAGCTTGTCAACCGCTACCGCCTCGTCGAGGAGGTGTTCAGGGTCCAGATTCTCGCCGTCGACGAACGCCGCGAGGCGAAGCTCGAGGGCGAGCGCGCCGCGCGTGCGGAGCGCCTGGCCGCGAAGGAAGCGCCCGCCGCGACGGCGGATGCGCAGTAGGTAAACGTCTTTAGCGAGGATCAACAAATGGCATTCAAGAAATCGAACAGTTCCGCCGGCGAGGAGTTCGCCGCACGCAAGCGCCCCCCGCTTGGGCCGGGCGACTCCATCGACGTCAATGACGTGGAGACGCTCAAGTACTACATCACGGACTACGGCAAGATACTGCCTGCCCGCATAACCGGCGTAACGTCGCAGCAGCAGCGGCAGATACGCCAGGGCGTAAAGCGCGCCCGCAACATGGGCCTCATGGCCTAAGGCGGAAGGAGCGTCATCATGCAGATAGAAGCATTGCTCATGGACAACGTGAAGAAGCTCGGAAAGTCCGGGCAGATCGTCAAGGTCGCGCCTGGATACTTCCGCAATTACCTTCTGCCGCAAGGTCTTGCAGCCGAGGTTACCGAGGCCGCCCGCCGCAGGCTCAAGAAGCTTGAGGCAGAGCGCGCGCTCAAGGCGGCCGAGGAGAAGAAGGCCGCCCTTGAGGTGGCCAAGAGCCTCAAGGACCTTTCCATCACCGTTTCCGCCCATACGACCGACGGAAAGCGGCTCTACGGCTCTGTCGGCGCGGGCGACATCGTTGCGGCGATCGAGGCCAACCGTGGCGTGAAGCTGAAGCGTTCGCAGCTCAGCCTCGACGACACGCTCAAGGAAGTCGGCGAATACGAGGCGTCGATTGACCTTGGCCACGACGTCGTGGTCAAGTTCAAGATAACGATTCTTGACGAGGAAGCGCCGGCGGCGTGAACCGCAGACGGGTCCACATGATGGGGATCGGCGGGGTCGGGATGTCCGGCCTCGCCGTCCTTTTGTCGCGCCGGGGCTTCGATGTGGACGGGTGCGACATCCACCGCTCGCCGAGGACGCAGTGGCTTGAGAGCGAGGGTGTCAGGTTCTTCGAGGGGCATGACCCCGCGCACCTCGCAGGGGCAGACGTTGTAATAGCCACTCCTGCCGTGCCTGCCGGCAGCCCGGAGCTGGCGGCGGCAAAAGGCCGGCTCTCGATGCGCGGGGAGGTGCTTGCCCGCATTGTTTCCGAATCGCCAGACACGATTGCCATCTGCGGCTCGCACGGCAAGACCACCACTGCCACGTACATAGCGCGGCTCCTCAAGGCGCTCGGCGAAAAGGTTGAATGGGCGATTGGCGGGGAAAGGCCGGGTTTCCCCCCGGCAGGCGGCGAGACAGGCGGGGTGCTTGTCGTCGAGGCTGACGAGTCGGACGCAACGCTCGCGCTTTACAAGGCTGGCATCCTTGTCGTCACCAATGTCGACTACGACCACCCCGACACCTTCAAGACGCGCGACGAGTACAGCGCCTGCTTCGACGCCGCGCGCGCCGCCGCGAAGACCGTTGTCGAGGGAGAGGGGCTCGCCAATGAGGAGATAGCCGTGAGGGCGGCTGTTTCGAGGGGGCATTCGCGCGAGGACGCGGAGAGGGAGATGGCGAAGATCGCGGCGGATCTCCCCGACAGGCGCTTCCAGAGGATTGCAGAGGGCGTCTATGCCGACTACGCGCATCACCCTGCAGAGATACGGTACGCCCTTTCCCGCGCAAGGAGCAGGTTCCCCGGCGGCAGGATAACGGTACTTTTCCAGCCGCACAGGTTTTCAAGGACGCTTCGCTTCCTCGACGAATTCGCCAGTTCGTTCGGCAATGCCGACGAGGTTGTGCTCATCCCGGTCTATGCCGCGTTTGAGGAACCCGTCGAAGGGGGCACGTCCGCCGACTTGTATGCGCGGATGCGCGGGGCGGGGATGGCGAACGTGCGCCTTGCGAGGAACTGTCTTGAGGCTTGGGAGCATGCCTCGCGCACGAGGAAGCCGGGCGACATCGTAATTCTTCTTGGCGCGGGCGACATAATAGACTTGAGCGAAACCGTCAAGTCTGGGATGCCCGCAGGAAAACGCGTCATCTTGACAGGTGCCGGTTCCAACACGTGGAAGAGCGATCTGGACCTCAACGTCGAGTACGTCCGCCCGTCGGGGCGCGCCGCCGAGGCGGGCGCCTCCCTCGGCATACCGTGGATGGCCGGGATTCCAGGGACGATCGGCGGCTGGGTAAAGATGAACGCTGGCGCGTTCGGCCATTCCATAGGCGAGCTTGTAGAGGCCGTGAAGGTGGATGGGCGGTGGATCGACGCGGCTGACTGCGGCTTTGGGTATCGCAGCTCGTCGATTGACGGCGAGATTGAGGACGTCCGCTTCAAGGAGCTGCCCCGTGGCGACGCCGCCCAATACCTTGCGCGCCGCCCCAAGTTCCCCCCGGGCACGAAGGGGAGCGTATTCAAGAACCCGCCTGGCGATTTCGCGGGCAGGCTTCTTGAAGAGGCCGGCTGCAAGGGGCTTCGCGTCGGCGGGGCGTATGTCTGGAACGGCCACGCCAACGTGATAGTAGCCGGAGATGGCGCGACGCCGTCAGACTTCCTTGCGCTTTCGCAGATCATGCGCGACAGGGTGCATTTCAGGTTCGGGATAGACCTCGAGCCGGAGATATCGGGACTGGAAATGCCATGAAGAGGGATGTTTTCAAGATCGAGGGCGGCAGGCGCCTTTCCGGGACGCTGAAGGTGTCCGGCAACAAGAACGCGGCGCTGCCGATGATAGCTGCTTCGCTTCTCGCTTCCGAGAAGGTCGTTCTTGAGAACGTCCCGGACATCCTCGACGTGAAGACGATGCTTGAGGTCGTGGAGGGGTTCGGCGCGAAGGTGAGCCGCGACGTCGCGGCGGGGACGGTCTCCGTCCAGGCAAGCCGCCTGCGCGGATGCTCGATCGATTCGCGGACGGCGGCAAAGATCCGCGCGAGCGTGCTTTTCGCGGGTCCGCTCCTTGCTCGGTGCGGGAAGGCGTGCCTGCCCCCGCCCGGCGGAGACGCCATCGGGCTGCGCCGCCTCGACACGCACTTTGACGGTTTCAAGGCGATGGGCGCTAAGATGCGCAGAAGACGCGACTCCCTCTCCGTCTCCGGCCCCCTGCACGGGGCGGAGATGCTTCTCGACGAGGCGTCGGTCACGGCAACCGAGAACATCCTCATGGCCTCGGTGCTTGCGAAGGGGCGCACCGTCATCTACAACGCCGCCTGCGAGCCGCACGTCGAGGACCTTGCGACGATGCTCGTCTCCATGGGAGCGAAGATCGAGGGTGCGGGCACGAACCGCATAGCGGTTGAAGGCGTCGAATCGCTTTCGGGATGCCGCGCAAGGGTAGGGTGCGACTATATCGAGGCGGGCAGCTACATTGCCGCTGCCGCCGCGACCGGAGGCGACATAACGCTCGAGAACGTCGAGCCGGGGCCGTTCAAGGTGCTTGAGCGCCAGTTTGCGAGGTTCGGCGTCAAGTGGGAGATTTCAGGCAGCACGCTGAGGTTCGCATCTCCCGCAAAGGGACGTCTCAGGATGAAATACGACCTTGGCGACGCCGTGCCGTCGATTGCCGACGGGCCGTGGCCGGCGTTCCCGTCGGACCTTGTGAGCATACTAGTGGTGCTTGCGACGCAGGCGAGGGGGACGTGCCTTTTCTTCGAGAAGATGTTCGAGTCGCGGCTCTACTTCGTCGACAAGCTGCGCCAGATGGGGGCGAGGATAATCCAGTGCGACCCGCACAGGGTGGTCGTGACAGGCCCTACGAGGCTGTCTGCCGGGGTCGTCGCCTCGCCGGACATTCGCGCCGGAATCGCCCTCATGATAGCGGCGCTTGCCGCGCGCGGCACGACCGTCATCCACAACGCCTCGATCGTCGACAGGGGCTATCCTTCCGTCGAGAAGGCGCTCGCCCGTCTCGGCGCCCGGATAGAGCGGATGTAGGCGGCGACCATCGCGCTCCGGTGAAACCGGGCACGAGTTGACATTAATGGCTTGATTTGTTAGAATACGGGCGATTTCGTCGTATAGTTGGTTTCAACAGGGGGGGTCATGAGTAAAAGGTTTCTCTGTTCGCTTCTTGCAACGTGTCTTGTGGCGCTGTTGTCCTCGGCATACGCGGCGGTTCCCGCTCGCTTTGTCGAGTATGTCAGATTTACGGGCGCAAACGACGGCACCACGGCCACTTATGTACAGCCTGTGAGCACATTGGCTTTCACAGCCCGCAACATTACGGCCTATATCGATTTTAGACCTTCCGAAACGCAGCCTACTGCCGCGTGGTCGGACGCAATACCACGCAACTTGTGCGCCGCGTATTTAATGGGCACTACGAGCGATACGGTCAACAAGCAGTCGGCGGTCGGGCTAAAGAACAGTGGAGGCCAGTGGTACCTTGCGTATTTTTCCGGCACGTCTTCCGGCGTTACAATTCCCGTCGTCCTCGGCAATCGCTACAGGGTAGGAACTGCGCCCAACTCCACGATAGGCTCTGGCTATATGCAGATGAGGGCGGAAGGCATAGACGACGGTCTTTTTGCGTACGTGCGCTCGGAGGTATCTGCCAACAGCGGGAGCGCCGGAGACATCCCGTTTCTCGCCTTCAACGCTCCCTATCGCTATTCGGGGTACTCGAACGGAATTGGCAAGTACAGCGCGAACATAGACCTTTATTCACTTAGAGTCTGGTATGATTCAGCAACGATTACATACGACCTCTACCCATGTGTCGACTCAAACGGCGACGCGGGGCTCTACAACAGGGTGAACGGAGCGATTCTGTATCCGTACACTCGTACGGTGTCAGGCGGATGGAAGGCAACTGGAGGAACCACGAACAAGTCTCTTCTTACCGCCCCGGAGGGTGTTTCAGACTCTTCTGTCGCCCGCGTCAACGACGGCGTAGTGGAGTTTGCCGTAAGGGGCGTCGCGAAAAGGGGAACGCAGGTCTCGGCGGACGGCGAGACATGGGGATCGAGCGCAGTTGTCTGGACTGCGGCAGGCGGGAACGACGTCACCATGTACTGCCGGCCCGACCCAGGCATCGGCTATATCAGGTTTCGCGGGTGGAAGCCGGAGTCGGACTCCTCCGGCGACTCGATCGACGGCGCGGCCGTCTCTGCAGACGGCACCACGCTTACCGTTCCTGCCGGTCGCCCGTTCAGCTATGTAGCCACCGCCGATTTCGACGGTCTCCCGGACGAGCTTATCCTTGACGGCGACTTCGAGGCCGCGACGACTACCTGGCGCGGCAGGCTCGGCAAGTGCGACAATACCGACACTGCCTATGTGAACAGCTCCGTCTCATCCGACGTCGTTGGCGCGAAGGTCTGGAACTACAGCGCTAAGGACTTGCGCGCCTACCAGTATGTGAGGCTTCTTCCCGGAACGTATACATTCAAGTTCGATACTGCGCTGCCGAGTTCGGTGACGGCTAAATACAGTGTGAACATGGTCGCAGAGGTGTATAGCGGGGCCACGGGCAGGCTGCTCTGCGCGACGAACCTGACGGGCAAGGCCCAGGTAAGCCCGGTTACGCGGAGCTACGACTTCACCGTTCCTTCTGCCGGGCAGTACCGCATGTCGATACTCACGGCACAAGACGTGTATTCTACCTCAAAGACATGGATCGACAACGTCTCGCTAAGGCTGAAGGAGCCGTTCGCCGGCATCGTGGTGGAGGGCAGCCCCGGCAACTACAAGACGCAGGAGACGACGCCCTACTACGGCAACTACCCGATGGCCGACGGCGAGAGCATAACGTTCGTCGCGCCCTCCGGGACGGTCGCGGTAGAAGGCGGCACGGTAAACGCGTCGGTTTCCGGCTACCGCGTCGACACGTGGGACTCGGGCGGCGGTGAATGGGTCGAGGGCGCGGTGCAGACAGGGACGAGCTACACGCACGTCCAGAGCGGAGCTGCCAAGTCGCGCCTCGTGTGGCTCTGGTCTTCCGGGATGACGGTTGACGTGCAGTCGACGGCGCAGGGGGCCTCGGTCTCCGCCGACGGCGAGACATGGCAGGACAGCCTCTCGGTAAATGCAAACGGCGGGGACGAGCTTACTTTCTTCGCAGGCCCCGATCCCTACAGGTACTACTTCTGGAGCGGCTGCCCGGAAGGCGCTGTCTTCAGCCAGAACAACACTTCCGTCACCTTCACGGTTTCCGCCGCGCACACTCCCTGCGTGCACGACGTCGCGCCGGCCGGCGCAAACGTCTGGACGGGCGCCGCGCAGGACGGCGCGTTCGAGACGGCCGGCAACTGGTCCTTTGGCGTTGCGCCCGGGCCGCGCGACAACGTCGTCATACCGAAAGGCGCGAGCGTGACCGTGAATGCCGCGCTCGACATAACCTCGCTCTCCGTTGCGGAATACGGCGACGGCGAATCGACGACGCTGACATTCAAGAACGGAACCGGCGCGAACATCGTGTCGAACGACGTCGCCGTCGGCGCGGGCGGAGTGCTTACGCACAGCGCCAATACGGGCAGCACGGCGACATACAAGCTGTATCTCAAGGTCGGCGGCAACGTGAGAATACTCGAAGGCGGCGCCATCGACGTGACGAGGACGGGCTTCTACACTTCCACTGGCCCAGGGGCTTCTGCACAGACGGTCATCGATGGAGATACGATTATGTCGTGGTACATCGGGGCGACGTTCGCCTCGCAGGGCTATATAACTACGAGACCTGATAATGCGCCTCCGAAGACCTGCCACGGCTCGGTGCTTCATCCGTATTCGATCGGCTCCGGCGGCTCTGGGTCTGTCTATGCCGGCGGCGCCGTGAGGATAGAGGCCGGCGGCACGGTGGCGATAGACGGGGAAATCCGCGCGGACGGCCCGGCTCCAAGCGAAGACAAGACGTCCGGCACAGGCGGAAGCATCTGGATCGAGGCGGCCAAGATACAGGGCTCGGGGCTTGTCTCCGCCGAGGCCAGAAAGGTTTCCTCGTGCGGGCGAATCGCCCTCTACCAGACGGCCACTTTCGGCTGGGCGGACTGGCAGGGCACGGTGTCGGTCGTATATGACTCCGGAGTTACGCATTCTCCCGGGACATACTATCGTCAGGATGCTTCGGGAGCGGGAGAACTCATTTTGAACACGGGCACGCCGGCGAACTCGGCGTTCTGCGCCACGCAGCTGCCGCTGGCGGACGACGGCGACCCGAAGAGCGCGTATTCGCATGTCGCGGTTAAACTGGGCGCGAGGCGCAGGCTCTCGCTCCTGGGGCCCATGAAGATACGAGATCTCGACATAACCTCCTCGACCTACTCGTACATCAACCTAAACGGGCACAAGCTGCGCGTTGTCTCGCGCGAGCACAAGGGCGGCAAGGGCTGGGCAGGCGGCAACTACGCCCAGCGTATTGCAAGCGGGCTTATAATACCGGGCGGAACCGCGGAGGAGCCGGGCGAGATCGTCTGGTCCACTGGCTTTACGATATCGGTGAGGTGACGGATTCGTTTGCTGAGATTATGATATAATACGCAATGTGAAAGGCTGCGAGGCGGCAGTCTGGAAATCTCTTAGGAAAGGAAGACATCATGAAAAGGGCAATTGTTGCGGCCGCGCTTGCGCTTGCGGCGGCATCTGCGGCGAAGGCGTATGCGCCCGCCGACTGGAATCTTGCGGCGCGCGAGAAGTTCGCCGACCAGCGCTTCGGCGTGTTCATACACTGGGGGCTCTACGCCAACTACGCGCAGGGCGAGTGGTACCTCCAGCAGGGCAAGCTCGACCGCGAGGCGTACGAGCGCATGATGTACGGCTTCTGCCCGTCGAAGTTCGACGCCTCCGAATGGGTGCGCGTCGTCAAGGACGCCGGGGCGAAGTACATCACGATAACCTCGCGCCACCACGACGGCTTCTCTCTCTGGCCCACCAAGGCCGACGACGGCTACAACATCATGAACACGCCCTTCAGGCGCGACATCCTCGGCGAGCTCTCGAAGGAGTGCGACAAGGCGGGCCTGCAGCTCAACTTCTACTATTCGCTCATGGACTGGCACCGCGCCGACTACCCCGCCGGCAAGGTCGCGAAGTCCGTGCTCGGCTCGCAGAAGGGCGACTACGCCTCGTACAAGAAGTTCATGCTCGCGCAGATCGGCGAGCTCATCGACTCCTACCACCCGGGCAACATCTGGTTCGACGGCGAGTGGGAGCACGTGACGCTGGAGAAGGACGGCTCGTACACGCGCGCCCTCGACTGGGAGTTCGACGACATCTACGACTTCATCCACGCGAGGAAGACGCTCGTCGCGAACAACAACCACCAGCCCATCCGCCCGAAGGAGGACATCCAGCTCTTCGAGCGCGACGCGCCCGGCGAGAACAAGACTGGCTTTTCCGAAGGCCAGAGCGTCTCCGACTCGTGCCCGCTCGAGCAGTGCGACGTAATCCAGAAGAACGTCTGGGGCTACAGGATCGGAGAGAAGAAGTTCCGCACGCCAGAGGACGTCGTGGCGATGATCGCGCGCGCCGCCGCGAAGAACGCGAACCTCCTCATGAACATCGGCCCGGACGGCTCGGGGCAGTTCCCGCGCAAGGCCGTCGAGGTGATGGCCGAGGTCGGCAAGTGGATGCGCGTCAACGGCGAGTCCATCTACGGAACGCGCGCGGGCGGCGTCTCGCTCGGCAGCCACATCGTCTCCACCAAGAAGGGCGACAAACTCTACCTCCACTTCATCGACCCCGGCTACCAGAAGGCGGTGTTCCCGATCGCGGCCGAAATCGCCTCGGCGAAGTACCTCGCTACCGGCAAGCCTGCCAAGGTCGAGCGCACGAAGTCCGGCGACGCCGTGGTGACGGTCGCGAGGGACGGCGCCGACAAGTTCGACATCGTGGTGGAGCTTGTGCTCGGGAAATGAGGCGCCTTACCCTTGCTGCGGCGCTTCTTGCCGCGTCGGCCGCGCTTGCCGCGCCGCGTCCGGTGCCTTCACCGGCGCTTGCGGCGCGCCTTGCCGACGAGTCGCTTGAGATAATGGGGATAGTCCACTTCGGGCTCAACACCTTTACTGGCAAGGAGTGGGGCTATGGCGACGAGAAGCCGAAGCTCTTCAACCCGGAGCACTTCGATGCGGGCGAGATAGTGCGCGGCTGCAAGGCCGCGGGGATCGGCGGGCTTGTCGTCGTCGCCAAGCACCACGACGGCTTCTGCCTGTGGCCGACGAAGACGACGGGCCACAACATCTCGCTTTCCCCGTGGCGCGGCGGCAAGGGCGACTATGTGCGCGAGATGGCCGAGGCCTGCCGCAAGGAAGGCCTCAAGTTCGGCGTCTACGTCTCGCCGTGGGACCGCAACAACCCCTACTACGCGCAGGAGGCGTACGTCTACATCTTCCACCGCCAGCTCAAGGAGCTTCTCACCGGCTACGGCGAGATATTCGAGGTGTGGTTCGACGGCGCGAACGGCGGCACGGGATGGTATGGCGGCGCGAAGGAGAAGCGCACGATACCGGCCGGATACTATCGCTTTCACGAAATCGGCAGGTTCGTGGCCGAGCTCCAGCCCAAGGCGTGCGCCTTCGGCGGGACAGACTGGGCCACGATGCGCTGGCCGGGCAACGAGCGCGGCATACTGCCGCCCGATTGCCGCGCCACAATGCCGCGCACGTCGTCGCCGCGTTATGACGCGTTGCTCGACGCGGGCGCCGTGGACGGCGAGA
Source organism: Verrucomicrobiota bacterium (assembly GCA_016280825.1). GTDB lineage: Bacteria > Verrucomicrobiota > Kiritimatiellia > RFP12 > UBA1067 > UBA1067. The sequence goes on from JAEEHL010000108.1 coordinate 16,988, forward strand.
TATTCCAGGCGCCCGAGGCGGACTTCCCGCTGCGCAGGGGCTGGTTTCACCGCGACAGCGAGAAGGGTACGACGAGGACAGGCGAGCAGCTGATGAAGACGTACCTCGACAGTGTCGGCAACGGCGGCATAATGAACATCGGCGTCGCGCCGACTGCCGACGGCGTTCTCGACGCCGACGACGTGCGCGAGCTGCGGCGCTTTGGCGAGATACGGCGCGAGTTCTTCGCCCGCGAGATCTCCGACGACGGGGAGTTCAACGTAGTCGTCCTCAAGGAGAACCTCGTGCGCGGCGAGCAGGTCGACTCGTGGGAGTTCCTCGCCGATTCCCGCAAGGTGCTTTCAGGCAAGTCCGTCGGCATAAAGCGCATACGCATCCTCGACGCGCCGGTGAAGGCGAAGAAGTGCGAGTTCAAGTGTATCGAGGACGGCGGCGACTTCAGGGGAGTCGCGTTCAGGCGCTACTACGTCGACCCTGCGCTCATTGCGAAGGTCATGGGCACGTCGCGTGTGGGCGAGACGCAGACGGCCGTCATGATGCAGGCCGGCAGCCAGGATCCTAAAAAGGCAGATGTCAAAAAGGCAAAGGAGACAAAATGAAAAGAACAGTCATCGTAAACGCACACGTGATTTCGCCGGATCTCAACCTCCCCGGCGCGACGGTAGTAATCGAGCGCGGCCGCATCAAGTCGGTCGAAGCCAGGCGCGCCAAGGCGGTTAAGCCCGACCGCGACACCACAGTCGTCGACGTGAAGGGCCAGTATCTCATGCCCGGATTCATCGACGTCCACACCCACGGTGCGCTTACCTGCGACTTCTGCGACGCCGACCCCAAGGCGGTCTTCGAGGTCGCCAAGGCCAAGCTCCAGGAGGGCGTCACGACGTTCCTCCCGACGACGCTCACGGTTTCCCATGCCGACCTCGTGCGCGCGGCGAAGAACGCCAAGGCGTACGTCGAGGCGGGCTCGCCCTACGCCAAGATACCGGGCATCCACCTCGAAGGCCCGTTCATCAACGTCAAGTGCTGCGGGGCGCAGAACCCGAAGTTCGTGCGCAAGCCCTCCGTGAAGGAGCTGAAGGAGATCATGAAGGTCTTCCCGGTGAAGCAGATATCCTACGCAGTCGAGACCGAGGGCGGCGCGGCGTTTGCCAAGGCGTGCCTCAAGCTCGGCGTCGTGCCGAGCTGCGGCCACACGGGCGCGAAGATGAAGGACCTCAAGGCCGCGTACAGGAACGGCCTCAGGCACATGACGCACTTCTGCAACCAGATGACGCCGCTCCACCACCGCGAGATCGGCATGGTCGGCGCCGGCTTCCTCGTGGACGACCTCAACACCGAGGTGATCTGCGACCGCATCCACCTCTGCGACGACATGCTGCGCCTCGTCTTCCTGAAGCGCGACCTCGCGCACGTGCAGATCATCACCGACTCACTGCGCTGCTCGCACTGCAAGGACGGCTACGCCTTCGAGATGGGCGGGCTCAAGGTGCTTCTCAAGAACGGGGAGGCGCGGCTCGTCGAGGGCGGCAACCTCGCCGGCTCCACGCTTTGGATGGGCAACGGCCTCAAGAACGTCCACGACGTGACGGGCCTCCCGCTCGAAAAGCTCGTGCGCACGACGTCCTGGAACCAGGCCATCGAGCAGGGCTGGGGCAAGAAGCTCGGCAAGGTGGAGAAGGGCTACATCGCAGACCTCGTCGTAATCAACCCGCGCAGCTGGAAGCCGTCGGCAGTGTTCGTTGACGGCGAGCAGCGCATTTGATATACTACGCGAAGTTTTAGGGCGCTTAGCTCAGTTGGTTAGAGCACTACCTTCACACGGTAGGGGTCACTGGTCCGAGTCCAGTAGCGCCCACCATATGATGCAAAACTAATCGAAGCGAAAGGAAAAGTGACAAATGGCGTTTTTCATTGGATTGTTGTATGTCATAGAGGTTCTGACGTGCCTTTTGCTGGCTCTTGTGGTGATGCTGCAGAAGCCGAAGGAGGGCGGGCTTGGCGGTGCCATAGGCGGCGGGATGCTTGAGTCCACCCTTGGCGCGGACGCCGGCAACGTTCTCATAAAGACGACTGCGATTCTCGGCGCGATATTCCTTGCGAACACGCTTCTTCTTGCTAGGTTCACCTCGAAGGCCAACGCGAGGTCTCTGCTCGCTGGCGAAGAGGCTCCTGCCGCCGCTCAGGAGGCGCCCGCGCTGCCGTCTCTACCGGACAACATGCCCGATCTCCCGGCTGCCGACGCCACGGCTCCTGTCGCAACGCCGACCGGCCCTGCGACACCTGTCGCTCCCGCAGCCCCGGCGGCGCCGGCTCCCGCAGCCCCCGCTCCTGCGGCGGCACCTGCGGCCC
>JAEEHL010000109.1 GCA_016280825.1 Verrucomicrobiota bacterium
CTCGTCCTTCGCGGCGCGCTTCGCCTCGCGCGAGAACATCTGCGCCGCCTCGCGCGCTGGCACCACCGGGTTGAACTTCTCGAAGGACGGCAGCGCGGCCGTGGCAGGCTCCACCGAGAGGCCCGTCCGCTCCCTTAGCGCCTTTATGACGTCGGCGCGCGTGACGCGCCCATTCACGACGCCCGTCACGAGCGACGCCTGGTCGGCCGTGATCTCGTTCATCGCGATGTACCAGTCCTTCTTCGGGATCTTGCGGAACGCGATGTAGTCCTTCTTGTAGAGCGGATTGGAGACACCCCCGCCCGGGAGCTTTTCCGCCGATGGGAAGAACCGCGCCGTCTTCCATGCCCTGAGATCCACCACCATGTAGTCCGGCGTCGCCGCCCCGGCCGCCGCAAACGCCGCGAGCGCGAACGCCGCCGCGCACATTTTCTTCAAGGAGATGTAGCAGATGTCTTTCATGGCTTCCTCACTTCAACTTCTCGCCGCCTCGCGCAAACGACCTAACGGCTGCGCCGAGGCCCGGAACGGGGTTGGCCGCCGCCTTCGCGACGTCTATACGAACGGAATCGTCGGTGTAGAGCGTCGCGGAGTCCGGCCGCTCCCCTGGGAGAGCCATGTACTCCGCCTTCGCGCGATCGTAGCGCCGCACCCCTTCCGCGAGGCGCGCCTGATCGCGTCCGGCGAGCCCCGTGGCCATCACGTCCCACCCCGCCTCGATCATCCGGTAGAGCCTCAAACCGTACATGGCCGAAGTCAGGACATAGTGCGCGTCGCGCTCGTCGCGGCACTTCACATCCCCTGCTAGGCGCACCATCTCCTCCCATATCCTCACAGACTCTCTCCTATCCGCAAGCACGCTCTCCACCGTTCCGTCGGCGATGCGGTCTTTGAGATATCCCTCAAGATGCCCCAGCCCGCCCAGGAACTGATCGCGCGTCCAGATGACCGAAAGCCCCTTCCGCGTCTCCTTGCGCGTGGCGGACTTCCCCCGGAATATCGCCCTTGGCGAAAGAAGCGCAAGCCGTCGGAACGCGGCGCGCGACTCCGGCAGCACGCCGAGCGCCGCCGCCGCCTCTTCGAAGGCGTCCTCCTCGCTCCGCGACGGATCCGCCGCCCAAAGCGCCATCACGCGCGCGTTCAGCTCGCACCACAGCTCGTTCCTGATGTACGGCCCCACCCATCCGCCTCCGCGGCTCCACGTCCACACTCCCGCGAAAAGCGGACTCTTCGCGAACGCCTTGAGCGTGTGCGGATCCGGCGTACCCTCATGCTCCTCGAAGCCGTCGATCACCGACGATGCGACGTATGACGGCATCGCCCCCTTGCCCTCGTACTCCCTCTGGCACTGGACCTCCACGATCTGCCTATGCGCGCCCAGCCCCAGCGTGCGGTTGAAGTCGACGCCCCTGAAAAAGTCTGACCCCACATGCTTGATGGAGATGATGAAGTTCGGGTGCGGCCTGACGCGGCCGGTCACGTCGAGGTAGTAGTCCGGCCGCTTGTGGAAATACCCGAAGTCCCAGGTCCTGTAGACGCATATTCTCCCCCGCCTCTCGCAGATCTCCTCCTTGAGGAGGTTCATGAGCGCGGCATGGATTTCCTTCGACCTCTCGTACTGCCTCTTGTAGTCCACCGGGCCGTTGCCGCCGTGGTGGGGGATGTTGAAGGTGTATGTCTCGCCCGTGCGCACCACAAGCCCGTCTAGTTCGGGGAACGTCTCGAAAAGCTCGCCTATGAGTGCGCGGCATATCTCCTGCGTCTTGGGCTTCATAAAGTCGATGCGCCCGTCCGCTCCGCATATCGCCTCACCGTAGAGCTCCTTCATGCGGCGGGGGAGCACGATGATGTCGGTCATCGCGAGCGTCGTGAGCCCAGCCGCCTTTGCAGCGCGGTAGCGTCCGGCGAAGCGCCGCCGCTCCGCCTCCACCCAAGCCCGACCCTCGCTTCCAGCAGGGAAGACGCGCGGATCGTATCTGTCGAAGAGCGCAGTCACGGCGGCAGGCATCCCCGGCTGCACGGCCGTCGCGTTGAAGCCGCAGGCGCGGACGTGGCGGAAGTCGGAGAACCTGCTCGGATTGGGGTCGAAGCGGTTCACGTTGGAGTCCATCACCAGACGCGCCGGCGTCTCCACGCCCGCCACACCGAGCGCGGTCGCCGCCACGGCAAGCAAGAAAAAAATTCTCATCTGTTCATGATATTGTCGAAGCATAGATCCGATCGTCGCTTCATGGTCATCACGGCGCCCTTGCCGTCGCCGCGGAAGTTGATGGGGCCCTTCCCTGGGCTACAATCCCCGCTCCTTGCGGATCTCGGCCCAGGCTGCGTTGAGGCGCGCCATCTGCTCGTTAGCACGCGCGATCTGCTCGTCCGTGAGGCCCCGCGCGCGGAGAGCGTCGGGGTGGAGGAGCTTGGCCTTCTCGTGGTAGGCGGCGCGCAGGGCGGCGTCGCCGGCGGTTGGCGGAAGGCCGAGGACGGCGTATGGACTGGATGCGGGGGCGGCGCGAACTTCCGTCGCGCCGTCCCCGCTCCCACGGGCCCTGCGCCCGCGCAGCCTGTCCTCGACGTAGCTGCCGAGGACAGAGCCGGCTATGCTGCCGAGCCACCCTCCTCGGATGCCCAGCAACGCGCCTATTCCAGCGCCTATTAAGCCCATCCTATCAGAGCTTCACTTCCCAGCCGTTGCGGCAGTAGTCGCGCTGGAGCGGGATGCCAAGCTTCTTGCAGCAGGGGGCGAAGTCCATGTTCACGGGATCCCAGCCGAAGCCGGTGTCGTACACATAGCTCATGTTGCAGAGCTGGCAAAGGACCGCACCGCGGCCGCCAACCTCGGCGGGCGAGATCGTGGGCTTGCGCGAGAAGTGGCACTCCACGAAGTTCTGCACCTGGTTGGGGCTCTTGTAGAGCTGCACCTTGGCGTTGTCGAGGTCGAACTTGGCCTTGAGCGTCTTGAGGCAGGTCTCAAGGCGGTTGTCCTTCTTGACCATCGAATCGGTGCCGTAGTCCTTGCCAACGGACTCCGCGACGATCTTGTCCTTCATGAACGTGGCGTCCTGCAGCTGCTTGCGGACTTCGGCGTCGGGCTTCACGAGGCCCGTTCCGAGCCACACGGCGATCTTGCCGCGGTTCACCGCGACGATGCCGTTGGTGCCGTAGAACACCGTGCCCCACGTGCCGAACGGGCCATGGTAGAGCTCGATGTCGGAGCCGTCCTTCTTCGACTTGAAGAGCATCTTCATGCCGAACTGGCGGCGGCCGCCGTGGAAGAGGTCGGTCGAATACGGCTCGTCGGAGCGGATGATGCGGTACGGGCCGGAATCGTCCATGTCCATGCCCCACTGGGCGATGTCGAGGTGGTGCGCGCCCCAGTCGCCGTTGTAGCCAGAGCCGATGTCGTCGTCGAAGCGCCAGAACATCGGGTAGAACTTGTTCACGCCGCGCGGCGCGAGCTGGTCGGAATACGGGCGCCACTTCGCGGGCCCGAGCCACATGTTCCAGTCGACGTCGGGGTTGGGGGCGCCCTCCTTCGCCGCGTTCTCGGGAACGTCGAAGAACCTCACCGGGTGCGACGGGCCGCCGAGCTTCTTGCCGCCTATGCCGTAGTTGGCGTCGACGTACTTAAGGTCGCCGATAAGCCCGTTGCGCACGATCATTACTGCCGTGTAGAACTCGGAGACCTTGTTCCAGCTGCGCTGCATCGAGCCAGTCTGGAAGATGCGGCCGTACTTCTTCTGGGCGGCAATGACCTTCTTCGCCTCGTCGATGGAAAACGTTAGGGGCTTTTCGCAGTAGACGTCCTTGCCGTGCTTCATGGCCTCGACGGCCATGTAGGCGTGCCAGTGGTCGGGGGTAGCGATGCAGACGGCGTCGATGGACTCGTCGCGGAGTATCTCCCTGAAGTCGCTGACGGCCTTGCAGTTCTTGTTGCCGTACTGGTCGTTGACCTGCTTGGCGCCGGCGGCGGCGCGCACCTTGTCGCAGTCGCAGACGGCGACGATCTCGGCGAGCTTCTCCGTGCCGTCGGCCTTGAGCTTGCCGAAGAGCTGCGGGATGAGGGCCGTGCGCATCTGTATGCCGTAGCCGATGCAGCCGATGCGGAGCCTTTCGCCCTCCTTCAGCGGCCTCAGGCCGGTCTTTGCGGTTGAAGTTCCGGCCATGGCGACGGTCGCCGCGCTGCCCAAGAGGAATTTCCTGCGATTTATGTTCATGTTGCCTTCCTTGGTTTTTGTGTTTGTGTAAAATGCCAGATCTGGGCGCCTTCTACTTGCCCTTCTCCCCCGTCTTGCGGAGCATCGCGTACGCTATCGCGATGTAGGGCGGCCCGTTTGCGTTCGCACCAGGCCCCATGTTGGACATGACGAGCCTGTTGTAGCGCGTCATGAACTTGGCGGGCACGACGAACTTCGCTATCTTGTACTCGTTGGCGATGAAGCCGGTAGGCCCCGAATAGAAGACGTTCCCGTTTACGGAGAGCTTTATGTCGTTCAGTCCGTCGACCTCGTCGTCCATGCCGCAGATGAAAAGCTCGTAGTCGCCCGCGGGCGGGAACGGGTCGCACTCGAACTTGAACTCGCATTTCGAGAACTGCGTCTCTGCGCCCCTCAGGAACTTCACGAACCTGTACTCCTTGAGGTCGCGGAACTTGTAGAACGCCATCTGCGGGCCGGACATGTCCGTCGGGATGTAGAGAAGGTCGCCCCTCTCCTTGTCGAACTTCATCTCCTTCTCCGCAAGCTCCCGCGCAGGCCCGATGCGCTCTGCGTACTTCGCCATGAAATCAGGCGGGTTCTTCGCGCCCTTGAGGACCCGCGCCGCGAAATCCACGCCGCGCCCGTAGGCCCCGTAGGAATGGACCGCCGGATTGTACTTGACGGCCTTCTCCCAGCAGTTGCTCGCGATCTCGTAGTGCGCCTTAAGCTCGTCAAGGTCTTCATACAGTATGTCGGCGTTGAGAGTGCCGTACTTGTACTTGTCGAACCTCGTAAGCCCCTTCAGGCCCGGCTCGAGGATGGAGTACATCTTCTCGCCCATGAGAAGCGCGACGCCGCGCTCGATGGAGCGGCGCTTGTCGTATGCCTTCACGTTCCAGAGGCAGTCGGCAAGCGTCGTCGTCTGCGGGCACTCCGTCGGCATGTGCGCATTCTTGTGGAACGCCGCGATGTCGTTCTCGAAGAACCCGGGGTAGTGCCAGCCGTTCCAGTCCGTCTCGTCGACGACGTATGAAAGGAGGTTGTGCGGCCCCGTGCCGTTCTGGAAGATCGTCGGCTTGTGGCCGGTAAGCTCTACGAACCAGTCGACCTGGCGCTTCGACTTGTTGTAGCCCTTCACCTGGCCGCCCGTCCAGTAGAGGTCGAGCTCGGGCGGGAATATCCTGAGGCTCCTCAGGTACTTTTCCCGGTCGTCCGGGTACGCGGCGGTTGAATCCGGGCCCCAGTAGAACGGCGGACAGTAGATCATCTTGAACTTCGGGTACTTCGCCTTCACGGCATTGTAGACCTTCAGGATGTGCTCGGCGTCGAAGTCGGAGGGGTTCTTGCCCGTCGCGAGATCGTCCTTGTGGGCGGGATAGCGGATGTCGTCGTTCGGGTAGTAGACGCCCGCGCCCATCTCGGCGAACATCGAGCACCTCTCTATGTGCATGGGCAGGAAGCCGCGCCAGCAGTACGCCCAGCCAAGGCCCTCCGTGAAATTCGTGATGCCGAAGTAGAGCTCAAGGCCAAACTCGTTGAACTGCCGCGCCAGGTCGGCGCACTGGAAGACGTTGAGCGGCGAATCGTCGCCATAGTAAAGCGGATACCCGCCCTGCACGGTGACGGAGTTCATCTTGCAGAAAAGGGCAAACTCCGTGTATCCCGTCCAGATGCCGCCGCCCAGGAAGCCGCGCCGCGCCGTGTCGGGCCAGTCCTCGATCTTGCAGATGCGGACGGACTTCTCGCCGTCCTTCAAACACTGGATGAACGAGACGACGCCCCAGAGAACGCCCTGCAGGTCGCGCGCGCGAACCTCCGCGCCCTTCTCGCCGATCTCGAGCGTGTAGCCCTCCTTCTTCTCGACCTTCGCCTTCGGGTCGAGCGCGAGCGTCACCTTGTACGCGCCCTTGCCGCCGACCGCGGCGTTGATGCCGCGCGCACCGAGCTTGCGGACGAGGAGCTTCACCCGCGCGTCTTCCGCCTTGACGCCGTCGAGCTTCACGGCGATGTCCGAAAGCGCCGCGAACTTCTCGGTGTATTCGGCCTTCTGCGCCTCCGGGAACGCCTTCGCGCCCGTCCACACGGGAAGACCCACCGTCATCGGCACGTTGCCGGCAAGGAAATGGTAGCTCGTCGTCGCCCTGCCCGCCCAGTTGGGAGATCCCTTCTTCTGCGTCTTGAGGCCGCGGTCGACAAGGCGCTTAAGCTCCTTCTTCGCTCCGTCGCGGTCGCCCATCGCAAAAAGGCATTCAGCGAGGTGGTATTCCGCCCTCGCAAGGATGAAGCTGTCGAAGTGCGGCCTCGCAAGCGACTTCTCGTCCACTTCGCGGAAGACCGCGAGCGCGTCCGCAAAGCGCTTGCGGAACATGAGCGCCTCGCCGTAGCAGAGCCTGTAGTGGAAGTTCCCCGGCTCAAGCTCGCTGATCTCCTTGAGAATCTCGATGTACTTGTCGCTCATCGCGTCAAGCTCCGCCTGCGGCAGGGGCTTGTCGGAGTTCTTGTCGCTCGTCCACTTCTTCCTGAACCAGGAGGCCCAGCACGACGTGTTGCTGTACTTGTCGGACTCCTTGCGGAGTTCGGCGACCTTCAGCTTGCGCTCCTCGGCCTCCTTCTTCGCGCGCTCCTTTGCCTCGCGCTGGGCCTTCGCGGCAGCCTCGCGCTGGGCCTTCTGCTCGGCAACCTTCCTCGCCCTCTCCTCGGAGGCGGCCTTCATCGCGGCCATTCTCCTGGCCTTGTCCTCGGCGGCTATTTTCGCCTTCTCCTTTGCAGCGGCCTTTGGATCGTTGGTTGCCGCGTCAGCCGCACAGAGGCAAGGCGCCAACATGGCAAGCGACAACATCGTCAGCAGTGAATGTTTCATCTTTTCTCCCCTTGTCTTGAATTTCAAGCCGTTTAGTTCATTTCCGCGCTTCGCCTGTCTTGCGAAGCATGACGTAGGCAATTGCTATGTACGGAGGCCCGTTTGGATTGCCGCCAAGGCCGTTGTTGGCGATCGTCAGCTTGTTGTATCGGGTCATCAGCTTCGCGGGAACCGTAAACTTGACGACCTTGTACTCAAGCGGGACGAAACCCGAGGGGGCGGAATGTATGATCGTGCCGTTTATGGCTATCTCGATGTCGTTTATGCCCTCGACCTCGTCGTCCATGCCGCAGACGTAGAGCTCGTAGTCACCCGCCGGCGGGAACGGATCGCACTCGAAGCTGAGCTGGCTCAGGCAGAACGGCGACTGCATGCCCCTGAGGAACTTGACGAAGCGCTGCTCCTTGACCGTCTGGTGCCGGTAGTACGACATCTGCGGCCCGGTCATGTCCGTCGGCAGGAAAAGAAGGTCGCCCTTCTCCTTGCTGAAGTTCATCTCCTTCTCGGCCTGCTCCCTCGCAGGGCCTATCCTCTCCGCGAACTTGGAGAAGAAGTCGGGCGGGTTCTTCGCGCCCTTCAGCACCGCCGCCGCAAACCCGACGCCGCGCCCGAATGCGCCGTATGCCTGCACCGCAGGGTTGTATTCAATTGCCTTCGCCCAGCAGTTGCTCGCAATCTCGTAGCTCTTGCGGAGCTCGTCGAGGTTCTCGTGCAGGATGTCGGCGTTAAGCGCGCCGTACCTGTACCTGTCGAACTTCGCAAGCTCCGGGACGCCCGGCGCGAGGATGGAGTACATCTTCTCGCCAAGGAGCATGTTGACGCCGCGCTCGACAGAACGGCGCTTGTCGTAGCCCTTCACGTTCCAGAGGCAGTCGGCAAGCGTGGTTATCTGCGGGCACTCCGTGGGCAGGCCGGAGTTCTTGTGGAAGGCCGCGATGTCCTCCTCGAAGAACCCGGGATAGTGCCAGCCGTTCCAGTCCGTCTCGTCGGCGACGTATGAAAGGAGGTTGTGCGGCCCGGTGCCGTTCTGGAATATCGTGGGCTTGTGGCCGGTAAGCTCCGTAAACCACTTGACCTGCCTCTTCGACTTGTTGTAGCCCTTCACCTGGCCGCCCGTCCAG
>JAEEHL010000110.1 GCA_016280825.1 Verrucomicrobiota bacterium
ATGGCGACGATGCCGAAGGGGCTTACGGCCTTTACCGGCATGGACGCGCTCACCCCCGCCATCGAGGGCTACATCACGAAGGCCGCCTGCCCGATGCCGGACATGATGCACCTTGAGGCCATACGCCTCATCTCGCTCCATCTGCGCGACGCCGTCGCGAACAAGCCCTCCGGCCGCGAGGGGATGGCGCTCGGCCAGTACATCGCCGGCATGGGGTTCTCCAACGTCGGCCTCGGCATCGACCATTCCATGGCGCACGGGCTCTCGGCCCTCTACGACATGCCGCACGGCAAGGCCTGCGCGATTCTCCTGCCGACGGCGATGAAGTTCAACGCGCCGAAGACGGGCGACAAGTACCGCAAGATCGCAATCGCCATGGGCGTCAAGGGCGCGGAGAAGATGCCGCTTGCGAAGGCGCGCCAGGCCGCGATCAAGGCAGTGGAGAAGCTTTCGGCCGACGTCGGCATCCCCGCCAACCTCAAGGGCGTACTCAAGAAGGAGGACATCGCCTTTCTCGCGAAGAGCGCGTATGCAGACGCCTGCAGGCCCGGCAACCCGAGGGACGTTTCCGTCAAGGAGATCGAGCGCCTCTACAAGTCGCTTGCATAGGGGGAGCCGGACGTGAGGGACCTATTCATAGTCGGTGCCGGCGGGCTCGGGCGCGAGGCCGCATGGACGGTGGAGCGGATCAACGCCGCGGCGGAAACGCCGCCGTGGCGCATCATCGGCTTTGCCGACGACGATCCCGCCAAGGCCGAGGGCAACTTCGAGGGCTATCCCATGCTTGGGTCGGCCGAGAAGGCCTCCAAGGACAATCCCGGCGCCTCCGTGTTCATCGCCGTGGGCGACAACGCGCAGCGCGAGGCGATCTACAGGCGCCTTAGGGGGCACGACTTCCCGGCGTTCATCGACCCGTCCGCGCAGGTCTCGCCCACGACGGAGTTCCGCCACGGAGCGTACATAGCCGCGCAGGCCGTCGTCTCGGTCGGCACCGACATCGGCAAGTTCGTCATAGTTAACGCCCGCGCCGGAATCGGCCACGATTCCTACGTCGGGGACTTCGCGAACATCTGCCCGGGCGTGTCGATCTCTGGCCATTCGCGCATCGGCAAGTTCGCCTTCATGGGCACGAACAGCTGCACGGCGCCGGGGGTGAGCGTCGGCGAGAGGGCGCAGGTCGCGTGCGGAATGCCGGTCATTGCGGATCTTGCCGACGGCGAGCTTCTGTCGCCCTACGGGAACCTGAAGCGGTGAAGTGGGCGCTCTACAACGTTCTTTTCGCGCTCGCCTATCCGTTTCTTCTGCCGGGGTTTCTCCTGCGCATGGTGCGCAGGGGCGGCTACGCGGCGCGCATGAACGACAGGTTCGCGATCTATCCCGAAGAGGTTGTGAAGCGCTTCCGCGCCGGCGAGCGCCCCGTCTGGGTGCATGCGGTGTCGGTGGGGGAGGTGCAGGTCGCGGGCCAGCTCATGCGCGAGTGGCGCAGGGTCGAGCCGACCGTGCGCTTCTGCCTTTCGACGACGAGCTCGACCGGCTGGAAGACGGCCGAGAAGGTCCTCGGCGAAGGCGACGAGCTGATCTACAACCCGCTCGACTTCCCGAATTTCGTCAAGAGCGCGTTGAAGACCGTGCGCCCGCGCGCGGTGGTGCTCGTCGAGTCGGAGCTTTGGCCCAACTTCATCCGCCGCGCCGCCAGGGAGGGCATACCAGTGTTTCTCGTGAACGCCCGCGTCTCCGACAGGAGCGCGCCGCGCTACAGGGCCGCGAGGTTCTTCTTTGCCGACGTGCTCGGGGCGTTCTCGCGCATATTCGCGCAGAGCGAAGTCGACGCCGGGAGGCTCAAGGCCGCGATGCGCGAAAGCGACCACGGCAAGGTAGTCGTCACCGGGAGCTTCAAGTTCGACACGGCGTCGCGCAATCCGGAGAAGGAGCGCGTGATGGCGGAATGGGCGGGCGAGGGCAAGCCCATCCTTCTCGGCGCGAGCACATGGCCCGGAGAGGACGAGGTCCTCTTGAGGATATACGCGAAGACAAAGGACAAGGCGAGGCTCGTCATCGCGCCGCGCCATTTCGAGAAGGCCGACGCAGTCGAGGCGAACATACTCAAGGCGGGCTTTACGTGCCGCAGGCGTTCGCGCGGCGACAGCGAGGGGGAGGTGCTTCTTGCGGACACGACCGGCGAGCTGATGGGGCTTTGCGGAATCGCCGGCATGGTGTTCGTAGGCAAGTCGCTTTGCGCGCATGGCGGGCAGAACATGATCGAGCCGTGCCTTTGCGGGAAGCCCGTCTTCGTAGGGCCCAACACCGAGAACTTCCGCCCGGTGATGAGGGACCTTCTCGCCGCGGACGCGATTTCCGTCGCGAACGACGCGGAAGAGCTTGAACGGAAGATATGCGCCGCCGTGGACGATCCGGCGGCCGCGGCGGAACTTGGGCGCCGCGCGGCCGAGGCCGTGATGTCGAGGAAGGGGGTCGTGCCTAAATGCGTGGATTCGATGCGCAGCGTGGTCGGCTGAGCGCGGCGGTCCTCGCTGTGGCGACGCTCGCTTTCTGCGGCTGTCCGAAGCGCGACGCCGCACCTGTTGCGGAGCGCGAACTGGAAATGTCGTGCGCCGTCGCAGTGCACGCGGCATATTGCATCCTTGCCGAGAAGCCCGATGCGAAAAGCGCATTTCTCACTGGTGCCGCCGCTAGCCTCGCCGGGGTGTTTGAGAGGGCTGGGCTTTCCGTTTCGACGAACGGCGCTGCCGGCAAGTTCGACATTGTCGCGACTTCCCTCCCGGGGCCTTGCTTCGCAAGCGAGGCGCTTTCCGAGAGCGGGGTTTTCGCGGAGATCGTCGATGTCCGCAAGATGAGGATGGCGGACTTAAAGAAGATTCTTGAGGGCTTCCCGTCACCTTCGCCGCATCTCTGGATGCCAGGCGAGGGCGCATGGCTGGTCGCGGGATGCGGCTCGCCGAAGCTCGACGATTTCATGGACCTGTTTGCCCGCGAGGAGGCCTTTGAAGACCTCGCCGTTGCCGCGCTGTCCTCGCCTGCCGACGTCTTCGCCGATTTCGCGGGAACCGCGGAGAGCGCGATAGGCGCATTCCGCGACGACGAGGCCGACGAGGAAGTGAGGCCCGAGTACTTTCTCACCCGCGACATCCCCGTGATCGACTGGCTTGCGTTTGACTCGGTGGACGGCGACATCGCGGCAAAGGTGCGCGAGCGCATGCGCACGGTGCAGGTGATAAGGCGGCTTGTCGTCGAGGGCGCGATGCTTGGGCTCAAGGGCGACGAAGAAGGCGCTGTTGACGCATGGTCGCGTGCCGCACTGCGCAACCCCGGCGACTCGTTTCTTTGCGAACGGCTCGTCACGCTCGAGAAGAACGCGGCGCTTTTCATGAAGATCGGCAACGTCAAGGGGGCGGCGAGGTGCTACGAGACCCTCGTCACCGTGCGGCCGGACAGCGCGGCGAACCTGCGCGGGTACGCGGCGAGCATGCTGAAGCTTGGGGAGACGAACGTCGCGGAGCGCGCGTTCACGCTGGCCAACACGATGGAAAGGAAGGTTGAAGATGGCGAAGGTCGACATTGAAAGGTACGGTTCCCTTGCAGCGCACCGGGGCTTTCTCGGTCTGCCGCCGAAGAGCGGATCGCGTGCGCCGTTTCCGTGCAACGCAAGGGATGTCTTCGAGAAGCAGGCCAGGGGGCTTGCGAAGCGGCTTTCGGCCATCGGCTGCAGAGATGTGGTCGTCGGGCTTTCGGGCGGGCTGGATTCCGCCCTTGCGCTGCTTGTTTCGGCAGAGGCGTTTCGCCGCTTGAAGCTGCCGATTTCGGGAATCCACGCCATTACGATGCCGTGCTTCGGCACGTCAAGCCGCACAAGGGGGAATGCCTCGCTTCTCTGCGAGGGCCTTGGCCTAAAACTCGAGGAGATACCGATAGCGGGCGCGGTGAGGCGGCATTTGAGGGACATTGGGCATGACGGACGCACGCCCGACGTCACCTACGAGAACGCCCAGGCGAGGATGCGCACCCTTGTCCTCATGGACAAGGCCAACATGGTGGGGGGCATCGTCGTAGGCACGGGCGACATGAGCGAGATAGCGCTTGGCTGGTGCACCTTCAACGGCGACCACATGAGCATGTTCGGCGTCAACAGCGGCGTGCCGAAGACGATCGTTCGCAAGGTCTGCACATGGTGGGCGGAGGAAAGTAGTCGGGGGTCAGGAGCCAGGGGCCGGCGCGGATCCGGCAGGGGAATGGCGGCGAAGGCGATTCTCGACATCGTCGCGACCCCGGTAAGCCCGGAGCTTGTGAAGGGCCAGAAGACGGAGGACGCAATCGGGCCGTACGAGCTGCATGACTTCTTCCTCTGGAACTTCATCGTCAACGAAATGGCCCCGCGCGATCTCGCGAAGGCGGCGGAGGCGCATTTCAAGGGGCGCTTCACGTGCGAGCAGATCGCCGCGACGCTCAAGACGTTCGTCACGAGGCTCTTTACACAGTCTTTCAAGCGCAACTGCCAGCCAGACGGCGTGAGGGTGTTCTCGTTCGACCTTTCGCCGCGCGGCTGGTGGATTCCCTCCGAGCTCAAGCCCGTCTGGCGCCTGTAGGCGGATTTTCGCCGCAGGGCGCTGGAGATGGTCCTGACTTCAGGAGCGACAGCAGGCAGCAAGCGGCCTTGACCGCGTTCGCCGCGAGCATCCACCAGAGCATCGTCTCGAGCGAGCGGACGTTGTGCGCGGCGAGGAATTCCGTCCACGAGGCCGGAATGAAGCCCGTGAAATGCCCATAGCCCGTCACGGCCGCGAGCAGCGCCGGATACGCGAGGTCAAAGGGGATCATCCACTTGAGAAACGCAAAGCGCCTTGCGGCAAGCTGCGCCGTCATGTATATCCCCGTAATCGCGGCGAGGTAGCCTATCGCAATGAGCCACGGTATCGCCCACCAGTAGGCCGAGTACTGCTCGCCGTACGGCAGCAATGCAAGGAGCGGCTTGCCGAAGATGCCGAACGCGAGAGCGAGCGCCGCGCAGAAGACGGCGTTTACGCCGAGCGACTTGAAGACGATGGGCCTGAAGTCGCCGCCCGATGCGGCCTTTTCCGCGGAGAAGGGGAAGATCGTAAAGGTCAATGTCGCTATCAGGAAGCCGGAGATTTCGGAAAACCTCGTCGCCATGTAGTAGCCTGCGGAGTCGAGCGCGGGGAGGCGTTGCCTGATGACCGTCGTCTCGACAAGGCTGAAAAGGCCGGTGGCAAGCCCCGCGGCGAGAAAGACAGCGAAGACCGAGATGAACTTTCTTGCGGTCGACCTGTCCCAGTACGGCTCGGCCTTGACCGAGAGCTCCTTCCTCAGGCAGACGACGGAGCCCAGTATCAAGAACGATGGCACGGAGGCCTGGCCGACGAAATATCCCGAGAGCGGGCGGAACGGCATTGTGACGACCATGGCGAGGAATCTCACGGGCGCGGTGACGATGTTGATTATCGACTGCTGGCGGAATTTCTTGAGCGCCTGCATTGCGCAGCCGTAGACCGGGGCCGCCATGCCGATGAACGAGGCGGTGACGATGATGACGCCGAGCATCCCCTTCTGGACCCGGATTCGCTCGAGGAACGCCGGGAGCGTGAAATGCGCGACGGCTACGGCGAAGACGAGAAAGACGGCAGTTGCGACGAACACGCCTCGCATGAGGGACTTGAGCCTGCCGAATTCGCCGTTCACGGAAAGGCGCGAGACCTCGTTGCGGAACGTGTTCGCGAACGCAGCCGCAGGAAACGACAGGAACGCGGCGAAAGTCGCAAGCGGCATTACCGCCCCAAGCTCGTCGGGCGAGACGAACTTCGGCACGAGCCAGAGGCCGACGAATGCGTTCAGAAGGTCGGCTGCGCGCGTCGCGGCGAAGAGCATGAGCGAATACCACCAGAAGTCGCCCATTCTCGCGTGAAGTCTGCCAGCCAGTTTTCTCATTGTAGTGCGCCAATGTCCTTTCGTTTGGAGTAGCCGCGAATTATACCAAATTTCGTCCCTTGCCCGCAACCATTTCCATTCGCAAATTCTCCATATTTTTCGCTTGCAAGATGAATGAAAATACGATAAAATACGGGATAAATTCACTTGGGAATAGTCTCGGGTGACACAAAGGAGCAAATAAAATGGCTAAGATTCAGACGAAGAGCGAAATCATGGCGGCGATTGCCGCTGCTGCTGGCATCACCAAGAAGCAGGCGGTCACTGCCTATGATGAACTCCTCAAGATCGCCTACGCCGGTGCGAAGTCCCCCAAGGGCATCGTTCTTCCCGGTCTCGGCAAGCTCATCAAGGTGAACCGCAAGGCCCGCCTCGGCCGCAATCCTGCGACCGGCGAGACCATCAAGATCGCCGCGAAGAAGGTTGTCAAGTTCCGTGTGGCGAAGGCCGCCAAGGACGCCGTTCTCGCCTAAGGGCGCGCGGCATCTTTGATGCTTCTCGGGCGCGAGCGCTTGATTGTGCTCGCGTCTGTTTTTACCAAATAGGCAAAGGGGCAACCATGGCCGGTGAATACCAGTTCAGCCTTGTTGACGTGACGAAGCAGCAGGGCGCAAAGACGATACTGAAGGACGTAAACCTTTCCTTCTTCTATGGTGCGCACATCGGCGTCATCGGCGCGAACGGCGCGGGCAAGTCGTCGCTCCTGAAGATTCTCGCCGGCCTCGACACGGATCTCGTCGGCACCGTGCAGGTAGCGAAGGGCACGAAGATCGGCTACCTCCCGCAGGAGCCCGCGCTCGACGACTCGAAGACGGTTCTCGAAACCGTGATGGAAGGCGTCGCCGACGCGCAGGCGATGGTGGCGCGATACGAAGACCTCTGCTGCGAGCTCGACGACCCGAAGGCGGCGGCGGAGATGGAGCGCCTTCAGGAGATCATCGACCGCAACGACTACTGGAACCTCGAGAACCTCGTCGAGCGCAGGATGGCCGACCTCGGCTGCCCCGACGGCTCGAAGTCCGTCGCGGTCCTCTCGGGCGGCGAGCGCCGCAGGGTCGCGATAGCGCGGCTCCTCCTTTCCAGTCCAGACGTCCTTCTTCTCGACGAGCCCACGAACCATCTTGACGCAGAGACTACGTTCCGACTCGAGGCGTACCTCAAGGAGTTCAAGGGCACTCTCATCGTCGTCACGCACGACCGCTACTTCCTTTCCGACGTCACGGAGTGGATACTCGAGATGGACCGCGGCATCTGCTATCCGTACAAGGGCAACTACGAGGAATGGCTCAGGCAGAAGCAGGCGATGATGGAGCGCGAGGCGAAAGTCGAGAAGTCGCGCCAGAAGCTCCTCGAGAACGAATTGAAGTGGATCCAGACAAATCCCTCCGGCCGCCACGCGAAGGCGAAGGCGCGTGTCGAGCGCTACGAGGAGCTGCAGAAGCAGGAGGTCTCGACGCGCGAAGACGACCTCGTGATCCGCATCCCGCCCGGGCCCCGCCTCGGCGACCTCGTCGTGAGGGCGGAGCACGTGAAGATGTCGTTCGACGGAAAGACCCTCTACGACGACCTGAACTTCGACCTCCCGCGCGGCGGAATCGTCGGCGTCATCGGCGCGAACGGCGCTGGCAAGACGACTCTCTTCAGGCTCATCACCGGCGCGCTCAAGCCAGAAGGCGGCTCGCTCCGCGTCGGCGACACGGTGAAGCTCGCGTACGTCGACCAGTCGCGCAGCGAGCTAAAGGACGACGAGACCGTCTACGAGGCGATAACAGGCGGCGGCGAATTCGTCAACCTCGCCGGCACCACGATGATGAACGGCCGCGCCTACTGCTCGCGCTTCAACTTCCGCGGCACCGAGCAGCAGAAGAAGGTCGGGGTGCTCTCCGGCGGCGAGCGCAACAGGGTGCATCTCGCGAAGCTCCTCGCAAGCGGCGGCAACCTCCTTTTGCTCGACGAGCCGACCAACGACCTCGACGTCGCCACTCTGCGCTCGCTCGAAGAGGGCCTCCAGGAATTCGGCGGCTGCGTGATGGTCGTCTCGCACGACAGGTGGTTCCTCGACCGCATCGCGACCCACATCCTCGCCTTCGAGGGCGGCGGCCGCACGACGTGGTTCGAGGGCGGCTATTCCGAATACCACGAGGCGGCGGCGCGGCGCAAGTGAAACTGCCGCGGCTCATCCTTGCGCCATTGCGGGGCGTGACGACGCGGTGCTTCCGCGAGACGTTCGCGCCCGAGCTCCGCGAGGCGGGCTTCGAGGAGGCGACGACGCCGTTCCTTCCGGCGATGGTTGGCTTCAATCCCGCGAAGGAACGCGAGCTTGAGATGCCGCAGTCCATCCCGATAACTCCGCAGTTCATCGGCAAGAGCCCGGAGGCGCTTCGCGAATGCCTGCGCCGCGTGAAGGACCTCGGCTTTGCCACTGCCGACCTCAACGCCGGCTGTCCGTTCCCGATGGTGCGCAACAAGGGGCGCGGAGCGGGGCTTCTGAAAACGCCCGACGTATTGGAGCGCATGGTCGCCGTCGGCTGCGAGACGATGGGGGAGGGGGCGTTTTCCGTGAAGACGCGGCTTGGCGTCGAGAGCCCGGACGAGCTTGCCGGCCTCGTGGAGACATTCAACCGCTACCCGCTCCGCTATCTCGCCGTCCATGCGCGTACTGCGCGGCAGATGTACGAGGGCGAGTGCGACGGAGCGCGGCTTCGCGAGATCGTGGCGCTTTCCTTGGCGCCCGTCGTGGCGAACGGCGACATCGGGCTTCCGGTGGAAGGGGATTCGCAGCCGGTGATGGTAGGAAGGGCGTTCCTGCGGCATCTTGGCTCGCGGGCGGATTCGCGGGAGCTTCTTGCGCGATATGCCGCGGCGCTTGGCGAGCGGCTTTGCGGCGAAGCGCAGGTGGTGGGCAAGCTCAAGGAGCTTCTAATGTACTGGCGGCATCTGCCGCGATGGAAGAGGCTATGGCCCGTCCTCAAGCTTGCAAGGACTGCAGCGGAAATCGTCGTCTGACCCATCCGCCGCTGCGCCATGTTGGAACCTTGGTCGGCTCTGCGGCGTTCTATTGTTGAATGGAAAATAACCGATCTTTCCTGATTTGCGGCTTTACGCTTGTGGAGCTGGTGGTCGTGGTGGCGATAATCTCGATTATCGCCGTCGTCGCCGTCGGCAAGTATTCCGGGCTTGTCGAGAAGGCGCGCGTTTGTGCGGCGGAGAGCGACCTCAAGGCGATTGCCGACGCCTTTACGAACGAGGAGAACGGGTACTTGCGCGACATGCGCGGCATTCCCGGTTTTTCGCCCGCGTGCCTCCGCATCGGCAACCTTCTCGTATCCACCAACGTGTACGGCGTCGCCCCCGGCGGCGAATGCGTGAGGTTGGATCTTGCGAAGGTTGACGGCTGTGCCGCGCCGGAGGCGTTCGTCAAGTGGAACGAAGAGGCGCGGCGCGGTTGGCACGGCCCGTATGTACGCCATGCATCGGGCGCCTTCCCCGCAGCGGGGGAAAGACGCTTCCCCGACGACTCGACGTTCGGCTCGCGCGGCTTCTATCCGCCGCTTTCCGGGCTTCTCGTTGCGCAGGATTTCGTGAACCGCCGCGACGGGTGCTCGATATACGGCTTCCCCGGCGAGCCCGCCGTGATAGACCCGTGGGGCAACCCGTATGTGCTGCAAGTGCCTCCGCCTCAGGCGTTTCTCGATGTCGCCCATTCGGTAACGGGGGTGACGGAGGAGATTCGCCTTTCATACGCGAGGGTTGTCTCGGCAGGCCCGGACGGGCGGCTCGACACGCCGTGCTTTGCGGTAAACGCGACAAACAGGTGGATGACGGCGTGGAGCCCCCTTGTGCGCAGGCTCTGCCGCCAAGCGGGGCTTGCCGACGGGTCTTGCGCGGCACGCGGCGACGACATCGTCCTCTTCCTGATGCGCAACGACGTCGACGAAGGGGAGGCGAGATGAAAAGAGGGGCGTTCACGCTTGTGGAGCTTGTTGTCGTGCTGGCGATCAT
Source organism: Verrucomicrobiota bacterium (assembly GCA_016280825.1). Lineage (GTDB taxonomy): Bacteria > Verrucomicrobiota > Kiritimatiellia > RFP12 > UBA1067 > UBA1067. The sequence goes on from JAEEHL010000110.1 coordinate 9,961, forward strand.
CGCCGCGCTCACGCATCTTGCGGTGCGGGAGCTTGCGCATTTGCGCGACGGGCGGCTTGCCGGCGTGGCCGACAGGCAGCTTGGGGAAATTCGCCTTTGCGTGTACGACAAGTCGCCTGATGGCGCGGCTCGCGGGTTTCTTGCTGACATGGGCCGGCTGCCGCGCCCGGTTGACGGCGCGCTTTCCGAGCTCTGGCTGATGCCGACCGGCGCGCTCTGCTATGCCGTGCGCCAGGCGACGGAGGAGAATCTCGTCGTCGGCGCAAAGCACCTTGCGAACGGTTCCGTCCATGTGCCAACCGGCTGGAGGGGGCCGTACCTTCGCCTGCCGCTTGGCGCGGATCGCCTGCGCGACCCATGGGGAAACCCGATCGAGGAAGAAGATGACGCGGGCCTTCCGAGGATTTTTGCGACCAACGGCTTCGTGACGGCGGTCGCGCACTACGGGCCCTCTGCAAGGGCCGGGGGAATGAGGGGGCTTTCGATTCTCCCGAATGGCGGCACGGCTTCAAGCAGGCTTGTGGTGTCGCTTGAGTCGGCAGGCCATGTCGGGGAGACCGTGACGTACACCTGGTACGGCCCTGCGGACGGTCTCGTGACGGGTGCCGTTGCAAGCGCCGTCCATCCGGCGCCGGTGGTGTTCGAGGGGCTTGCGCCGGGTAGGCGTGTCCTTGTCGAGTCGGCGACTGGCGCAGCGCACGTCGTCGACGTGGAGCCTGGCGACAACCTCGTTGTCGTGAAGGTGCCGTGAAGGCAGCCCGGAGAGGGTCTTTTACTTATTCGTGCGTTTTTGATATACTACACGGAAACAAAAAGATTTGCCCCTGATGCGGGGGCGCAAACAGGAGAAAACAGGAAATGGTCAAGACGCCGAAGTTTGCGAACGCGAAGGTGTTCGCATGGGTTGACAAGTGGAACAAGATATGCTCGCCTGACAAGATAGTCGTCGTGTCCGGCACGGCCAAGGAGCATGCAGCGATATGCGAGATGATGGTCAAGAAGGGCCAGTTCGTCAAGCTCGACCAGAAGAAGCGCCCCGGATGCTACCTCGCCCGCTCCCACGAGAGCGACGTCGCGCGCGTCGAGGGCCGCACGTTCATCTGCTCCGAGAAGGAGATCGACGCGGGCCCCACGAACCACTGGATGGCGCCTGCCGCGATGAAGAAGCTCATGACTAAGAGCTACACCGGCTGCATGAAGGGCCGCACGATGTACGTGATCCCGTTCGCGATGGGCCCGATCGGCAACCCGATCACCCA
>JAEEHL010000111.1 GCA_016280825.1 Verrucomicrobiota bacterium
AAACGCCGCGCCAGCGGCCGCGACAAACGCACCGCCTGCGGCGGCCACGAACGCCGCGCCTGCTGCAGCTGCGAAGGATGCAAAGGACGCGAAGGCGAAAGACGCCAAGGACAAGAAGGGCAAGGACGACAAGAAGGCCGACGCAAAGGCAGAGGAGAAGAAGCCTGCCGCGGCGCCTGAGGAGAAGAAGCCCGAACAGCCGCCGGAGGTCGTAGTGGCGATGAATGAACTCTGGGAGCGTGCCTACGCCTGCCAGGCGTGCGCGGTGCGCATCAGGCAGTCCGTCAGGCAGCTCGTCAAGAAGTCCGCCGAAGCGGACGCATACAGCGAACCGTCGCGCGAGAACATGGAGAAACTGGGCGATCTGTCGCGCGCGCTGGTGGACATGTTCGAGCAGATCAAGGGCTCCAAAGACGTCGAGACCGTCAAGAAGGGCATCACCTACATCAAGTCGAAAGGCGAGAAGACGGTTGCGCAGACGGTCAAGCGGCTTCGCATCGAGAAGCTGGAGGCCGACCGCAAGGCAAAGGCCGAAGCCGCCGCCGAGGCCGAGAAGGCGCGGCAGGAGAAGCTGGCCGAGGAGCGCAAGGCGCTGATCGAAGAGGAGACGAAGGCGGCTCAGGACAAGTTCGACATGATCGCTGCCCAAGGCTGCCTCCGACAGCAGGACTGGAAGACGGCCCTGCGGCTCCTCGACAACCTCAAGGCCGAATGCAAGACCCCGGAAGGGGAGCTTGCCGTCGACCTGCAGATACGAAAGGTCAAGTCGATGGCTAAGTTCTACGAGATACTCATCAAGAACATGCCTGAGCACAAGGGCACGCCTGCGTACGTATTCAAGAAGGGCAAGCTCAAGGGCGCCAAAGTCGCCTCCATAAACGACAAGGAGATGCAGCTCGAAGGCGGCAAGAAGAAGATGAAGGTGACGTGGCAGCGCTTCCAGCGCGACTACTACCACAATCTGCTCGAGATCATCAACCACTTCGTCTTCAACGGGCGTCGCAACGCGGGCCTCAGCCAGCGCGACGTCGCCGACGCACTGACCGGCGGCGCGCTCGTGCTGCAGCTCACCTGCTCGGAGGAGGCGAACGCCCTTGAGCGTGCCGAGACCCTTGCGAAGACGTCCGTCAAGGAATTTCCCGAATACCTGAAGACCGCGCAGGCGATCTTCCCCGAGATCAAGTTCGAGGAGGCGACGGACGAATGAGCATGTCACCCGTCTCGCCTGACATCGCCGCGTCGATGTCGAGCTCAAGCTTCATACGGAAGATGTTCGAGAAGGGGCTCGAGCTGAAGAAGCAGTTCGGCGAAGACTCCGTATGCGACTTCTCGCTCGGCAATCCGGACGTTCCGCCGCCCGCGAAGACGCGCGAAGTCCTTCTGCGCATCGCCGACGAAGCAGTGAGGCCGCTCGGCCTCGGCTACTGCCCCAACGCAGGCATCCCTGCCGTCCGCGAGGCGATAGCGAATCATCTCGCGAAGCAGCAGGGCGTCCGGCTGTCCGCGGCGGACGTGGTGATGACCGTCGGCGCGGCAGGCGCTATGGTGAGCTTCTTCCGGGCGGTCATCGAGCCCGGCGACGAGGTCATAACGCCTGCGCCGTATTTCGTGGAGTACGGCTCGTACTGCGGGCACTTCGGCGGAGTGCTGCGCCCCGTTCCGTCCATTCCCCCCGCGTTCAGCCCGAACCTTGACGCGATCGCCGCGGCGATAACGCAGAAGACCCGGGCGATCATCGTCAACTCGCCGAACAACCCGACCGGCTGCATCTATCCGCTTGACGTTATGCGTCGCCTCGCCGACCTCGTCGACCGCGTCAACGAGGAAAGGGCGAAGATCCCCGGCGCGCGTCCGCTGTTTCTGCTGTCCGACGAGCCGTACCGCGCCTTCGCCTTCGACGGCGCAGTCGTGCCGCCTGTGCTGCCGCTGACGAAATGGGCCTGCGTGCTGGGCTCGTTCTCGAAGACGCTGTCGCTTGCAGGCGAGAGAATCGGGTATTTCGCGGCGAATCCGTCGCTGCCTGACCACGCGACTCTTATTGCGGCCGTAACGCTGACCAACCGGACGCTCGGCAGCGTCAACGCACCGGTCATAGGCCAGAGGCTCGCGGCGGCTCTTCTCGACGAATCGGTCGACCTCGACGTCTACGACAGGCGGCGGCGGCTGATGGCGAAAGTCCTGTCGGAGGCCGGAATCCAGTTCGAAATGCCGAAGGGGGCCTTCTACTTCTTCGCGAAAAGCCCCGTCCCGGACGAATCGGCGTTCGTCGACGAGCTTCTGAAGGAGCGCATCCTCGTGGTCCCGGGCACTGGCTTTGGCTTCTCAGGGTACGTTCGCCTCAGCTGCAGCGTAGACGAGAGGATAATCGCCCGAAGCGCCGAGGGGTTCCGGCGAGCAATGATCAAGTTCAGGAGCTGACGAAATGACGATACTTTCCTGTCTGGCCGCCGCCTTCACCTTCACCGCGTCTGCGACAGGCGTAGGGAAGGGGTCTACAGTCGAATTCCTCTTCATCGGAAGCGACTCCGACCGCGACTACGAGGCGATGTTCACAATCGACATGCCGATTGCGGACTTTGCAAAGGCCGTCGAGAAAGCCGGGCTCAAGCCGGGCATGCCAATCGATCCGCCGAAATGCCAGGTGTGGCCCGTTGGAACGCCCGTGGCGTTTGAGCCGGAGATCTCCCGGTTCGTCGCCGTCGACGCCTCCGAAGGCTTCTCCCTGGGGCGCATCGTCTATACCGGCGGGCTTCGCGGCTCCGACGGCGCGC
>JAEEHL010000112.1 GCA_016280825.1 Verrucomicrobiota bacterium
AATTCCATTTTCAACCAAGCACTAACGACTAGCGACTAGCGACTAACGACTAACCCCTGACTCCTGACCCCTGACTACTCATCACTCATTACCCATTACTCATCTCCACTTCTCCACCTCTCCACGGCTAAATCATACTCCCCCGGCCTGCGGCCACCCCCTCTGTCTCAGAGGAGGAGTAATCCTGTTAATCTTGTAAATCCTGTCTAGAAACTCTATGGTGCGGGCTGTTGCCAAGAGTCCTGAAATTGTGATATAATTCCTCGTTGGCGGATATGAACACAGTAAAGATAGAGTACAGAGTGCCGTATGCCGACACCGACAAGATGGGCGTCGTCTACTACGGCAACTACCTCACCCTCTTCGAGCGCGCCAGGAACGAGCTCATGCGCTCCATCGGATACACCTACAGGGAGTGCGAGGAGGAGGGCTGGATGCTGCCCGTCGTCCACGCCGAAGTCGACTACCGCGCGCCTGCGCACTACGACGACCTTCTGGAAGTGACGGCATACGTGAAGGAGCAGCGTGGCGTCCGCATCGAGATCGCCTGCGAGGTGCGCAGGAAGGGCGAGACCTCCATTCTCGCCTCCGGCTTCACGCGCCACTGCTTCGTCTCGTCGGAGACGTTCCGCCCGGTTGCGCCGCCGGAGAAGTTTCTGGAGAGCATCAAGTGAGCGTCGTCGTCGATACGCCGGAGGGCGCGATTCTCTCCGTGAAGGTTCAGCCGCGCTCGTCGCGCGCCGGCATCGCGGGCATTGCAGACGGCGCGTTGAAGGTGCGCCTCAACAGCGCGCCCGTAGACGGGCAGGCGAACCGCGAGCTAATCGAGACGCTTGCGGAGGCGTTCGGCATCCCGAAGTCGCGCGTCTCCGTGAAGTCGGGCGTGAGCGCAAGGACGAAGCGCATCCTTCTTTCAGGGATGACGGCTGAGGCCGCGGCAAAGTGCCTTCCACAGGGTTTATGAGGTTTTTGGAATGAACGTGGTAGAGACATCGATAGAGGGGCTCAAGATAGTCGAGCCAGACGTGCACGGCGACGCGCGCGGCTGGTTCGCCGAGCAGTACAATGCCGAGCGCTATGCGAAGTTCGGCATAACGGCCCGCTTCGTGCAGGACAACGAGTCGTTTTCCTCGCGCGGCGTCGTGCGCGGCCTCCACTGGCAGGCGGGCGACCATGCGCAGGCCAAGCTTGTGCGCGTCGTGAGCGGCGCGGTGCTCGACGTGGCCGTCGACATCCGCCAGGGCTCGCCTACGTACGGGCGGCACGAGAGCGTGGAGCTTTCCGCCGCGAACCGCCGCCAGCTTTTCATCCCGCGCGGCTTTGCGCACGGCTTCATCGTGCTTGAGGAAGGTACGCTTTTCTCCTACAAGTGCGACAACCTCTACTGCCACGAGTCGGAGCGCGGCATGAGGTTCGACGACCCCGACCTCGGGATAGAGTGGCCTGACCTCGGCATGGAGCTCAAGCTCAGCGAGCGCGACCTTGCGCATCCCGCCTTCCGCGACATCGAGCCGTGGAGCTGCGAGAAGGGGGCGGGCGAATGAAGAAGAAGGTCGAATACCGCAGGGAGTTCTTCGACCGCGACTACGCGGCGAAGGAGGCGTACGGCAGGCTTTCGCAGTTTGCGCGCAGATACAGGCTGCGCCTCGTGGTCGGCGTAGTCTGCGGCATGCTGACGGCGGGGACGCTGCTGCCGCTCTTCCAGCTCATGCAGCCGGCGCTCGAGAAGGTGGAGAGGTCGGGCGCGACGCAAGTTGCCGTGCAGGCGGAGAACCCCGCCGCGGTTCCCGTCGCCTCGCAGAAGCCGACGCGGCAGGCAGACGGCGACGTCGGCAAGAAGGCGAGGAAGCTTGAGAAGGAGTATGGCAAGTTGCGCAAGGCCGCCGCGAAGCTCGGGTTCGACATGCAGGACGAGAACGAGGCCCTGGGGCTGCCGCTTCTCGCGGCGATCGTGTTCGTCGTGCCGCTTGTCGCGCTCCTAAGGTGCGTGCTCGTGTTCCTCAACCACTACTGCCTCGCGTGGGTCGGGATGAGGACGGTGAAGGACATTCGCTGCGAGCTTTTTAGCCACATCGCGCGGCAGTCGATGCAGTTCCACGGGCGCATAGACGTGGGGCAGCTAATGTCGCGCTGCACGAGCGACCCGACGCAGGTGCAGCAGATAATACAGACCGTCCTCCAGGAGATCGCGCAGGCGCCGTTCGAGATACTCGTCTCCGTGTCGTTCATCGTGTGGACGGCGGTGTCGAACGGAATGCTTTCCACGCTTTCGTTCATCGTTGTCGGCTTCCCGATGTTCATGGTGCCGGTCGTCATGCTCTCCAAGCGCATACGCAAGTGGTCGAAGAGGGCGCTTGAGCGCCTTTCCGTCGTGGGCGGGCGCATACACGAGCTTCTGACGTGCATCAAGGTGGTGAAGTCGTACGACACGGAGAAGTACGAGGAGGCAAAGTACGACGAGGCGAACTCCGCCACGCTCAAGGCGACGCTGAAGTCGCTGAGGTGGGGGCTTCTTGTCGGGCCGGCCGTCGAGACGGTGGGGATACTCCTCCTCTGCGCCTTCTTCGTCTGGTGCTTCGCGACGCACGTGAAGATATCCGTCATAATACCGATGCTTGCCCCGCTCCTTCTCATATACAGGCCCGTGAAGCAGCTCTCCCGCCTTCAGGTGCAGGTGGAGCAGGGCCGCGCCGCGCTCGGGCGCATCTGGAGCGTCCTCGACGTGGACATGACCCTGCCGGAGGCTGCCGAGCCGGTCGTGAAGTCGACGTTCGACGACAAGGTCGAGTTCCGCAACGTCACCTTCAGGTACGACACTGCCGAGCGCGACGCCGTGAAGGGCGCGAGCTTCGAGATACCGCGCGGCAAGATGGTGGCAGTTGTCGGCGGCACTGGGAGCGGCAAGACTACGACGGCCGGCCTTCTCGCGAGGTTCTTCGACCCGCAGAAGGGCGAGATACTCATGGACGGCGTGGACTTGAGGCGCATGCGCGCGTCCGACCTGAGAAGGCTCGTCGGCGCGGTCACGCAGGAGGCGCTGCTCTTCAACGACACGATCGAGGCGAACATCCGCTACGGCTCGGAGAACGCCACGCACGACGAGGTCGTCGCCGCGGCGAAGCTCGCCAACGCGCACGACTTCATCATGTCGCAGCCGGGCGGCTATTCGCGCATGGTCGGCGAGAAGGGCTTCTCGCTCTCGGGCGGCGAGCGCCAGCGCATTGCAATCGCGCGCGCGATACTGAGGAACCCGCCAATACTCATACTCGACGAGGCGACGAGCGCGCTCGATACGGTGACGGAGCGCCTTGTACAGGATGCGCTTTCGAACCTCATGAAGAACCGCACGACGTTCGCGATCGCCCACAGGCTTTCGACCATACGCGACGCCGACACTATACTCGTCATGCAGGACGGCGAGATCGTGGAGCGCGGCACGCACGACGAGCTGTACGCGGCGGACGGCATCTACCGCAGGCTCTGCGACATGCAGCGCCAGTCATGAAGGTTCTCGGGATAGACACCTCGCTCAGGTCCACGGGCTACGCCGTAGTCGAGGAGGAGGGCTCGCGCCTTGTCGCGCTCGAATACGGCAACATCCGCAACAAGGCCGACCTGCCGCTCACGCGCTGCCTCGCCGAGATACACGGCCGTGTCGCGGAGCTCGTTGAGCGCCACCGCCCGGACGCGGTGGCGGTGGAGTCGGTCATCTACGGCAAGAACGCCGGCACGATGCTCGTACTTGGCGAGGCGCGCGGGGCCGTGCTTGTCGCCGCGGCGGAGGCGGGGGTGCCCGCCTACGAGTACGAGCCGCGCCGGATGAAGCGCGCCGTCTGCGGCAACTCGCTCGCCGAGAAGGACCAGATCCGCCGCATGGTTAAGACGCTCTTCTCGCTGCCGGAACTGCCGCAGAATGACGCCGCCGACGCGCTCGGGCTTGCGTTCTGCCACTTGAACTCGCGCTCGCCGGCGCTTTCCCCGCAGGCGATATGACGGGCTTCCCATGCGAGCTCTGCCCGCGCAGGTGCATGCGCCGCCCCGGCTTCTGCGGGGCGGGGGACGGCCCGCGCCTTTTCAGGTGGGGGCCGCACTTCGGCGAGGAGCCGCCGCTTGCCGCGGGGGGTGGCTCGGGCTGCATCTTCTTTTCGCGATGCACGATGAAGTGCGTCTACTGCCAGAATTCCCCATGGAGCTGGCGCGGCGAGGGAACCGACAGGACGGTAGGCGAGCTTGCCGGCGTGATGCGCGACCTCGCGACGAAGGACGGCTGCTCGAACTGGAATCTCGTCTCGCCGACGCCGTACCTGCCGTACGTACGCGCGGCGGCGGGGATCCTTGCCTCCGAGGGAGTGCGCCTTCCGTTCGTCTGGAACTCGTCGGGCTACGAGCGCGTCGAGACGCTTGAGGAATACCGCGACCTCTGCGATGTCGCGCTCTTCGACCTAAGGTATTCGAGCGACGAGACGGCGATGCGGCTTTCGCAGGCGCCTGAGTACGTTCGCCATGCGCGCGCGGCAGTCAAGTGGGCGCACGAGAATTGCCCTGGCGCCCCTGGCGGCGTCCCCGGGCTTATAGTGCGAATCCTTGTCCTCCCCGGGCATTCGGCCGAGGCGGTCGAGAGCCTGAGGTGGCTTGCAGGCGAGGTGTCGAACGAGGTGCATGTCTCGATAATGGCGCAGTACACGCCCGCGTACCAGGCGCTTAAGCTGCCGCCGTTAGACAGAAAGGTCAACCGCGGCGAATACGAAGAGGTAGCCGAGGCGGCGGAGGAGCTTGGGTTCGCGAACGGCTGGACGCAGGATTTCAGCGCGGCAGACCCGAAGCTCGCCTTCCTTGGCGAGAACATGCCTGCCGGCGCCGGGCCGATAGGCGAAAGCTGATGCGGCTCGCAAAAGAGTGACCACTATTATAAGCGCATTGCGGGAGTAAAGCCCGTAATTTGACACGTAATGGGGCGTGTGGTATAATATTGTAAACCGCGTTGTGCGATGAGAAAAGAAATCAAGTTTCAGAGACGATGCAAACGGGATGCAAGAGGTCTTAATCGCCCCTGCGAAGGTGCTTGAAGCGCCAGTCCACCTTGTTGATGAGTTCGCACTTGCCGTCCCCCGAATACGCGCTGTGCTCCTCTACGCCACAGTCTTGCGGCCGACGCCTGCGCATTCCCTGAAGGTCGAAGAAATTGCGGTTAAGCGGGCCGTCAGGATTGTATAGCACCCCCACCGGGAACGGCAGACCGACGATTGAGGCCTCCTGGGCGATGTGGTCGCCTGTCACCTCGTCCCATCGCCAGTATGTCGCCCGGAACGCGCTCGCCGGAAGTCCCCAGGTCGGGCTTGCCCAGTTCAAGGGCGTGTTGGGCGGCGTATCTAAGCCGTGCTCGATCGAGACCTCGAACGTAGCGATTTGATAGTTCTGCGCTACGTCCGGGGAATAACAGTACCCGCCGAAGTTCCCGGGATATATGGGGATATGACCCGCAGGCCAGTTCCACGTGCCGCCTATCCTCGCGTCGGCGTCGGCCACGGCCTTGTTGCGGAGCGCATCCTGCTTCGCTGCCACGGCGTTCCAGAACTCCCGGTTCGACCCTATCCCCTCGCTCGCCGACTGGTAGAGGTAGGTATCCCCGGCCCGCGGGTGGCAGTTTGCGTCAAGGGCGACTTCGTTAGTGACCGACCCGTAGCCCATGAGCGAGAGGAGCGACCACGTCCCCTCCACGAGCGACCCGCGCTCCAGCGACCAGCCGGGCCGATACGGCCACTTGTCGAACGGCTCGTATAGCTTCCCCGACAGGTCCACGGTTGCCGCGGTATAGCGGCGGTCGATCCAGACGTAGCTTGAGGCGATGCCGTTCGTCCCCGCGTACCACTCGGGGTCTGGCGCCCTAATGTCCGCGGCGTAGTACATGCCGTTCGAGAGCCACAGCGTGACGTCGTACCAGTATTCGACGGTCCAGTCGCCCACCCACACCTCCATGAGCCGGAAATCCAGATACGCCCAGTCTTCTACGTTCGTCGGCGAGCCGTAGCCCTCGATGGCCTCGACCCCAAGCTCCTCGAGCAAGTTGCCATCGACGAGCGGACCCACCCAGTCAGGGGTGTGGCCGTCGACATTCGGCAGCTCCAGCCACGCCTCGGAAAGGTCCTCCACGAGCGGATCGTTTGTCCACGTCGGCGAGACGCGCACGGAGAAGGCGCGCCGGCTGCACGGCACGTAGTTCGTCGTGACGTCGAGCCGCATGTCGGTGTAGCCGTCGTAGTTGTGGTTGGTGGTCCCGTAGTCGACGGCAAGGGTGAGTCCGCCACCCCAGCTCAAGCTGCTCACCTTGAACGTGACATCGTAGCTGTTTGACGCCATCATCGACGTTGCGCAATGCACGACCGTAGCGGAGACTGAGTGTAGGGAATACTCGTCGTATGTCCTGTCCATGAGCGAGATTGACTGCGAGGCGAGCGCCAAGGGCTCGAGGAAGAGCCGGCGCGTCATGCCCCCGCCTTCCAGCCCGAGCGCGTACCCTGCCGACGGCGAGGCGGACTCGAACTCGTTCGTTAGGACGTCCATCCAACTTGAATTGAGCCTGTGCGGCCTAATCCTGTTCCAGGCGTTCGTATCCTCCCCCCAGCTGTCGAAGTCCCCGAAGGCCACCTCGCGGATGGCGCGCTCCGCCGTGGCCCCGTCGAGCGCGCCCGCATGTTCCGTCGGCGTCCAGTCGACAAAGACGAAGTCGTTAGTGAGCCGGTCGAGCTTGTAGATCGTCCCTGCCCAGTCGTGCGACCACGCGCTCGACGTCCAGGAGAACTCCGGCCAGGGCGTCTCGGGCGCGTCCTTCGGCATGGCGGCGGTCGTGGCCCAGCGCGACGAGTTGCCGGCCACTGCGCCGTAGGGCTCGTAGCCGTAGCCGTTCATCTCGTAGTACGAGAAGCGCGGCTCCCAGAAGGGGCGGTCCACGTCAAACGGCTCGCAGAACAGCCAGTACGCGTGCCCCGGCGCCCAGCCCTCAAGGTGCGTACGCGCGAAGTGCCAGTAGTTTGTGTAGCCAAATAGCCGCCTGTAGTGAGTGTCGGCGTGTTCGCGCGAAAGCTCCTGCCAGGCGTTCGTGTCTTCATAGTCGCGCACGGTCTCGTGCGGCCAGACGTCGAAGTAGTAGTCCCGGCACCAGCCGCGGCATGTGCCGTTCGTGGTGGAGAACCAGAAGTTCGTGGGGGAGCGCGGCCCGTACACGGCCTCGTCCCAGACGTTCGACTGTCCTTCCCAGGCGAAGTACTGCCGGTCGAACGCGCCGCTGTAGGCGTTCACGATCGAGGCGCGTAGCTCCGGGTCTGTCCGCGCAAGCCAGATGGAGTTGGTGGCGACGAGGTTCGTGACGGCCGAGACGAGCTCCCTCGTCCATTCCTCCTTGTAGGAGACGTCGATGCGCACCCTGTTCGTGGACATGGTGAACTCGAACGTGTCCGAGCCGACGAGCCGGACGAGGTTCGCGTTTTCCTCGTCGTAGCTGCCGCGGATGCCGGGGTTCGGCATGTCCCAGTGGCGGCAGACGGTGTCGAAGGAGCTCAGCTGCATGGAATAGACCGGCTGCTCGCCCGGCCCGTTCGGCCTGAGGATGACGGAAGGCCGCACGGTGCTCTTCCACCTGCCGGTTTCGGCGTCGAGCTGCGGGCCGGTGTCGGTCGTCCCGGATGGCAAGACCGTGAAGCTCGGGTTGCCGCGCAGCACGGAATACGAAAGGCTTACGCGGTAGAAAGATGAGGTAGAGCCCGTCCACGCGCCGAACTGCATGTTCGTGACGCTTAAAACCGTGTTCGTAAGCCCGTGGAACCACTCGCTCGTGTCGGAGCCCACCGTCAGCGTGTCGGGCGAGGATAGCGGCATCCACGACGGCACGGAGAACCACATGTCGGTGGACTCGCTCTCGATGGTCGCCGCGCCGGACGTAATTAACGCGCAGAGCGTAAGGGAAAGAGCAGGAATCCGCCTCATCTTCAGAACTCCGTCATTATCATGCGAGGGGCTGTTCTCAGGTCAACCGCGGGAGCGAAGTCCCTGAAGAGCCATATCGGGTCGTGGTAGTAGTTGCGGTTCCGCTCCTGGGCCTGTAGCTGCGCAATCGACTGCAGGGTCACGAGTTCCGCGCTCGGCACTTCGCTCCCGTCAGTCACCTCGCAGCGCAGCGCAATAATGAACTCGTCGGAATTGGACGTAATGGTAAGGGTCCCGGGTTCCGGGTCTAGGGTTTCGGGTTCTTCTTCCCCGAGACCCGAGTCCCCCTCCCCGAGACCCGAGTCCGCGCCAGCGGACTCCGGGACCTCCAGCTCGTAGGTCTTGCCGTCTATGCGGTAGAAGAGGTTTGCGAGTTTCACTTCGACGGCGCTGAT
>JAEEHL010000113.1 GCA_016280825.1 Verrucomicrobiota bacterium
AAGCCGAACTCCGCTCTGCGTAAGGTTGCCCGTGTGCGCCTCACGACGGGCGTCGAAGTGACGGCGTACATTCCCGGCGAGGGCCACAACCTCCAGGAGCACTCCGTCGTGCTCGTGCGCGGCGGCCGTGTGAAGGACCTTCCTGGCGTGCGCTACCACATCGTGCGCGGCAAGCTCGACTCGCTCGGCGTCGCGGGGCGCAACCGCAGCCGCTCGAAGTACGGCATGAAGAAGGCGAAGAAAGAGGAGAAGTAAGAGATGAGCCGCAGAGGAAAAGCCATTGTCAAGCGCGTGACGCTCGACCCGAAGTACAACTCGGCGCTCGTCGCGCACATGATCCGCGTCATCATGAAGTCCGGCAAGAAGACCGTCGCCGAGCGCATCGTGTACGGCGCGATCGACAAGATTGCGGAGAAGCTGAAGGAAGACCCCTCCAAGTTCGTGAAGGACGAGAAGCAGTTCGAGGATCCGATAGAGGTGCTTTCCGCCGCAATCGACAACATGAAGCCGCAGCTCGAGGTGAAGACCCGCCGCGTCGGCGGCACGACGTACCCCGTGCCGGTGCCGATCGCGGAGAACCGCCAGCTTTCGCTTGCCCTGAGGTGGACCACTCAGTTCGCCGGCGCGCGCCGCGGCATGGGCATGCCCGCCGCCGTCGCCGCCGAGATCGTCGATGCCTTCCAGGGCCAGGGCAGCGTCATCAAGAAGCGCGACGACGTCCACAAGATGGCCGCCGCGAACAAGGCTTTCGCGCACTACGCGTGGTAAGATGAAATCCGTCTGGCTCGGGCCTTTTGACAGGGCTGCCCGACCGGCAAGGAAAAAGGAACACTAAAATGCCTAAGATGAAGACGAAGAAGTGCGCCGTAAAGCGCATGAAGCTTACGAAGGGCGGCAAGATCCTTCGTTCGCAGGGCGGTCACGCCCACCTTAACAACGGAAAGACGCGCTCGCGCAAGAACAGGCTCGGCGGGCGCACCGTTCTCGGGTCGCTCAAGATGACAAAGACCTACGCGCGCGCGCTGCAGGGTCGCTGATAGAGGAGATAACAAGTCATGCGCACTACCAATGCACCTGCTTCCCGCGCCCGCCGCAAAGCGCGTCTCGAACTCGCAAAGGGCTTCTACGGGGCCCGTAGCAAGCTTTTCCGCACGGCAACCGAGGCCGTCGACCGCGCTATGCGCCTTGCGACGGAACACCGCAAGCTCAAGAAGCGCGATTACCGCCAGCTCTGGATCGCCCGCATAAACGCTGCGACCCGTGCGGAGGGCATCTCGTATTCGAAGTTCATGGCGGGCCTCATCAAGGCCGGCGTGACCTTGAACCGCAAGATGCTTTCCGAGATCGCGATCGCCGACCCCCAGGGCTTCAAGGCGATTGTCGAGATTGCAAAGAACGCCTAATGCGTTCCATCCGGCTCGGGGCCGATGACACTTGAGGAGATCCTTGCGTGCTTTGCGTTCGCGCTTGGCGCGTGCATAGCTTCTTTTCTCAATGTCGTAATCTGGCGCGTACCGAGAGGGGAGTCCATCGTGTCGCCGCCGTCGCACTGTCCAAAGTGCGACGCGGCGATCAAGTGGTGGCAGAACATACCGATTCTCTCGTGGCTCGCCCTCAGGGGCAAGTGCGCGAACTGCCGCGCCCCGATTTCGCCGCGATACATCTTCGTCGAGCTTCTTGGCGGCGTACTCTTTCTCGCGGTGTTTCTTGAGGTATTCGTCTGGGACGTGCCTGCGCAATACGAATGGGTGCTCAATACGCCTGGATGGTGCCTTTTCGCGCTCGTGGTCTGGTGGATATGGGTATCGTTCATGATCATCGGCTCCTTCATCGACTTCGACCACCAGCTTCTCCCGGATTTCGTGACCATCGGGGGGATGATCCTCGGCGTCGTCTTCTGGGCCGTGAACGGCTTTAAGTTAATGAACTCCGATTGGACAGGCTACATGTACATGCCGCTATTTGAGTCTCTCCTTGGGCTTGCCCTCGGCTTTGGGCTTCTCTGGCTTGTCAGGTGGCTTGGCTCAAAGGCGTTCAGGCGCGAGGCGATGGGGATGGGCGACGTCTTCCTCATGGGGGCCGTTGGCGCGCTCTTCGGGCCCGTCGCCGTAGTCGTCACACTTATCCTTTCGTCTGTCTTCGGGAGCGTCGTCGGAGTCGGGCTCATACTCCTTTCGAAGACAAGGCTTGGGCGCTTCACCGCGATACCATACGGCCCCTACATCTGCATGGGGTGCCTCGCGTGGATGTTCTGGGGGCCTGAGCTCGTGAACTGGTATCTGTCGCTTCTCGGGGTGAAGTGGCCATGAGAAGTGCGCCAGTGCATGCCGCCGGGATAACCTCGTTTGCCGTCGGGCGCGACGAGCCGAAGGCGCTGCAGGACTTCCTCTGCGCGAAGTTCCCGATTTCGCGCCGCACGTCGAAGGCAGTCATCGACGGCCGCAACGTCTGGGTCAACGGCAAGTGCATCTGGATCGCCCGCTTTGCGCTGAAGACGGGCGACAAGGTCTCGCTGCCGTCGGCGGTAGTGAAGGGGGCCTTGCGGCAGTCTGGAGGGAGCGCGGCGGAAGGGCACCGCGCGGCGGTTCCGCAGAAGCGCCATGTCCGCGTTCTCTGGGCAGACGACAACTACCTTGTCTGCGACAAGCCGGCGGGGCTTCTCGCCTGCGGTGCGGACGTCAGCGCCGAGAGGATCTTGAGGGAGCAGGAGAACCTGCCGAATCTCGTAGCAGTGCACCGGCTCGACCGCGACACGACGGGCTGCCTCATGTTCGCGAAGAACCATGCCGCGTATCTTGCCGCGGTAGAGGTGTTCAAGACGCGCAACGTGAAGAAGGTCTATCACGCGATAGCCGTGGGCAAGATGGAGTATGCGCATACGTCGGTAAACGCGGAGCTCGACGGAAAGGACGCGGTTACGCGGATTGCGCGCGAGACCGCCGGCGACGACGCGTCGTTTTTGCGCGTCCGCATCGAGACGGGCCGCACGAACCAGATACGCCGCCACCTCGCCTCGATCCGCCATCCAGTCGTGGGCGACAGGGTGTTCGGCCTCAAGAGCGCGAGGGACGCGCGGCTCATGCGCGTTCCTCGGCAGATGCTGCATGCATCCGGGCTTTCGATGCCGAACCCGCTCGACCCGCACAGGGAGATAAACGTGCATTCGCCGCTCCCTGCCGACTTCCGGGCAACCCTCAGGCTCTTCGGTCTTTGAGCGACTTGCTGATTTGACAAAAGCGGCGGTTTTTTGATATCATACACACTTCCGCGCCCAATAACGGGGCGGACGCGGCAGAAAACCGCGATCGTTGACAAACCAAAACAAAGAAACAAGTACAATGGCAATCAGAAAGCCAACTCCCGCCGCGGAAAAGTCGGCGGCCATGGCCGAGCTTCTCGCGCAGTTTGCGCCGAGCGCGGCAAAATTCAAGAACGGCAGCCTCGTGGAAGGCACTGTAAGCTCGGTAAAGGGCGACGAGGTCTTCGTTGACATCGGCTACAAGAGCGAGGGCTCCGTGTCGATCGAGGAATTCGGCGAAGGCGCCGACGTGAAGCCCGGCGACAAGGTGACGGTGATGATCCGCGAGGCGGAGAGCGAGAAGACGGGCAACGTCGTCATTTCCAAGAAGGCGGCGGACGACAAGATCCGCTGGGAGAAGATACTCGAGCGCTATGTCGAGGGGTGCGTAGTCACCGGCACGGTCACGAAGGCGACCCGCGGCGGCCTGCTCGTCAAGATCGACGACGTCGAGGCGTTCCTCCCCGGCTCGCAGGTGGAGATCACGCCCGTCAAGGACCTCGAGGCATACGTCGGGCAGACGTTCGACTTCAAGGTCATCAAGATATCCAACGAGAGGCGCAACCTCATCGTCTCGAGGCGCGAGCTCATCGAGGGCACGCTCGCCGAGAAGCGCGCCGAGCTCATGGCGACGCTCCAGAAGGGCGAGATCCGCAAGGGCCGCGTGAAGAACATCACCGACTTCGGCGCGTTCATCGACCTCGACGGCCTCGACGGCCTCCTCCACATAACCGACATGAGCTGGGGTCGCATCAAGCATCCGAGCGAGCTCTTGAAGGTCGGGCAGGAGCTCGACGTCATGGTGCTCGACATCGACCGCGAGCGCGAGCGCGTTTCGCTGGGCCTCAAGCAGACGACGGAAAACCCCTGGAACACAATCCAGGAGCAGTTCCCGGTCGGCAGCCGCATCTCCGGCAAGGTCGTCAACCTTGCCGCCTACGGCGCGTTCGTCGATCTCGACGGTCTCGACGGCCTCCTCCACATAACCGACATGAGCTGGGCCCGCATCAAGCATCCGAGCGAGGCGCTCAAGGTCGGGCAGGAGCTCGACGTGATGGTTCTCGACGTCGACAAGGAGAAGGAGCGCATCTCGCTCGGCCTCAAGCAGACGACGGAGAACCCGTGGAACA
>JAEEHL010000114.1 GCA_016280825.1 Verrucomicrobiota bacterium
CGCCGCTGACGTTGACGTTCGACTTGGAATCATCCGGGGCGGTGACGCCGTTGAAGTCGTACGCCTCGATGCCCGAGCAGTTCGCCGTGTCGGTGACGGTGATCGTGCCGCCCTGAATGTCGAGAACTGGCGTGCCGTAGCCGTTCGCAGCCGGATAGTAGGGCGCGATGATCGCGTCGCCGGTGGGCGTATCGCCGTTGTTGTTGCCAACGTACGCCTGGCCGTTGGAGAGCGTCGCCGTCACGACCGCGCCGTTGTTGACGGTGAGAGAGCCGTCCTTGATCGAGATGGCCGACGCGCCGATGACCGTTCCGTTGACGACGAGGTCGCCCGGGAACGCCTGGTAGATCGCGGTGCCGTTCGCGTTCGACACCGTCCCGTTCACCGTGATGTCGGCGCCGAGCGTGTCAGAGCCGTTGCCCGCAATCGCGAACGTGGCGTCAAACGACGGGTTCGTGTTCGCGACGACTCCGTTAACGACGAGCGAGGACGCGCCATTCGAGCCGGCCGTTCCAACGGCGGGATCGCCGAGGATGAACACAGTCGGGTGGCTCGTCGAGGTGAAGGTCACGTTCTGGCCGATAATCACGTCGGCGCCGTCGACGACCCTGAGCTGGCCCGTCACGACAACCGCAGACTCGGCCTCGAAGTCAACCTTCTTGTTCGTCACGATCGCCTTCGTGCCGGAAGGAAGCGTCTGGTCGCCAATAACCGTGATGGTCGTGTAGTCGGCGCCGGCCGCGGGAACCGCGTTGATCGCGTCCTGGAGCGAGAGGTACAGCGTCGTGCCGATCTTCGCCTTGGGAGCGACAACCGACGGGATGTCAAGAAGCGAGGTCGCGTTGATGTCCGCATCGATGTTCTCGAACTCGTAGACCTTCGACGTCGTGCCATCGTTGAAGAGGTAGCCCGCGTCAGCCGTGAGCGTCGCGACGAGCGTATCGCCCTCCTCGACCGTGTAGACGTTGTTCACGCCCGAGATGGTGTTGCCGCCAACCGTGACGGACCACGTGGAGTTCGCGGGAGCCGCCGGGAGCGTAACGTTGTAGGTGTTCGCAGCCGGAATCGGCGAGACCACGACATAGCCGTTGTCGTCGACAATCTGATAGACTGACGTGTTGACTTTGCTCGCGAGACTAAAGCTATCTTCACCAACGCTGCCGTTGGCCTTGAAGTAGCCCCCGTTGATGACGAGCGTAGCCTGTTCAGCACCTTCAGGGTCAAAGCTGACCTGGTTCTCAAACTTGCCGCCCCAAATTGTCGTGTCGCCATCAAGGAGGCAGAGCGAATCGCCATTCTCACCGCCACCTATGTCAGCGCCAATAACCCTGCCGACCGCAACCGTGCTGTTCGTAATGGTGAGGGTGCAGCCAAGGTTGATAATGGTGGCAACATAGCCGTTGATGCCCTCGTCCTCACCAGTGTAACCACCGACAAGATCGTTGCCGGCGAGGTCAATCACGAGCGAACCGGTGTCAACAACTATAGCACCAGGCAGTGCGCCATTCTCGCGCGGAATGGTCACGTTCTTGCCGAGCTTAATCGTGCCGGCCGCACCAGCAGCCGCAAGGGCTTCGGAGAATTTCTCGTAGGAGTTGTTGCCCACGAAGAAGTTCTCGCTATAAGGAGTAATGGTGAAGGTAGGTTCAATCGCGTTTGCCGCAACGGTGATGGTTCCATTGGCATACGAGCAGTTGGAAGTCGTGTAGTCAAACCCGTAGCCGGAGGCGAGGGTCGTCGTTATGGTAATCGTGCCGCCAGTCGGGGGAAGAACGAGCGTTTCCGTCGTTCCGGCGCTGAGGTTCGTGGTGACCTGAGTATCAAGGTAGCCATCGGTGTAGGTGGCCTGAATGCTCGCAACGTTCGAATCCCAGTTGATGGTGAAGAACTTCACCTCGGGGCACGGATCCTCGTCCGTGAACACGAGCTCGTCGATCGCGCCAGTGCCGTTGAAGCCGAGATGGGAGATCGTGGTGGCGTTTACACCGGCCGATGTAATAAGGCTGGGGAAGACCTCGACGCCGTTGACGTCGGCGATCTTGTTGCCGTCAATGAAGATGACGAAGCCAGGCTGCCCGTTCGCGGCAGTCGCGCCCGACTTGATGACGAGGCGATACCACTTGCCAGCTTCCCAGGTTCCGGCGATAACATAGTTGGTGGCCGCGTTGCCGACGTCGCCCGCGCCAGCGCAGACGAGAAGGTTCGTCACCGGCAGAAGCTCGGGGTCGGAGGAGTCGATGTTCTTCTCGCGCATCCAGAGCGCGATCTTGTCGGTCGCGGAGATGGAGCACTCGGCGGCTTCGTCAGAAGGAGTGAACTGGACGAGCGTGTCGACGAAGATGTTGCCCATCGACGTGCCAGTGCCGTCGGCCTTCGCGCGACGCTGCACAACGGCATCCGTGTCGAGCTCGAGGTACTTCGTGTTGCCGCCAGACGCTTCGGCATACGCCCTCACCGCGCCGATGACAGTAGACGCCTCGAACAGAGCGCCGTTCGCATCAACCCAGTAGTATGCAGAGGTATCCTCCGGGTCCTGCGAGTCGGCGTACAGGGCGTTATAGTCCGCATCCGTCGTGAGTGAATCGAAGTTGACGGAGCTAATCGTAGTAGCCGCCGCAGTCTTTACGCCGAAGGCAATCGCCGTCGCCGTAACCAACATTGTCAGTAGTTTTTTCATGTAATTGAACTCCTTCTTTTCCAACTGTGCTTCGTATTATACCAAAACTTTTTTTTAAATGCAATACCCCAAATAAAAATTTTTTTTATTCACCCATAAGGGGGAAGACGGGAGTTAGGAGTCAGTAGTCAGGGGTCAGTGCGGGAGCAAACCACCTAACCACCGAACTACTCAGGGAGCGTTCATTTGGAGGCCAGGGAGCGTTCGTCTGGGGCCAGGGGGCAGAGCTTCGCACTGACTACTGACTACTGACTACTGACTACTGACTACTGACTACTGACTACAAATCCGTCTCGGAAAAGCCGAAATGCGTGACCTTGACGTTAGTCGGGCGGAGGATATCCATCACTACCTTCTTCCACTCGTCCTCTATGTCGCACGCGATGACGACGGCGTCGGCGTTCACCGCGTTTATTATCTCTGGCGCCTCGTTTATGCCGCCAAGCACCTTGAGAGAGCCAATGTAGTGGCCCTTTATGAGAAGGTCGTCGTCAAGGAGGCCGACAATGATCCTCGTGTTCGCGGCGGCGCTGCGCACAAGCTCGCGCCTGAACGCCCTGTACCTGAGCCCGGAGCCGTACACGAGAACGCGGGAGACGTCCTTCCGGCCCTTGAGCCGCGCACTGGCGATGGAATAGAAGAGGTCGCGCACGGCTGGCCTTATGACGCGCAGGAGCGCAAGGAAGAAGAAAATCGAGAACGCATACGCCGCGGTAAACGCGACCGTGAGTCCTCCGTCAAGGTCGAACGCATAGAACATGATCGCCCCGGAGACGATCGAGCCGATGGTGCAGGCCGAGAAGAGCCTTGAGAAGTTCGCCGCCATCGCCCTCGACCATATAGTCGAATAGACCCTTGACGCGGCAAGCACGGCAAAGCACACGGCGGAGCGCACGAGGCACATCTGCCAAAGGCGCCTTTCGGGGATGCCGCCACCTATCGCCCTGAATGCGGCCGAAAGGACGAAGAACACGCCTACCATCGTCGCGACGTCGAAAATCACGTAGAGCGGGACGGAGAGCCTCGCGACCCTCCTGCGCACCAGGGTGCTGCTGTCGTGCGCGACTTCGTCGAGGAGCCTCCCGGCGTCGAAAAGCTCGACGTGCGAAAGGCTCCTGAACACCACGGCCGCCGCGCACGCCACGGCGACAAGCCAAAGCCCGGCCGAACGCGACTTGAGCGCCATCGCGACGAAGCCGAACCCTACTGCAGCCGCAGTCGCGGCGTAGAGCATCCAGGCGACCTTGCGCTGGTTGAACCCCTCTACCCTGAATATCCTGTGGTGCAGGTGGTCGGAGTCAGGCGACATGACCCTGTCGTTCGTGCCGTCGCCGCCGTCCCTCAGCTTTAAAAGGTGCCTGAGCGAGCGCCGCAGTATGGCGAGCACGGTGTCGAACACCGGCACCCCCATCGCAAGGAGCGGAACGCCGACCGACACGAGAAACGAATTGGGCGAGTTGAACATGAGCGGCAGCGCCGACACGACAAAGCCTATGAACATCGACCCCGTGTCGCCGAGGAACACGCTCGCCGGGTTGTAGTTGTAGCGGAGGAAGCCGAGAAGCGCGCCGGCGAACGCGAAATGCAGAAGGAACTGCCCGGTGCCGCCGCAGCCCGAGAACCACAGGGCGCCTGCCATCGCGAGGGACGCGATGAGGGCTATCCCGGAGGCAAGGCCGTCAAGACCGTCGATGAGGTTGAACGCGTTGACCGCGCCGACAATCCAGAATACGGTAATCCCGAAGTCAAGCACGGCCGGAAGGGACGGGAAGATCGCCCTGAAGCCGAGCCCCGCCCACCACCAGGCGGCGACGGCGACGGCAAGCTGGCCCGCGAGCTTCAGCTTCGGGTTGAGCCCCCGCTTGTCGTCAACGAGCCCGATGGCCGACATCGCCACCGCAAGCGCAATCATGCGGAAGAACCTCGCGCCGCCGTGCCCGGCGCTGAAGTCGAGCCCGAGCATGCGCGATACGAGGATGCAGACTACGAGCGCAAGCACGATGGCGACGCCGCCCCCGCGCGGAATGGGGGCGACGTTGATGCGCCTGCCGCCGGGGCGGTCAACCATGCCGGCGCGTATGCAGAGGGCCCGCACGACAGGCGTCAGCGCAAGTGCAAGCGCGAGCGCAATGAAGAATACCTTTGCTATGTCAGTCATTTCCGCATGTCCATCGTTTCGAGGATCCGCCTGAACGACTCGTCGTCGCCGGACATCGGCGCATATACCGTTATCATCGTCCAGCGGTCGATCCTGTTGTGAAATGTCCTGTCCCAGGTGTCGCGCAGTATGCGCATTGCGTGGGACGAAGTGGAAAACCCGTCCTGGTTGCGGAACGTGTAGGCAAAGCGCATCGCCCCGCCCTTCGCCGCCTGCAAGTCGAGGACGCGCCACCGCCTCCCGCCGGCAACGACGTCGCGCGGGCGCCTCATGATGAAGCCCTGCGCCGGGAGGCAGAGCTCCGGCCTGTGGATCGAGCGCTTGCTGCGCCCGTTCGTGACGGCGGTAACGGTGAAGCACACCCTCTCGCCGGCCATGTACGCCTTCTTCTTCACGGTCGTGTCTGCCGGAAGCCCCCCGCGCTCAACCTCGTCAGAAGGCACGTCGACCGCCTGAAGCCCCTCTACCTCGGGAAACTCCACTTTGCGCATCTCGCAGTAGCCGGGCTCCGGCGTCGCCGACTGGAAGACCATCACCGCGACGACAAGGCAAAGCGTGAGCGTTGGCACGAGACGCGCTCCGCGGCACGGCATCGGCGGGGTCGGCTCATTCGCCTTCGTGCCCGCCTCCTCGCCTGGCGCGACGCCGTCGTGGAAGAGGCGCGAGACGACCTCGCCCGCCGCCACCATCGCGAGTATCGCCACGGCGAAGACGACGTAGCCGGAGTAGTCGTGGTAGAAGCCCGTTGCGAAATCCCTGCTCGCGTACATCCCGACGACGCATATGGAGACGAGGCGGGCGATGTTGCCCAGCACCGCCAACGGTATGGAAAGCGAGAAGAGCACCGCGCGCGACGACCACTTGCGCTGGGTGAAGTAGGCGTAGCCCGCCGTAAGCGCCATGAGCGCGAAGATGCTCCTAAGGCCGCTGCACGGCTGCGCGACATCGACGGAAAAGCCGCCGTCGCCCGACATGATGATCGTCCCCTGGCGGACGACCTGCGCCCCTATCCCCTTAAGTATGCCGTAGGCGGAAGAAGTCGCGAAAAGCCTGAGGTTCACGGTGAACACGTCAAGGAAGGTGCTGAGCGGCACGCAGAAAAGGAGGAACGCCGCCGGGAAGAGCACGGCCGCCGCGGTCCTGCGCCCGTAGAAAGCCCATGGAAGCGCGACAAGAAGACCGGAGAACGCAATCTGCTCGAATCTGAGCTGTATCCCCCTCGTTCCAAGAAGCCCGACGAAGAGGAAAGGCAGGCAGGCGAAGAAGCCGCTCCAGCTCGGGCTGCCCGCGGAGGATGCGATCTTCCGGCGCTCCGTCCAGACGACGTAGAGGGAGAAGAGCGGCACGAACCACGCAAACGACATGTCCTCCTCCGGCGCGGAGAACGCGCCGGGCGCATGGCTGAAGATCATGGCGCGAAACCCCCAGACGAGCGCAACGAGACACGCCGCAAACGCCGCCATTCTGAAGTTAAGGTGTTTCATGACCATGGTCTTCTTTCCGTTGTTTACGCGGATATTTTATCAAATTGCCCTCAGCAACTCAACCCCCAGATGGCAGTTTGGCAACCGCATGGCGGTCGCTGCGGGCTGCTCGCCCGACCCGGGTTTCGCCGGTCCCCCCGGCAGAATTTTGACGCTCGTGCTGAGCACTCGCCTGTGCTCTCGGGGTCAAAATTCCGCCGGACCAGCGAAAGCCCTCTCGTGCGCCACCCTCCGCTCCCGCCCTTCGGTTGTGGAGATGTTGTGCGAAGGGAACCAATGCGCAGCATGGACTCTCCCCATTAGAAAGGGGGAGTGCCGCGCCAGCGGCGAGGGGGTATGACACGAACCGGGGCTTGCGCGGCGGATGGCGCAAAAGCGAGGTGTGGAGGTTTAGCGAAAACGAGGTGCAGCGGCCCGAATTTCGCAGGAGGCCTGCGCCCCGGAGAGGCCCGGCATGCAGGCGCAGGAGATCCGGAGAAATTCGATGTCGACCTCCTCGTTTTCGCGTGCCCGAAGGGCAAACCGGAGCTTGGAGCGTTGCGCTCATCCGCCAAGCAAGCCCACGCCCGCTACGATGCGATGGTGTCATTGCGGTAGAAGACCTTCCAGAGGAAGAGCCCTCGGCTGGGGGCGGTCTCGACACGAGCCGTGCGCGGCTTCGCGGCGTCAAGAAGCTCCTTGACCGCCCCGGGCCTCTCCACTCCCTTGCCCACCGAGACGAGAAAACCCACCATCGACCTTACCTGCTTGTAGAGGAAGCCGTCGCCGCGGACGATGAAGACGTACCTGTGGCCCGTCTTCCTGACGTCGAACGAAAAGACGTTGCGCACCGTCGACTCAAGCTCGCGGTTCGGGTTGGCGGCAAACGAGACGAAGTCGTGCCTGCCCACGAAGTGCGCCGCCGCCTCGCGCATCGCCCCAAGGTCGAGCGGACGGTGGCAGAACGCCCAGTACGGCGCAAGGTGCGGCGGGCAGATGTCGGCCTGGTAGAGCTGGTACCTGTACTCCTTGCCCTTCGCCGAAAGCCGCGCGTCGAAATCAGCCGCCGCGTAGGAGGCGCGCATGAAGCGCACGGCGTCCGGGAGGCGGGCGTTCACCGCGCGCACGAGGTTGCGCGGCGGAATCGGCACGTTCAGCGTGAAATGGCCCACGAAGCCGCGCGAATGCACGCCCGCGTCGGTGCGCGACGAGCCGAAGACGCGCACCGGAGCGCCGTCGATCTGCGCGAGCGCGTCCTCGACGAGCTGCTGTATGCCGACTGCGTTCGTCTGGAACTGCCAGCCGGAATAGCCCGTGCCGTCGTAGGCGATTGTTGCCTTGTACTTCCTTTTCAACCGAAGATCTTCCTGATGTCCGCGATGCGCGACTTGTGCATTACGAGAACCTTGCCGTTCGCCGCTACGGCGACGACGTCCTTTAGGCCCAGCGCCACGACCTGCGCCCCGCGCCCGATGAGCGTGCAGCCCGACGAGTCAACCGCCTTCGCCTCGCCAAGAAGGACGTTGCGCGAGGCGTCGCGCCCGAAGTGCCGCTCGACCGCCGCGTAGCTGCCGACGTCGTCCCAGCCGACGTCCGCCTCGACGACCTTCACGCCGCCCGCCAGGGAAAGCTTCTCCATGACGGCGCAGTCGAACTGCACCGAGGGGAGCTCGCGGTACTTCCTGGCGAGAGAACCGCCGCCCGTGACGAGGGGAACAAACTCCGGGGCGAACGTGCGGAACGCGCCAAGGAACACCTCGCGCCTCGCGACGAACATCCCCGCGTTCCAGAGGCAGCCTTTTGAGATGAGCTTCTTCGCTCTCTGCACCGACGGCTTCTCGATGAAAAGCCCGCTCCCTGGCTCGACATACCCGAACGCCGGGGAGGGATGGTCGGGCTTGATGCCGAGCGTCACGATCGCGTCGCTTCTGCGGGCGACGGCAATCGCCTTCTTGAGCGCGGCGCGGAACGCCACGGGCTTTGCGACGAGCTGGTCTGCCGGGAAGAACCCCACGACGTCGGAGCCCTCGCCGCCTGCAAGCCCAAGCCCGAGCGCAACCGCCGCGCACGTGTTGCGCCTCATCGGCTCGCCTACGATGTTGCTGCGCGGGATGTCGGCGAGCTCCCGCCTCGTCACGGCAATGAGGCTCTTCGTCGTGAC
>JAEEHL010000115.1 GCA_016280825.1 Verrucomicrobiota bacterium
CATACTCGGGCTCGGTCTGGATGTGGCCCGACGGATAGAAAATGACATTGCCGCCGTCTTCGAGAGTCGACTTCACGATGTCGCCCAGGCCGCGCGCAATCGTCGCGCCCTTCGCGGTGGCGTGCTTGCGAAGGTCAGGCACCGCGACTGCGCCCAGCGTCTTCAGGACATGCGGCGCGACGATGCCGGTGTGGAAAAACGACTCGTCCGAAAGCGGCTTTAGCGGCGTCTTCCAAAACGCGGCGCCCACGAGCATCGGGTCAACCATCGCAGGGTGATTGGGAAGGACGAGATAGGCAAGTCTTTTTTGGACAGGATTTACAAGATTAACAAGATTTTCTGGGATCGCGTCTTCGCCAAGGCTTCGGCGTGCAAGCTGGGGGTCTCCCCCAGCTCTTAATCCTGTTAATCCTGTCTGACTTTCCAAGCCGTCAATCTCCACTTTGTACCGCCAGGCGAAGACCCAGCGGCCGACATAAAGCAGCACAGGCCTATAGCTGAACACAAAGAGAAACGGCGCGACGAGAAACGCGGCGGCCAGGAGGAGCAGAAACGCCTTCGGACCAAACGCCCAGCTCACGAGCGCGTAACACCCGCTCGCCGCAAGCATAAAGAGAAAAGACACTTGGTTGAAATACGAAAGCATCGTGTTGAGCTTCGGCCCCTTCACAACCTTCTGAATCTCGGCGTCAAGCGGCAGTTTGAAAAACCCAAGATCAAACGCGAGAAGCCCAAGCACCACGCCAAACCACCGCGGCGAAAGTGCCGCGAAGTAGAGAACGCCAAGAAGCGCCGCGGCAATCCAGCCAGTGAGCAATGTCGCGCCCAGCAGGAACCGGCGGCGGTCTACGAACCCGGCGATTATCTGCCCCGCGACAATGCCAACCGCCGCAGCGCAGAGAAGCGCGCCCGTCCCCTTCGCGTCGAGACCAAGGCCAATCTCCGATTTGCCGTAGACGAGAAGCCCCATCTGGAGCATCGCCGCGCCCCACCAAAATACCGAGAGAGTGAAGATGACGGCGTTGAGCCCATTGTAGCGCCCTGCCATTCGGTAGGCGCGGGCGATATAGCGAATCGGGTTTATCGCGTGAAGCGAGCGATTGAGCTCTTCCTTGGCGCGAATTGTGTAGCTGGCAAGAAGGCCAAGGGTGGCAAAGGCGACAAGGCAAATGTAGCGCGCTGTCGTGCCCGCCATATCCGCCACCACCGCCCCTGCGACCGTGCCCATCAAGACGCCGAGAAACGAGACGCCCTCCATGCCGCCCATGCCAGTCGAGATGCGTTCCTCGCCGCCGATGTCGCGAACGAGCGCGTATTTCGCGGGCGAGTAGAGCGAGCTCTGGAGGCCCATCAAGAGCACCGCGCCGATGACGAGCCACGGCGAGCGGAGCGCAAAGCCCGCTATCGCGACGGCCATTATCGGGAGCTCCGCCCATTTCGCGAACCTCACGATGCGGCGTTTCGGGAAAACGGCGGTGAGCCTGTCGGCAAGCGGCGAGCAGAGGATGTAGGGCAAGACGAGCGCCCCGGCAGTCACGCCCATCGCGACCGACTTGACGCGCTCGTCGGAAAGCCAACCAATGACGGTAAAGCTCGCGAGCGTCTTCAGGAAGTTGTCGTTCAACGTCCCGAAGAAGTTGGTCACATAAAGCGGTATAAAGGAATTGTTCTTCATTGATCCTCCTTTGTGCGGACACTGAGGCCCGCCACCCCGATCTTGTGGCTATCGCCGCCCGACACCGCGATCATTGGCGGCCTAAGTGCCGCGATAAGCGAAGCGAGGGTATGACCTGCTGTGATATCGCCCGCCCATACCTCGGCTGCGTTTTTCAAGATATACTCGTTACACCAGACGGCTCTTTGCTTGTTGACGCCCGTGCCGCTGGGCGCGGGCGAAATCAAGAGCCCCCGGCCCTCATTGCAGGCGGCGGCGACAGCCGGCTCAAGCTCGCTTTCTAGCGGTATGCCACCGGGGCAAACCTTGACAAACCGCCGCCCGCTCGCGAGTGCCTTGGCAAAAACCGCCCGCTCCTGGGCGCTGGTAAAGGTTGAAATAAGCGGCGGCTTATCGCGGGCATTATTGGGGTGGCGGGCCTCCGCGCCCGCCCGCGCCCACAACTGCCTTGGCTTCAACTCGCTTGTGTACGCACCTTGAGAGGCAACAAAACCGATTAGGCGAGCGTTCAATAGCGCGACATTGCCAAAAGTGTAGCTCGTCACCGCGCCAAAGCGGTCACGCGTCCATTTGGCCGGGTTTTCGCGAATGTAACGACGATAGCCCTCAAGTTGCTCTGGCGTTGCGACAAGCTTCTCCCAAAAATCGCGCTGCCACGGTGTCGCACCGACATCGACGGCCTTGCCCTCTGCCACCATGTCGCGATAGAGCTTTGAAATCCAGCTCTTAAAACGGCCAATAACAAAGCCCAAATCGATTTTGCTGTGGCCATCGACGCCCGCCTTCGTTGGGTGAGCGCGGAGGCTCGCCTTCTCTAAGCGGGGACTGAGCCCCGCCACTCCAATCTTAATGATAAAATGCACATGGTTCGGCATTACCACAAACTCATCGATCTCAACACCGGCATATCGCTCCCCAAGCACCCCAAGAGACGCCGCGACCGCCTCGCCCAGCTCGTTTAACTCGCATTTCTCGCCGACTATCGCGCCGAAGATCGTCTTGTTGAAAGCCGCCTGCATCGTTACAAAGAAAGTGCCGCGCGAATAGTTGATATTCGTGTTCCTCAGCATCGGGCGATGCTTCTCGCCTTGGCTGATTTCAACTAGACTTCCCCTCTTCATTGCTCGCCCCCATTCACATCGGGCTGGCGGGGTTTCACCCCCGCACCATCCACAAACTCCTTGACGAGCGCGAGGTATTCGTCAAAGCCCATATCGTCGACGAGCGTGTTATGGTCGCCGTCTTCGACCGGGACAAAGCGCTTCGGCTCGTTGGCAAGTTTGAAAAGCGCCTCGCCTTGCGCGTATGGAACAACCCCGTCATTCGTTCCATGGATTATCAGTACGCGGCATTTCACGTCGCCGATGCGCTTCAGATTCGGAAACGGATCGACCGGCAGCAGACGCACACGAGTTACGACGCGCGGCGCAGAGAGAAACGGCGCCTCAAGGATGAGCCCGCCGCAGGGCCGCTTCGCCGCGAGTTCGGTCGCGGGGCCAGTTCCAATGGAAAAGCCGTCGACGATGATTTCCTCTGGCTTGAAGCCGCGCTCTTCGATCAGCCAGTCATAAAGCCGATGGACATTCCTGTAGCACCCCTTCTCGTCTGGCGAGCCGTCGGAAAGGCCATAGCCGGGATAGTCGACAGACGCGACCGTGTAGCCGTCTTCGGCAAGCAATTCCAGAGTGTCCAGCGTCGACACCGCGTCCTCGGCGTTGCCGTGGCAGCGGATGATCGCCTTCTTGCCACGCCGTAGCTCCTTCGAAGGCGGGATGCCACGCTCAGGACCAAGGACGATCGCGGCGATCCTGACCCCGTTCGTTCCGATATCGACATAGCCGCGCGTATTCTCGCCA
Source organism: Verrucomicrobiota bacterium (assembly GCA_016280825.1). Taxonomy (GTDB): domain Bacteria; phylum Verrucomicrobiota; class Kiritimatiellia; order RFP12; family UBA1067; genus UBA1067. The sequence goes on from JAEEHL010000115.1 coordinate 3,532, forward strand.
TATCTCCCCTTCACGGGATGGAACATCAGCGAATTGATGCACCCCATGCCAATCAGCAATATCAGCACAGCAACCAAGGCAACAACCCGTATGGGCGGGAACTTGAACACGCGGCAAAGCATCACCCCCGCGACAAGCAACGCACCAGCAACGGCAAAGACCAATCGCCGTCCCCGCGTAGCCACCGCCGCACCGAATACATTAGCTATCTTTTTCTTCATTTTGCCACTCCTTTCTTTCATTGTCCCAGATTCTCTGCCGACGAATCGCGCCAGCCAAGCGCATGGTAGAACGCAGGGAGCTCCCCCGTTTCGCCGAAATCCACCACCTTCGCGGCCTCCTCGCTCGGAATTGGCGTTTCGGCGCAGCAAGAGCCGGCAAGCCTGTCGCCGTTCTCAAGCATGAAGCACTTCCCCCTCGGACGCGAAAACGCCTTCTGCATCCTGTCGAGCGCCTGGCGCAACGGCTCGCGGCGGACGTTCCCGAATGAGACCGGCGTGAAGTCGCAGGGCTGTACGTTGCCAAGCACGTCGATGTAGAAGTGCTGGAACCCCGCTCCGCAGCCATATCGCGAAACGTCCTCGATGAACGCGAACGACGAGACCTTGACGGACTTCCTGTCGGAATTGGACTCCACGTGAAGTCGCTTTAGGTATTCATGCTGCTCTTTCGATATCCGCCAGTCGCCGTGGCCCTTGAGAATCTTTCCGCAAGGCATCGGCTCAAGAAGCCTGACCTCTTCGACGCCCAACGACCGGACGAACGCAAGGTACTTCTCCATCCACCTCGGATCGCATCTCTCGCGAGTCGCGACAATCTGCGTCATCGCATAGGCCCCCGCCTCCTTCAGGCTCGCAACACCCTCCACGGCCGCCTTGAACGCGCCCTGCATTCCACGCCCCGCGTCGTGCTCGGCCTCATCGAAGGAATCCAGGCTCACGGCCGCGCCGAAGAGCCCCGCGTCGGCAAGCGACTTTGCGCGCTTAGGCGAAAGCCCGTCCCCGGACGTGAACAGAAGCGAGACCGAACGCTCGTCAACGCTCGCAATCAGCTCCTCAAGTCGCGGTTCGAGCAACGGCTCGCCGCCCGTGAACCCGACTATCGAAACGCCCTCCCTCTGCGTATCCGAAACGACCCTCGCCAGTTCTCCGAAGGAAAGCGGTTCGCCTTTCCGACCCGCCTTGCTGCAGTGCGGGCAGCGGTAGCGGCATGCGTCCGTTACGGCGATGTACGCCGATATCGGCGCCGCCACGCCGCGCGCAAGGCGGGAGACGCCCTGCGCGAGCGAAGCAAACGCGCGCGACGGGAACGGCGGCAGGAACGAGTTGATCACGAACCGCCCTTCATGCTCGACAAGCTTCTCCGACGCAAGCAGCTTGTTCAGCGCAAGCAACTCGCGCCACTTTAGCTTGCGATAGCCCTCGTATTTCAGCGTCTTTGCCAGAGCCAGCTGCCGCTTCGCCCCTGTAAGGTATTTCGGCTTGGCGTTCATGCCTTCACCCCCTTTGCCCACACATAGCGATGCTCCACCTTCACGCCTTCGGACGTCATCCCTCGCTCCACCAATCGCACAAACGCCGCGTCGCACTCGTCGCGCCTCGCGGGGTCCATGGCGCGGTCGAAGCCGGCCGACACCCCCGTTCCAAGCGACCAGTCCAGCACGGCGCGTCCGTCGGCGAACGTGAACTCCTCGCTCCCGCCGCCGAACTCCACGTCGGCAAACCCGGCGGAGCGCATGATCCGCCCCAGCGATCGCCCGCTCTTCGGGAGGCGAAGGTGCAGGTCCATCAGGCGCATGAGAGACTCCGGCATCTCCATCGCGACGCCGAACGCCGCGCGGCGAATCTGGGGCCAGGTGTCGCGGCGATTCTCCACGACGGCAAACACGCCGCCCGGCTTCAGCTTGCGCAGGACAGTCCGCGCCAGCAATGGCGGCCTTGCGTATCCAATCGCCCATGCGCAGCTTACCGCGTCAAGCGATTCGTCCGGCACGTCGCGAAGCGAAGACTCCATGTCGCCCTCGACGAAATGGGCCTCAGGGCATCTCTCCCTGGCCACGGCAAGCATCCCCGGCGAACTGTCAACGCCCGTGATGTCCGCATCCGGAAAACGCCTGCGCCATGCGGCGACAACCGCGCCGGTTCCGCATGCAAGGTCGAGAATGCGCGCTTTGGGAGGAAGCCCCGCGACCCTCTCCACAAGCTCGTCCGAATGAGCCGCTGCGCGGGACGAGAAGTTAAAGTCGTAATCGGAGCTGATGCGATTGTAGTCGTCCGCAATCTCCTCGCGCGAGACGTACTTTCGCAGCAGTGCCAGCTTCGCGACGCGCATCAGTGTCCTGACAGGCTTCTTCACTGGAAAATGCCTTCGCAGATGAAATCGGCGATTTTTCCGGCCCAGGCGCGGTTGCCGAGGCCGGCGGGGCGGAACGTCTCAATCCACTTCCTGTCAGCGAGCGCATACACGCTGACCTGCGCCCAAATCGAAGACGTCAGCAGCTCCAGCCGCTCGCCGTCCTTGACCTTCATCGCGAGGAGTCTATTTAGCCCCTCGTACACCGGACGCCCGAACGCCTCCTTGAACTCCTCGTGGAACTTCGTCGGACGCGTTACTTCGTGGCGAAAAAGCGCCGCGCAAAGCCTCTGCGCCTTTTCGGTAGGCAGCGTCATGAAAAGCATGTCGTCCACCCATTCGCGCACGGCGGCGCGCCATGACTTCTCGTCCCTGACGCCATCCGCAAGCGCGGCAAGCGGCGCGCCAAGGTCGCCGAAAAGCCGCTTCGCGACAATGCGGTAAAGCGCCTCCTTCGAGCCGAAGTAGCGCGAAAGAAGCGCGGAGTTGACCTCCGCGCGGCGGCATATCTCCCGCGCCGTGGCGAGCTCGAAGCCCTTCTCGGCAAACTCCGCCTCTGCCGCCGCAAGTATCGCCTCGCGCGTCTCCACGCCGTCCTGCCGCGCCTTCCTCGCCCTTTTCAACTGCATCCCGAAACCTCCTTTTATCGTAATCACGTGATTATTTTATCATAAAGGCGAAATGCTTGTCAACGGGGTAAAGATGAAAAAGTCAAGGCGATAGTCTACCGCTAGCGGCAGGCTATACGCGCCTGCTTGCGCAAGGTCCGCATGGGCGGATGCACAAATCTTGGCTTTGATGTGCGGCAGTCAAGTACCAGCTTAAAGCTGACACTTCGTTGTTGAGTTGTGTTGCCTGATTGCAGGGAGGCACTTCCGCTCTAGCTGCGCTGTGCTCTGCGGTGGCCGCGACCTTGATGTTGTTTGAACCTGTCCCTGCCGCATTTCAGGCCTGTCAGCCCGTAAACGCCGGCATTGGCGGCGGCGGCAGATTGAACGCCGCCTTCACAAGCTGGCCGAGCGCGTCGTCGCGCACAAGCTCCGCGTCAGGCACGTCCGCAACCGGCTCAGCCGAGGCGAGCGCTGCGGACTGGACGTCGGAAGACGGGCTTGAGACGTGAAGCGCCGCAAGACGGGAGGCCTGGGCCGCCTCGCGAGCCGCGCCAGCCCCCGTCGCCTCGGGCATCCCGCGCCCCATTCCGACATTGCCAAATCCATTGCTGTTCAAATTGATTTCCATTAACGACTCCTTTCAATTCCTGCCATGACTACACGCACGGTCGCCAAAGGTTACACGTGCAAATCCGCAAGAAATTCCCTGAGCTTCTCCTTGGCGCGAAAAATGCGCACTTTCACGAGATTTTCGCTTACTCCCGTCTGATTTGCGATCTCGCGTATCGACATTTCTCCAACCTGGAACAATGTATACGCCTCGCGCAGAATTGGCGGTAGCTTGGCAAAGGCCTCTGAAAGGCGGCGGCGCAGATATTCGGAGTCGGAAGCTATCTCCGCAGGCGGCTGGGCCGCCGTCGTGCCAATCGGCTGGCCTCCCGAGGGAGAATCGTCCGGGTCGCGTATTTCGCCGACGAATGCAAGGCGGCTATTGTCGCGGACCAGGTTCTTGCGCAAGTTGCGCGCTATCGTGTACGCGAGCCCCGAGACCGCCGCCGCGTCGTCGCGCAGGTCGTCGCGCATCTTCCAGATCTTGAGAAACACGTTCTGGACAATGTCGCAGGCCTCGTGATAGTCGTTGCCGGAGGCGACAAGCCAGTTTGTCAGCTTCGGTGCGATAGCCCTATAATGATCTTCAATTGTCATAAAACAAGGTTCAGCAGTGAGTTAGTCCTTTCCCCCCGTTGGCAAGTTCTCGGGTATTATATCAAAATGCCGCGCTTGCAGCAACTTTCCCGAACTGGCCCGCACGCCTTGCAAGTCACCTCCTTGCGGCTACCACTCCAGGCGGTAGAAGCCGGACATGAAGACAATCTCCACCCGCTCCCGCTACTCAAGATATTTCCTTATGTTCTCGAAAAGCCAAGGCAACGTATTCGGCTTGCGATAGAGTATCTGGCAGTGTGGTGCCTGCTCGATGCGGGCGGCATACGGAACCTTCGCGGCGGCAAGGCGGTTCGTAAGCGACGCGTAGTTCTGGACAGCGACGATTCCGTCCGTGCCCACCGACTTGGGCGGCACCGCATCGGAGCCAACCATCTTCCAGAAGTCCGATAGCGGGCGATCCTTGCCGGCCACATAGGCAAACTTCTTCGATGTCGGTATCGCCCCGGTGTTCCCATAGAGGCAGATCGTCGGCGGGCAGTTCGCCGAAACGAGGTTGACGGGCGAATAGCGCGCGGCCTCCCTGGCGAGCTTCGAGAGGTCGCCGTATCTGCGCCCTATCCCGCAGAGGACGCCAATGTTCGCCGCCCAGGTCGCTGCTCGATTGCGTCTATCTGACGACCAGGGCTGGGCGGCCTCTCCAGGTCTCGGGCACGCCGTAGCCAAGGAGGTAGAGCGCCGTAGCGGCGGTATCCGCCCCGATTATCGGCTCGCGCAGGCGGAAACGAGCGCCCTTGACCGCCGGGCCCGAGACGATAAACGGTATCTCGAAGCACTCTATTACGTCCATGCCGTGCTTCTTGCCGAGGCCGCCATGGTCGGCGACGAGGATTACTACCGTGTCGTCGCGCATCCCCGCGTCCTCGATGCCCTTCATGACGCGCCCGATGTTCCCGTCAACGTGGACGCAGGCGTTGGTGTACTCCGGGGTTCCCCAGCCGCACATGTGGCCGTAGCAGTCTGGCAGATGCTGGTACAGGAAGGAAAGCTTCGGCCTGTGCGCCGCCAGCTGCTCGATGCATTCCGCCACCGTGGCGTCGTCGCGTTCCTCGAAAGTGCCGTCTTCGAAATACCTGACGTAGTCGACCTCGTTTGTCGCGTGGACGAACCCAATGCCGTCCCAGTTGTAGAGCGACACGGTGTAGGCGGAGGGGTCCTGCCTTCTGACTTCATGGAACACGCAGGGGGGAATGCCCTTCTCGGTCACCTCGAACGCGCGCACGTCCGGCTCGCGGCTGTTCCACCTGCGGTATCCGTGGAGCTCGGGGATGGTGCCGCCGAGGGTGGACATCCAGCTCGTGCCGGAAGCCGTCGGGTAGCTGCAGCGGCCGACGGCATAGAGGCCCCCGTCGCGCAGCTTCGAGAGGTTCGGCATCAGCTTCCACGGGATGTACTGCGCGCCGAACCCGTCGACGCCGATTATGACGACATGCCCGGCAAGCGCCGCGCTGTCCGGCCTTTCGCATGCACAGCCGCAGACAACCGCAACCGCGCCAATGAGCAGCATCCTTTTCATGTTCGTACCCCCTATGTGAATCAGGTCTATGGTCGCCCCCTCAGGACGAGAAGCGATATTTCGGAATCGTTGAAAAGGCGAACAGGGAATCCCGCCCACTGGCCGCAGCCGGGCGAGACGTAGAGAAGCCCGTCGTGGCCCGCTGGCGGAGGCGACGAAAGCGAATACGCGCCGCGCACGAAACCGCCGTTCGCCGCGGCCACAAGGGGACGGAGCGGCGGCGCCACCCCGCCGTGCGTATGGCCGGAAAGCTGCAGGCCGACGCCGCCTGCGAGCGCGTTTCTGCGCGCCGCGCCCGGCCTATGCTGGAGAAGCACGCGGAAGGCGCCGTTGGTCGCCGCGGAAAAAAGGCGCTCGACTGCGAAAACGCGGTCGTCAGGCGGCAGAAAGGCGAGTCTGGAACCCACCTCGTCGTCCATCCCCCCAAGCGCAAGGCCCTCGCGGGGAAAGACGCATTCGTCCTGCAGGAAGCGAAAGCCCCACTTCCTGTAAATGGCGCTCCAGCCATGCCAGTCGCCATAGAACTCGTGGTTGCCCGTGACGAAGAACACGCCGTCCTTCGCCTTGAGGTCCCTGAGGGGCTCGACGTCGCGCCATCTCGTCTCGGGAGGGCCGTCCACTATGTCGCCCGTGCAGACTACGAGGTCGGCGTTCGCCGCGTTGGCCTTAGCGACAATCGCCTCGGTGCGCCAGCGCCTGGCAGAAGACGAAACGTGGATGTCGGCCAGCTGCAGAATCCGGTAGCCGTCAAGCTCCGGCGGCAGGCCCGGGCACTCCAGCTCCACCTCGCGCACAGGTGGCGCCTTCACTCCGTTCCACACGCCCAGGGCGGAAACCGTCCACGCCACGGCTGGCAGGGCGAACAGCTTAACGCGGCGCGGCAGGAAGAAGAACAGGAGCGACAGCGGAAGGGAAAGCATCGCCCCCGAATAGAGCCAGCCGTACGCCCATATCACCCACTGCGGCAGCTCGGGGTTGAACTCGTCGCCGCCCACGACCTTGAAAAAGAGGAACTTCGAACAGCAGACGAGGAACACCGCCGCCACGGCCAGGCGCGTGCGGAGCCGCATCGTCCGGCACGTCGGAAGCACAAAAAGGAGCAGGAGAAGCCCGAACGCGGCAAACGGCAGACAGACGAAGAGCGCGCGAAACATGGTCCCTACCCCAGCTGCAGCTCGCGCAGCCACTTGAGCTCCCGGCGGCGCATGCGCATCATGTCGCGCGGGGAATGGTCGTCGGCGCCGGAAAGGTGGTCCATCCCGTGGGCGACATACAGAAGCAGCTCCTTCGCGGGCGACCAGCGGCTGCGCGAAGCGACGCCAAGCGCCCGCTGGGAGTTTACGTAGAGCTCGCCGTACACGCCCTCCCTCTCGCCAGGCATCGGGTCGTAGGGCTGGGTAATGACGTCCGTCGCCCCCTCTACGCCCATAATGGCGAGATGCGCCGCCGCCGATGCCGCGTCGTCCTGGAGAATGACCGACACCTCGCGAAACGCGACGCCGCCGCGCCTCGACGAAAGCTCCGCAAAGCGCCGCGCGGCCGCGGCGAGCTGCGCCCGAGAAAGGCCGATTGAGCGCGGCAGCGGGCCGCATATCGAGATCTTCGTCATCGCGGCACCTTGCAGAAACGCGCTATCGGGCAGCCTTCGCATTTCGGCCTCGTGGGGGCGCATCTCGTCTGCCCGAACGAGACAAGATGGCTGTTCCATGTCTTCCAGTACCTGACGGGCAGTATCTCCCTTAGCGCCATCTCCGTTTCGTATGGCGTCGAGGTCTTCACGAGGCCGAGACGGTTCGATATCCTGTGGACGTGCACGTCGACGCATATCGCGGGGAGTCCAAAGCCGACGGCGACGGTGAGGTTCGCGGTCTTCCTGCCGACGCCGGGAAGCTCGCAAAGCTCCTCGACGGTACGCGGGAGAACGCCGCCGAACTTCTCCTTCAGCACCTTCGGGAGCTCCTTCAGGTGCCTCGCCTTGTCGTGGTAGAAGCCGACGGGGAAGATAAGCTTCTCGATTGCTCCACGGGTGAGTCGCCTCAGGTCGTCAGGCGCGATTTTCCCCGGGGTCTTGGCGCGTGCAAAGAGGCGGCGCACCGCCCCCGCAGTGCAGGCGTCCTTCGTGCGCGAGGAGAGGATCGTCCCCACAAGCACGCAGAAAGGGTCCTTCGTCTGCGACTCGATGAGCTCGATGATCGGGGCGGAGTGCGCCTTGAACTCCTTCTTCAGCGCCCTGTCCACTTTAGGTATGTCTGCAACGGTCATTATGATGGCCTGTCTGTCAATGCGGGTTTCATCTGCCGCGTATTATACCATAATTTAGCAGTTAGCAGTTAACCGCCACCTCGCCTGCGGCGCAAAACAGAGAAAATTCCGCAAGGCCGGGGGCGATTAGGCCTTCAACTGTGGTTTAAGCAGAAAAGATGTCAACCCGGCGGTCACCTACTGCGCCTTAGGAAACGACAGCTGTCGTGTCCTGGGGCGCTGCAGGTGACGACTGGGCTACCCTTTTCGTCGTAGGTGAGCGAATATGTGCCGCCGCGAGGACAGAACAGCTCTTCTGGCATCTCTTGCCGGAGGTCATCCAGCGACGGCTTGCGCCCATCATGCGATTTCGTCCACCGCTCAGCACAGCGCAGGGCTTTATCGCGTATGATCTCGCACCTTACGTAGATAGGGATACCCCCTTTTTCTTTGATGTCGATGTCGCAGTGCTCCTTGAACCAGTCGCGGATGCGCCGCGCCGACTCTGGCATAAAGCGCACATCCACACCACCGAACCCGCTCCACCGCAGGGCACGCCCGTGATGGATGGCAGTCAGGACAAGGCGCTTGTCGCCCTTCCACCAGTCGACTCCGGGATAGCCGCAGCACATGCATCGCGGATTGACGCCCGCGAACTTGAACATGCTGTTGAACTTGGCCATTTCCGCCTTGTTGGTGATGACATAGAGCGCGGGCTCCTTGTCCGGATTTGCGCCACAGCACCCGCCGCCGCCATCGCGGATGACGATTCGGTCGGCATCGCGAATCGCCGCCCCGAAACGAATGTAGTGCACGTAGCCGAAGATGCCGGACGCATACACGATCCACCATCCTGTGACGAATAGCTGCAGCGCCGCAGGAATGGCCAAGACCGCAAAAAACACCTTGCGCGGCTTAGACAGCCCCTTGTCCGAGCGATGCGGGCAAACCACGCCGAGCAGCACGGCCGCAAGCGTAATCCATGCAAAAAGCCCATTCCAGAACAGCATGAACACCGTATCGCTCCGCAAGAGGAGCAGAAGAAGCGGAAGAGCCAGGATGGCAATCGCGAGATTGCACACCACGCTGTAGAGGCGATAGGGCCGCTGGTGCAAGCTACTTCCTCACTACGCCGTCGCCAGTGACGAGGTATTTGTAGGTCGTGAGCTCCTCAAGGCCCATCGGCCCGCGTGCGTGCAGCTTGTCGGTCGAAATGCCTATCTCGGCGCCCATGCCGAACTGCGCCCCGTCTGTAAAGCGCGTCGATACGTTGTGGTAGACGCAAGAGGAATCGACGCCGGCGAGGAACCGCGCCGCCTTCTTCTCGTCAGCCGCAACAATGCAGTCTGAATGGTGCGACGAATTCTCGTTTATGAAGGCAATCGCCCCGTCGACGCCGCGAACGGTCTCTACGTTCAGGTCGAGCGAGAGGTATTCCGTTCCGGCCTGGCCGCTGTGGAGCGTAACGCCGCGCCTCTCGGCCCACTCCTCGACCTTCGGCATGAACGAGGCGGCGATCGGCTCGTCGACGAGCAGGCATTCCGCCGCGTTGCAGACGCCGGGGCGCTGCACCTTGGCGTTGTCAAGAATCCTGAGCGCCATCTCCTGGTCGGCCGATTCGTCAACGTAGATGTGGCAGACGCCCTTGTAGTGCTTGAGCACGGGAACGAGCGCCGACTCGCACATGGCGCGTATGAGGCGCTCGCCGCCGCGCGGAATCGCGACATCAACGAGCCCGACGGCGCGCACAAGCTCCTTCACCGCCTCGTGGTCCTGGCGGTCTATGAACTGCACGGCCTCGCCGAGCGCCGAGCGCACGCATTCGGCAATCGCCGCGTTGCTCCGCGCGGCCTCCTTGCCGCCGCGGAGGATGATGGCGTTGCCCGCCTTCACGCAGAGCGCCGCAGTGTCCACGAAGACGTTCGGCCTCGACTCGAATACGACCGCCACCACGCCGAAGGGGACGCGCACCTTGCGTATCAGTATCCCGCTCGGCGGCTTGCGCGACCAGATGACCTCGCCGACGGGGTCGGGCAGCGAGACTACGTGCCTTACGCCCTCGACCATCGCGTTGAAGCGGGCGTCGTTGAGGTCGAGCCTGTCGAGCATCGCGCCGGAAATGCCAGCCGCCTTCGCCGCCTCAAGGTCCGCCGCGTTCGCCTCGGCGATCTTCCCGCGCCCCGCTTCGAGGGCGCACGCCGCCCTCTCGAGCATGGCGTTCTTCTCTTCGGTGGAAAGCGCGGCAAGCGCGTGGCTCGCGTCCTTCGCGCGGCGCGCGATTGCCTGCACATATTCATGAATGTCCATGGATGCCTCCCTGTGTCAGATGTGGCGCGGCGCCTCTATGCCGAGCAGTTCGAGCCCGCGCCCGAGAACCCTGGCGAAAAGCGCGCAGAGTGCAAGGCGCCGCTCGCGCACCGGCGATTCGCTCTTCAGGATCGGCGAATTCTGGTAGAAGCTCGAATAGAGCTGCGCAAGCTGGAAAAGGTAGTCGGCGAGGACGGAGGGCTTGTACGCCTCGGCCGCGCGGGAGACCGCGCCCGGGAACTCGAGCAGGTGGAGCGCGAGGCGCTTTTCGGCGGGCGTCGCGACGGAATAGCCAGAGCCGCCGCCTGCGGAAGCGCCCGCCTTCTCCATGAGCGAGCAGACGCGGGCGTATGCGTACTGGAGGTAGGGGCCGGAGTTGCCCTCGAGGGCGAGGGCCTTGTCCCAGTCGAAGTCGATGGCCGTAGCGGGGTCGTGGGAGAGGTCGGCGTACTTCACGGCGCCGTAGCCGATCTGCTCGGCGAGGCGCTCGCGCGACGCAGGGTCGGAGCCGTCCGTTCCGTCGCGCGCCTCGACAATCGCAAGCGCGCGGCGCTTAGCCTCGGAAAGGAGGTCGTCGAGGCGTATGAGGTTCCCCTCGCGCGTCGATATGGCCTTGCCCTTGAACGACATTAGGCCGAACGGCACGTGCACGAGCTTGACGCCCGAATAGCCCATCTTCGCCGCTATCGAGAAGAACTGCCTGAAATGGAGCTGCTGCCTGTCGTCGGTCACGTAGATTATGCGCTCTGGCGAGTATTCGCCAACCCTAGACTCCACGCAGGCAAGGTCGCTCGTGGTGTAGTTGTAGCCGCCGTCCGACTTGCGCACGATGGCCACCCCGAGCTTCTCGTCCGAGAGGTCCACGACGAGCGCCCCCTCGCTCTCCTTCGCAAGGCCCGTGGCGACAAGCCTCTCCACGACGCCGGGCATCATGGGGTTGTAGTACGATTCGCCACGGTACGTGTCGAACTTGACACCGAGCTTCGCGTACATCCGCTCGAACTCGCCGATTGAGATCTCGATGAACCGCTTCCAGAGGGCGAGGTTCTCCGCGTCGCCCTGCTGCAGCTTCACGAGCTCGGCGCGGCAGGCGTCCTTCCAGACGCCGTCCTCGTCCTTCGCCTTCGCGGCAGAAAGGACGTAGCACTTCTCGAGCGCGGCCACCGTGAGGTTCTCGCGCTCCTCGTCGGTAAGGCACTCGCGGTAGCCCTTTATGAGAATGCCGAACTGCGTTCCCCAGTCGCCGAGGTGGTTGTCGGCCACTACCTCGTAGCCGAGCGCGCGGAAGATGCGGTCGAGCGCGTTGCCGATCACCGTGGAGCGGATGTGGCCGATGTGCATCTGCTTGGCGGCGTTGGGAGAGGAGTAGTCGATGACGACTTTGCGCCCCGCGCCCGACTGCGCGACGGCCATGTTCGCGTCGCCGTCCATTTCGGCAAGCCGCCCCTCGAGCCACTTCTCGCCGACGGTGATGTTGAGGAACCCGGGGCCTGCCACCTCGACCTTTTCGAACGCGGCCTCGCCCTTGAGGGCCTCCGCGACGGACGAAGCCGCCTGGCGGGGGTTCATGCCAAGCTTCTTGGCGTATTTAAGCGCGTCGTTGCACTGGTAGTCGCCAAAACGCGCGTCCGTAGCGGGCACGACGCGCACCCAGGAAAAGTCTTCGCCGCCGAACGCCTGCGAAAACGCCTTCTGTAGAATGTTGTCAAGATCCATGGCCGTATTATATCACATTCCCAGGGATGTTGCATCAAGATTTCCTCGGCATGGTGGCGGGCCGCGAGGTCTTTGCCGTCCGTGCAGCCGGGAACGGCAAGACAGCGCACTTCCACCTTCGCCCTTGCCGCGACAAGGCGCTTGAGATTGTCCCTGACGACCGCGTTGGAGACACCAGTGTACTACCTTTTGCTCCCTGGGCTCTCCACCCCGACGAGGCGCGATTTGAGCGCCTTGACCATTTCGGCAGGGTCCTCCATCCCGTCTATCGTCTGCTCCATCGGGCAGCCGTCCGTCATGTCGCGGTTCAGTATCTTCGGCACGGTCTTGTCGGCGCCCGCTTCAACCCCGTGCGCCTTGAGAAGCGAAGCCGCCTCTGCGCTCATCATCATGGCATGGACTTTCTTCGCCTTGCCGACGATGCAGATTGCCGCCGCCGCGCGTCCCACTACCTTGTCCACGACAAGCGCGTGTGCAAGCTTGCCGTCGGCAAGAAGCTTCATTATCGGCATAATGCCGCGGCCTGTCTCCTTAGCCACGATCACGCCGTCCTTTGCCGCGACGCACGAGACGCCGCCCATGACGAGCGTCTTCATCTCTGCGAGAAGTCCACCTTCGTCAATCGGCCAGACGAGCCGCTGTCGCTCGAAGCCCTTGACGAAAATGGCAGGCATCGGACGCGCGGGGCAGACATGTTCACATGCGCCGCAGCCGATGCACACCGTCTTGTCCACAACGGGGAAGCCCTCGACGATGTGTATTGCGCCGACGGGACACTTGCGCGAACATGCCGTGCACTGGACGCCGTCCGTCGTGCGGATGCAGAGATCCTTCTTCCAGATTGCGTGGCCCATGTGGACGTTTTTCCGCTCAAGGCGCGGAATCCAGTTGATTGCGCCAGTCGGGCAGACATGGCCGCAGGAGTAGTTGCAGCCAAGGAGACAGTGGCCGCGCCTAAAGTCCATCTCGGGCTGGCCGAAGCGCTTGAGGTTCGTAGAAGTCGAGAGGCAGTTGCCCTTGCAGTTCGCGATGCAAAGCCCGCAGGCCACGCACTTCAAGTTGAACTCGCTGCGATCTACCGCTCCGGGAGGCAGGACTGGCGCAGGCCGTGCTGGAACGCCTGGAAGCGATACCGCCGCGTAGCCGCCGTCGGTCGTCTTCTCGACCGTCTCTGCAACCGCGAGAACGGCGACGCCCTTGAGCGCCTCGCGGCGCGTGACAGAGGGGTCTTTTGACTCCAACTTCCCGCCCTCGAAGCATGCCTTGCAGTTGCCGCAGCCCTTGCCCACCTTGTGGGCGCACATGCTCTTCTTTGAAAGGATGTTGAATAGCGTTCCGACCGGGCATATCCAGTTGCACCAGATGCGGCCTTTGCCCAGCGCCGCAAGGGCGACGACTGCCACGAAGATGGCGACGCCGGGCGCAAAAAGCGTAAGCGCCTTGCCGTAGATCGAGTATGGCGTAAGCAGCCAGCCGATTGCGCCGAAGCCAGTCACGGCAAGCACGGCCGACACTGCGAGGACCGTCCAGCGGACTGTCTGCTGTGCGTGCGACTCGGGGAGCCGCGTGCAGACGCGGCGCACTTTCGTTTTTGGATGGAAGATCCAGTTGACGATCGACTGGATTATTCCAAGCGGACAGAAACACTCGCAAAAAAGCCGCCCAATGATCGGCGTCAGCAGGAGGACGACAAGAAAAAATACGGTCGCGGCGGGCTGAATGCGGCAGGCGAGGTCGGTGTCGCAGCCAAAGAACGCGGCGGTGACGCAGGCGAGCATGGCGGCGGCGACAACTGTCTTGAGAAGTCTTTTCATCGGCGTGCCTCCTCGTTCTTGAGCGAATCAATCCATTCGTCGATCAGCGCAAGTTCCTTCGGGACGTTGATCGACTGCGGGCAGTGGGGGTTGCACCTTCCGCAGCCTGTGCAGTGGTCTGCACGCCGCAATTCCTCCGGAATCGCCCTTGCGTACATCTTGAGAACCTCGCGCGCCGACGGAGGCGTCTTCGCCGTCAGCACCATGTTGCGAAACGTCAGTATCGCTGGGATGTCGAGCCCGTACGGGCACGGCATGCAGTACTTGCAGTCGTTGCACGGGATGGTGTTGAGCTTGAGAAGCGCCTGCGCGGCGCGTTCGAGCGCGGCGAGCTCCTTCTCCGAGCAGGGCTTCAGGGGCGAGAACGTCCCGATGTTTTCCTCTATGTGCTCGGTGCGCGTCATGCCGGAGAGGATGGTGAGCACGTTCGGGTATGTGCCGCAGAAGCGAAGCGCCCACCTAGCGAGCGACGCCTCTGGGTCGAGCGGCGTCAGCTCCTTCGCAAGCGCGTAGTTGTATCGCGCGAGGCGGCCTCCGAGAAGCGGCTCCATGACGACGACGGGTATCTTCAGCGCAGTCAGGCGCTCGTAGAGGTATTTCGCGTCGAGGTTGCGGTCGTTAGTCTCCTTCGCGTGGAGCCAGTCGACGTAGTTCATCTGGATCTGGCAGAAGTCCCATTTGTACTTCCCGTGGTGGTCAAGGCACCATTCGAACGCCTTGGGGTCGCCGTGGAAGGAGAAGCCGAGGTTGCGGATGCGGCCGGTGGCGCGGAGCTCGGCGCACCAGTCGAGCGCACCGTTTTCGAGATAGCGGCTGGAGAACGCCTTGAAGCCGCCGTTGCCGATCGAATGAAGCAGGTAGTTGTCGATGTAGTCCGTCTTGAGGCCCTTGAGCGAGTTCTCGAACATCTCCTTGCACCTGTCGAGCGGATACTGCTGGGGTGCGAAGTTGGAGAGTTTCGTCGCAATGAAGTAGTCGCCCCGCGCATAGCCGCTAGCCGCAAGCGCGCGACCGAGGCAGGCCTCGGATTCACCACGGCAATAGGCCGGCGACGTGTCGAAGTAGTTGACGCCGCTGTCGAGCATCAGCCTGACCTGACGGTCGAGGAGCTTCTGGTCTATGTCCGACGAAGAATACCCGTCCTTCGCCCAGCCGTTGGCGTGGCCGCCGTCGACGGTCGGGAGCCGCATCGCGCCGTAGCCCAGAAGAGACACCTTCCTGCCGCGTGGGCTCTCGCGAAGCGTCATGGCGCCATTCGCCGCAGGCCCGCCCTTCGCGTCCGCCGCCGCAGCGCCGGCAAACGACGACGCAAGGAAGCCTCGGCGTGATAGATTGTTACTGCTCATTCGTGCCCTCTTTTGTTTCATGTGGGGTGAAAGACGGGGTGCATATCATATACGAAAGCATCTGACCCCTTTCACCGCAGCGCGGCGGGGACTTCGTCGAACGAATGGACTGCCGTCGCGCCGGCGAACTTGGTCGCCAACGCGCGCTTCCCCTCGGTGTCGGCGACCACAATGACCTTGCCTCCGTTTGCGGCGAAGCGCTCCAGGGCGGGAGTCCAGCTGTTCGCGTCAAAGAGGCAGAGGACGACGGCGTCGGCATGCGGCAGGACGTTGCTGTCAATCGCGTCGGAAATGCGGCAGTCGAAGCTGCTATCGTGGAGAAGCGTCTTGAGGATGAACTTAACCGCAGGGTTTATGCCCTCCTGGGAGCCCATTTTCACGACAACGGACTTCGCCCCGCGAGCGCGCACGGGAAGCTCCCCCGTTGGCCGCACTCCCGCAAGCCAGGCAAATGCGCCGCGCACCATGTCAAACGTATGCTCATGGCGCTCTGGATGGACGCACTGCGCATATACCTTGCCCTTGCCGACGCGTCCGCCGACAAGCGCCGCCTTCCCCATCATGCTCGGCGTCGCGCTTGGCCCGTCGGTATTGATTGCGCAGCTGTCGTAGCGGGCGAATACGCTGAACTCCGAATCCTCCACGGGATCGGCGGCAATGAACGCAGGGTCGCCGGCATACCAGACGGTGCGCGCATCGCCCGAACCGGAGAACACGGCCTTGCCCTCGTCGGTGAGGCGAATGTTCGCGGGGGCCTTGCCGCGGCAATTGCCGGGCATGTCGTCCTTGAACGGCACAAGCCCAAGGGAAGCCGCCCCTTCGCCCGCCCCATAGTAGAGGCCACCGCCGCGCACAAAGCCGACAATCGCCTTACGCCCTGCCTCCCCGAGCGTCTTCAGCGCAACTTGAGATGATCCGTCCGGAACGAAGAGCGCGGCACAGCTCTTGAGCGCACCCGCCGCCACCTCTTTCGCATCAAGGACGCAAACCTCGCATTCCGGCGAGAACTCGAGAACCTGGGGGATTTCACCCATCGAGCAGCCGTCATCGGCGAGGACTGCTATCTTGACGGGCTTATCGGCCTTTGCCGGGGATGGCGCGGCCGCCTGCGCCTTCTCGCCCGCGAAATCGCGCAGCTTTGCAAGCGCCGCATCTGCATTGGAAACGCATAGAGCGCCAGAAAGCTTGTAGGCCTTCGCCCGCGCCGCCGCGTTGCCCCACGCGATGACGCGCCCGCCGCGCGCAATGAATGCCTTGGTGCGCCCGGCGTTGTCGGCGAAATAGATGCCCTTCTTCGCATCGACCCTGCCGAGGTTTGCAGGGGCCAGAAGCGCGTCAAGGTGGCGAAGCTCGCCGTTCTGGATGTTCTTCGCGTTCATCGGCACGATGTCGAACTCGCCTTCGCGCAAAAGCCGCTGGATAAGGCGCGCCGTGTCAACCCCGAACGAGTCGTCGCACATGAAGCCGACGGCAAGCTGCCCGCGCTTTCTCTGCGGATAGGCCCACCGCACCTCGCGCCCTGCCACGTAGCGGAACGCCCCTTCAAGGCATTCGTGGTCGTCTACGTCGCTCTCGGGATGGCAGGTATAGACGAATATCCTCCCCTTGCCGCATTCTGCCGCTACTGCCGCCGCGTGCCCCGCCTTCGGCGCGGCCGGGACGTTCTTCGGGTTATAGTCGCAGTCGAACGTCGCGACGACTTCGGCCTTCACGCCGTCTATCTCGTTCTTCGTGCGAACGGGCACTGGGCCACGGCTGTACCTGATCTTCTGCTTCCCCTCCTTGATGCCGGCAAGCCGCTCGGCGCTTGCATTGAAATCGAACATCAGGTCGGACTGTCCGTTGCCGCCGTCCTTCGTGTCGACAAAGGGAATTAGCCCGAGATAGTCCTTGCGGATGCCGGTCGTAGGCTGCGAGACGAGATAGAAGCCTGCGCACGTGCCGATGTAGCCGCCTCCGCCACGGACAAACGATTTCACCTTTTCGCGCCCTTCCGCTCCAAGGCTCTCCGCCTCCGTATGGGCGCTCCCTCCCGGCATGATGAGTACGTCGGCGTCGTCAAGGGCTCCCGCCCTCACCGTCTCGCCGTCGACCGGAGTCGCGACGACGTTCCCGGCAGTGCTCGCAATCTCAAGCCAGCGATACGCGCCTATGTTGCTCGCGCCGGTTCCAACGTACACCGCCACGCGAAGCGGGCTTTCGGCGGCGGACGCCGCCATCGCCGAAAAACAGGCAAATGCGGCAATCGCCGCTGCAAAAAGTCTTCTCATGTCATTTCTCCTTTGTTTCCGGAATGCGTTTTATTTGAGGTCAAGGGCGCACCACCTTCATCGAGTGTATCTTCATCTTGGCGCCGTTGAGCCGGAGCTTGCCTTCCTTCACGTCGTTCAGATAGTCCGCATAATCCTCGGTTTCCAGAAAAGGCTTGTTGGAGCCGTTGACAAATGCGGAAACCTTGCCGCCCTTGTAGACTATCGCAAGACGCAGGTTGCTGCCCCACTTGTACGGGAATTTGACGCTCTCGCCACTCCCGCCTTCCTTCACCTCGTCCCATTCGCCGAACACCGCCGTTGCGCCCGACTTGGAGAAGCGGAACACGAGGGACGGATATTCCCCGTACTTGGCAAGCGCGGGGTCAGCCGGCTTCTGGCAGAAGTCGAAGCACCAGTCTTCGTCCTTGGCGTATGGCGCGATCACAAGCTCGACGCGGAATTCACCCGGCACGGGCACGTCCCACTCGAGCATGCTGCCCGACTTGTAGGCGCCGCGCTGGTACACGCCCTTCTTGTCGATCTTCCAGTTTCCCCCGTAGGTAAGCCAAGAATCCCTGTTCCTTTGAAACTCGACGCTGAGCGGCTTGCCCGAGGGGAACTCCGTCTTCATCCACACGACAGGCTCCATCGCCTTAAGGTACTTGTTCTCGGCCTCATCCAGCTTGACGCCGCTCGCGCGAAGCTTTGCGGCGGCTTTTGCAAAACCCTTGAAGTCGCCTGCGACAAACATGGCGTGCATTCGCTGGAGCTCATTGCGGTTTGTGCCGGAAATGCCGTCCCATACAACCCACCAGTGGCTGAAGTCCTTGACCAAGCTCCATGTCCCACTCGGGAGTCTTGCATGCCAAAACGACGCGAACGTGTCCCCGGCCTTCGCCCAGTCGCCGCGATACGAATGTGCGAGCGTCACAAGAACGCCAGCCGTCTGGCGGACTTCCCAACACGCATTCGTGTTGGCCATCTGCGGAAGGCAAACCTCGACAATCTTGTCGAGTTCCTCGGGATGCGCGCGGAAATACTCTTCCTGCCTTTCGCCGGAGTCATTGACCATCTCCAGGAGAGACGTCGCGTAAAGGTACGGAATCATCGTATCGTGCCGCCTTGTCTCGTAGCAGCGCTCGGCGAACGCCTTCATCTTCGCGAGCGAACCGCACCAGCGGGGATAGCAGTTATACCAGAGAAAGAACCCGTAGAAGTCCGTGAAGTCCAGCTGCTTCGATGTCGCGTCGATGAATATCTTTTCGTCGAACGGACCGAGCGAAGAGAACAGGTAGGCTGGCTCTGGATAATCGTGAAGCTCCATCGCGCGTTTGAATGCCGCCCTGCATGCGTCGCCATGCTCGCCATAGCCTTTCCAACCTTCCTCCGTCACCGTATTGGCGAATCCGCCGCCTCTGGCCTTCCACGCGGCGTCACTCTCCACTTCTATACGCAAGAGCATCTTCAGCCATTCATCGACCTGCGACTTCTCGATCTTCTCAAGCACCTTCGCCCCTGCGGAATCGAACACACCGTTTTTGCGGAGCGTCCAGAATACGCAGCGCATGTCCTCGCCGTGGAAATCGCCGTCTATGATCCAGTCCGCCATGGGGCCAGATATGCCCTTGTTGTCGGAAAGCGCGCGGACCATCGCCGCGAACGGCTTTTTGGCGGTGCGGTCAAGTATCTTTACAAGGTCCTTGGCACCCTTGAAACTCCTGTATCCGCCCTCGCCCCAGATGTACATGATGGAGGCGTCGAAGATCTTGCGCTCGTCGGCAGTTGCAATTGAGCCCGGGTCCATCTGCGCCATGAGAAACGGGCGAAGCTTCGTATCGCGGAACGACGCGCACGTCTCTATCGCCGTGTTGGTGCGGACGTTTTCGCTCCAGTCCTTGAGCCACGTGTCGAGCCTGCCGCCGGAGGGCTCGGCATCC
>JAEEHL010000116.1 GCA_016280825.1 Verrucomicrobiota bacterium
CGCTTCGCCCAAAGCGGCAAGGGAGCACGGTTGCTCGGCACCCGGGCTTCGCCCTCGGCGCGGGGCCTTGCGGCTGCTACGCAGTTCGCTTCGCTCACCCAACCTGATCGCCTTCGGCGACAGGCGCATTCTCCCCTCGCTTCGCTCGGCCCTCACTGCGTTCGGCGGCTACCATTACGCGAGCGCATGTTGGGAAGGCAAGGAAGGCTTGGACGGCAAGAAGGCGACTTGGGTTCAACTGCGATTTTTAGGCTAAACCTCGACACCTCGCTTTTGCGCCATCCGCCCCGCCTCCCACGCCCTACGGTTGAAAAGGAACTTCGCGATGACCCCCCCATAAAAAACTCTCGTGAGCAGGCGCCGGGAGCGCGGCAGAAAACACAAGACCGTACACGCGAGATAACTTCAAACCTCCTAACCACCTAACCATCGCACTACCCAGCTAAAATATGATATAATACGTGGTGGATGGAAGTCAAGATAGAGGAATCGTGGAAGGGCGTTCTCGCCGAGGAGTTCGAGAAGCCCTATTTCGCAAGGCTTGTCGAATTCGTCAAGGCCGCGTACAGGGCTGGAGTCGTGTATCCGCCGCCCGGCAAGATATTTAACGCGTTCAACCGCACTCCGTTCGACAAGGTAAAGGTCGTGATACTCGGCCAGGACCCTTACCACGAGCCCGGGCAGGCGCAGGGGCTCGCGTTCTACGTTCCGCCCGGCATCCAGCCGCCGCCGTCGCTCGTCAACATCGCCAAGGAACTCGGGCACATGCCCGACCTCGTCAAGTGGACCGACCAGGGGGTCCTGCTGCTCAACGCGACGCTGACAGTCGCCGCGCATTGCGCGGGTAGCCACCAGAACAGGGGATGGGAAGTCTTCACTGACGCCGTCGTGCGCACGCTTGCAGAGCGGCGCGAACATCTAGTGTTCGTCCTTTGGGGCGCATACGCGCAGCGCAAGGGCGCGTTCATCGACAGGGCGAGGCATTGCGTGATAGCCTCGCCGCATCCTTCGCCTCTTTCCGCCCATAGGGGCTTTTTCGGCTCGCGGCCGTTCTCGCGGGCGAATGAGTATCTTGAGTCTTTCGGTCTCACCCCTATCGAATGGTGACCACTTTTCAGTAGTGGAGAGTTGGAGTTCGAGAACGGAAAACTCCGCGTCTCCGCAACTCCGCGTGAGGAATATAGTTCGAGTTGGAGTTCGAGTTCGAGAAGGGTTCCATTGACTTTTTCGTTGACTTTTCTTCCTTAATAGTGTATACTTATCCATAATAATAGGGATGATTGCATTTTCATGAAGGGGTTCAACTATGGGATATCGTAAACTTGCAAGAGCGATGGTTGCTGTTGCCGCGATTGCCGCGGCGCAAGGCGTCTTTGCATACGGTAACTACACCGCGAAGGACTACGTGCAGGACGGCCTTTTGATGCAGTTTGACGGAATCGCCAACAACGGCTGGAGCGCAGAGGCGGGCGACATCCACGCGGCAGCTCCGACGGCTCCGAAAGAGCTTGTCGCGAACGCCTCGATGACGAAGGCCGGCACTTTTCAATACGGCGACACCTACATACTCTTCCCCGGCTCTGCATATCTCACCTCGGGCAACCTGACGTCGATCAAGAATGCGCTCGCCGCCAAGGCGATGACAGTCGAGCTTTTCATGCGCCCCTTGGGCTACACCAACTACAAGGGCTTTCTCCACATTGGCGAGACGACCTCCTATCGAGAGCTCGTCCTTGACCAGCGAGAGGACATTGACGCCGGCAAGGGAAGCGCCTTCGGCGGCGTCCAGTACGCAGCTACGACATGGACGGGCAATACGCCCTGCTGCATAAGCCAAGGCACCGCTTCGTATATCGGCAAGGACGTGCTTGCCACGCTTATCGTCGATTCGAGCGGCGCACACTTCTATCTCGACAACGGCGAATGTCTGCACACCAACCCTGGCGGCGGCAAGTCCCCCAACAACGGCAAGGTACGGCTTGGCGCATACGGCAACAACGGCGGCTACTTCAGGCTCTACTCCGCAAGAATCTACAACAGGGTGCTCACTGCCGAGGAAAGGGCCGCCAACCACGAACTGGACATGAAGCGCTTTCTCGGCATCGGCGTCGAGACTGTTGTCTCCCTTGCGGCTACGGACGCCGAGACGGAAGTCTCCATTGACGGCGAGACGTGGGGAGCGAACGCCACCACGAACGGCGTCGTTTGCCCGACTGAAATGACCCTCCGCGCGCGCAATACGGGCGACGAAAACGCGTGCTTCATCTGGACGGGTCTCCCTGAAGGCGCGACGTTTGCGGATGACCGCAAGACGGAGGTTTCCTTCTCTTCGCCTCCCGTCAACTTGTCGATAAGCTGCAGGACGGCGACGACAGCCATAACCACCGTTTCGACAGACGGCGAGGCGGAGTTCTCGCTCGACGGGATAACGTGGTCGCAGTCTCTCTCGGCAAGCCCGCATTGCACATTGGGTACCCGCACGTTGTACGTGAGGACGCCGAACAATGTCGATGCCGTCTTCACATGGGATGCGCTTCCCTCGGGAGCGACCTACGGAGACGCAAACAAGAGCTACGTTGTCTTCTCCGGCAGCCTCGACGCCGCGAACTTCTCCTGCCACGTGGCGAAGACGGTCGTTCACGCGGCATCGACTGACGGCGAGACGGAATTCTCCCTCGACGGGACGACATGGACGCAGTCGTTGACCGAGACGCTGTACTGCACATTGCAGGGCAACCGCACACTGTACGCGAGGACGCCGCATTACAGCGAGGCCGGCTTTGCCTGGGATACGCTACCTGCGGGGGCAGCGGCGACGGACGGCAAAGGCGCCGCGATTGGCTTTTCGGGCAATATCGACGACTCGATCAGCTTCTCGTGCCATGTCATTAGGGGAGACTTCTCGGCGACCGTGACAGACGGCGCGACGCTCCTCTCGTTCGACGGGGAGAGCTGGACGCCCACGCTCTCCCTTGAGGACATATACGTGTACACTAATCTTTCGCTTTACGCCCGCAATACGTCAGGAGAGGACTGGGCCTGCTTCGAATGGACGGGCCTTCCCTCCGGCGCACAGTTCGGCGATATCGAGAAGTCTTCGACTACGTTTACGCTGCCGCTTACGAACTTGTTTGAGATCTCGTGCCGCAGCTACACCGCCGTGACGAACACGTACATCGGCGGCACGGGGACCTTCGAAGCTCCCGAGAGCTGGAGCCTCGGCGTCGCGCCCGCCCCGCACCACGACATCGTGATTCCTCTTGCGGAGACCGAGGGAACGTCCTACACGATAACGAACCTGACGGCGTTTACCGTGAGGTCGCTTACGATCGGCGAGGGCGGCGCGGGATCCATGCGCTTTGAAGTGATGCACAACGGCTTCAACGCGGTGGCGACCGACTTTACGATAAAGAGCGGGGCCACGCTGAGCCATGTCCTGGGCGGCTACAACAATGCCAAGACAACCGTGAGATACGCCGTGAGGTTCAACGTCGGCGGCGATATGACGGTCGAAGCCGGCGCGGCAGTCGACGTGACGGGCAGGGGGCATATCGCCGGCCAGGGGCCGACAGGGGCGATTGCCTACCAGAGCAGCGGCTACGGAGCTTCCCACGGAGGCAGGAGCGCCAACGGCAAGCATGCGGCATACGACTCGGCGCAGAAGCCCCAGATGTACGGCGCCGGCATATCCACGGCAGGCGGCGGCATAGTCCGGCTTTCAGTCTTGGGTACATTGACGGTAAACGGGAAGATCCGCTCCGACTCCAATCATTGTAATTCATACGCGACCGGTGCAGGCGGGGCAGTATGGATAGACGCGGGCGCACTCGCGGGAACAGGCTCCATTACCGCGACGGCAGGCGACTCGAAGTGGGGCTGTTCGGGCTGTGGCGGGAGAATCGCGATCTACCAGACCGCCCCCTCGGCCACGGACTTCAGCGCGTTCGCAGGCGTCATACAGGCGTATGGCGGCAGGAGCTACGACGGAACCGCCACGTCTGGCGGGAGGCAGGCGGGCTCGGCCGGCACAATCTACCTGCAGGCGTATGGCCAGACGCCGACGACCGCGACTCTCGTCATAGACAACAAGAACGTCGCGACGTCGTCGAAGAACTCTTCGGCCGGAGGTACGTCGTTGAATCCCGTGACGGATTCGACCATATATCTTCCCTACACGCCATTGAGCGACGAATACGACTGCGGCGAGATAGGCAACATCGTCGTCCGCAACGGCGGCAACGCGGAAATCGGCAGCCGCACTTTCAAGGTCCACCAGGGCATAACGGTCGACAACGCGCGCTTCAAGGCATATTCCGGAACGCTCGAGCTTTGCGGGGCAGACGAGACGACGATAATGGGGACGGGCACATACTGCAGCGTATCCTGCACGGTGCC
>JAEEHL010000117.1 GCA_016280825.1 Verrucomicrobiota bacterium
GCGCCCCGTGCGGACCTCGCACTCGAGGTCGATGGATCCGTCCACGTCAAGCGTGCAGATGGGCAGGGCGGGGTTCAGCACCTCCACGCTGCTCGTCGCCGCGAAGTCGCCGGCCGTGACAGTGCAGGGCCCCTTCTTCTTGAGGGAGATCGTCTGCGTGTCGCGCGAGAAGGTCTTCACAAGCACCTTCTTCAGGTTGAGGATGATGTCGGTGACGTCCTCGCTGCAGCCCTTAATCGTGGCGAACTCGTGGCTTACGCCCTGGATGCGCACACTCGATATGGCCGCCCCTTCGATGGACGAAAGGAGCACCCTGCGAAGCGAGTTGCCGATCGTCCTCGCGTAGCCGATCTCGAACGGCTCGGCGTAGAAGCGCGCGTACGTCTCGTTCGCCGACGATTCGTCCTTCTCGACCTTCTGGGGCATCTCAAAACGGCTCAAGCGGATAGGCATGTTTTTACCCTCTTATTGGAGATTACGTTCCTGTGGAAATCCGACCGCGGTCAGCGCGAATACAGTTCGACGATCGCCTGCTCGTCGACTATCGGGGCGATCTGCTCGCGAGTGGGAACTGCGAGCACCTCGGCCCTGAGAGTCGCCGGGTCGAAGGCGATCCACTGCGGCAGTTGCGCCCCGGTGGCAGCCTCGACGCTGCGGTTCGCCGCGTCCTTCGACTTCGCGGAATCCTTGACGGTGACGACGTCTCCGGCCTTGAGGACCATCGACGGCACCGCGGCCTTGCGGCCGTTGACGAGGATGTGCCCGTGCAGGACGAACTGGCGTGCGGCGCGGCGGCTCGGCGCTACGCCGAGCCTGTAGACCACGCTGTCGAGCCTGAGCTCGAGCAACTGCAGCAGGTTCTCGCCTGTCACGCCCTTGCGCCTCAGCGCCTCGGCGAAGAAACGGCGGAACTGGAGCTCGCCCATGCCGTACTGGCGGCGGAGCGACTGCTTCTGGCGAAGCTGGCTGCCGTATTCCGACATCTTCTTCGCCCTGCGTGCCACGTGCATTCCCGGCACTCCGGCGCCCTGGTCAATCGGGCACTTCGCCATGTAGCAGCGAGCGCCCTTCAAAAACAGCTTCTGCCCCTCGCGGCGGCACTGGCGGCAGACCGGCCCTGTATAGCGACCCATTGTTAGACCCTCCTGCGTTTGCGTGCACGGCAGCCGTTGTGCGGAACAGGCGTCGTGTCGGTTATCTGAGTTACGCGAATTCCGGCGGCCTGGATTGCGCGGACGGCGCTTTCGCGGCCGGCGCCCGCGCCCTGCATCCTCACCTCGCACTCGTGCATGCCCTTGGCTATCGCCACGCGCGCCGCGTCCTGGGCGACCATCGTGGCTGCGAAGGCGGTGGACTTGCGGCTCCCCTTGAAGCCGGCCTTGCCGGCCGAGCTCCAGCTGATCACGCCGCCGCGCGCGTCGGCGATGGAAACCTGGGTGTTGTTGAACGTCGAGCGTATGAACGCTATGCCCGCCGGAATGAACTTGCCGCGCTTTACCTTTGCAGGCTCGGCGCCCTCGGCGGCAGGCGCTGCCGCCTCCGGGGCGGCCGGGGCGGCCTCGGCCGCCTTCTTCACTTCTTCTGCCATCTTGAAACCTCCTTAACGGCCAGCCTGCTTGGGCATGGCGATGGAAACGCGCTTGCCGCCCTTGCGGGTGCGGGCGTTCGTCTTCGTGCGCTGGCCGCGCACGGGAAGGCCCTTCTTGTGGCGCAGGCCGCGATACGAACCGATCTGGATGAGACGGCGGATGTTCTGCGAGACTTCTCTGCGCAGATCGCCCTCGACCCTGAAATGATCCTGGATGTACGTAGTGATGGCGTGGATTTCGTCCTGCGTGACGTCATCTGCCTTCTTCATCGGATCAACCTTAACCGCCGCCAGGACGTCGTCAGCGCGCCTTGGCCCAATTCCGTGGATATAGCGGAGGGCGAAGCGGATGTGCTTCTTCCCAGGGATATCCACGCCCATCAATCTAGGCATACTTGTATTACCCCTTTTCTCACCCTTGGCACTGCTTGTGCCTTGGATTTGTGCAGATCACGCGCACCACGCCCTTGCGGCGTATGATGCGACAGTTCTCGCAGATGCGACGAACGGAACTACGTACTTTCATTGTCTTGTTTACTCTTTTGAGTGGTCGAATAAATGCGTATTATATCAAAAATGCATACATTTGCGCAAGGGGTATTTTTTTTACCTAGTCCCAGCCCTACATTGCCTGTCCCTCGTGCGGGCACGAGCAAGGGGGAAACAAGCTCCGAGCCCCTTGAGCGAGGTGCGCCCGGATTCGCCCCCTATCATGGATGCACGTTGACCCAGCGCGGGCAGGCAGGCACAGCAAGGCGGCAAGGCGCCTGAATGCCATCACATCAACTTGCTCGCCAGGACCGCAACCACAGCCGCCAGCATTATTGCAGACACAAGCTTCAGGCTGGCCGTCGCCTTCACCGAGCCAACAAGCCGCGCGCGAAAGAAGTCGGCGGCCAGAATCACCGGCAGGTACACGAACGGCACAAGGGCGCAGAAAAGCGTCCCCAGCAGAAGCGTCTGGAGCGCAGGGGAAAGCGACGAGCTCGAAGTCGTGAAGCTCGGCAGAAACGCAAGAAAGAAAAGAATCGTCAGCGGGTTCGACATCGACATGGCGATTCCGCGCAGGAAAAGCCGAATGCCGCGCGCGGCAGCCGGGCGAAGCGCATCCGGCGACGAGGCGCGAAAGCTGCGGACCGCGTCGGCAAACGCGCCGAACGCGAGATATGCGATATAGGCCGCGCCGACGACCTGTATTGCGGCCATGACTTTCGGGTGGGCGGTGAAGAAGGAGGCGACACCCGCAGTCAGGAGAAGAATCCATATCCAGCACCCGGCGACCAGCCCGAGCATCAGCGTGGCGGCGCGAGCCTTGCCGTCGGATAGCGCCGTCGCGATGGTGCACGTGAGGTCCGGCCCGGGCTTCACGATAAGCGCCAGCGACCCGATGATGTATGTAGTCAGCATTGACGTGCAGCAAGGCGCCTGTTGAGCCAGCTCGCGGCAACATCAACAACGACGTTCTTCATGATGGCAATTCCATGCGCATTCCGCTGCGACGTTCCCGCTACAGATTGTCGAGCCGGCCCCTGACAAACATGACGACGTATGGCAGCGCCGCGTTGTGGACACGGCCATGGTCGCAATAGTCAAGCTGCACGAACTTTGCATTCTTGTGGCCAAGCGCCGCGCACGACGCGATCAAAAGGCGATTCTCCTCCGCGCGGCATTTCCACTCGTACGGCGGCTGGCCGCAGATGCAGAGAATTGGCGGCAGGTCGGCGGAAACGTGGGCAAGGGGCGCGAGGCTGTCGATCTTAGGCACGAACTGGGGGTCGGTGTCGCCTGAAAACTTGCGCACGTTGAAGTGCTTCGTGGCCTGACCCGAAATTGCGGCGATTCCCGCAAGGTCGGCATTCCTTATTCCATGGCGGGCAAGATACTCTGGCGCCATCCCGACCATCATCGAGAGATACGCCCCGGCGCTCATGCCGCCAACAAAAACCCTGGCTGGGTCTCCGCCATATTCGGCGATGTGCTTGAGCGTCCAGGCGACGGCGGCTGCAGCGTCCTCTATGCACTCTGCGCCGGTCTTCGCATCCTTGCCAAGAAGCCTGTAGCCGACGGCGACCTGGGCAATCTTGCTGTCGCCGAACTGGGCAAAGTACCTGCTGCCGCTTGTCAGCCCGCCGCCGTGGAACCATACCACGGTTGGAAAGCCTGTCGTCGCCTCTGGGTATTGAACGTCGAGAACGCATCCCGGCCTTTCGGCATATTCGATTCCTGTGCGAGAGGACATCGCAGCCGCGTCGGCGGAAAGCGCAAGCGAGACCGCCGCTGCAAGCCCCAAGGTCTTTGATGACTTGACGAGCCGAATGCAGACAATGCCGAGGATGACAAAGACGACCACCGAGACTGCCGGAATCACGCCTGGCGTCGTGAGCCAGACCGCCGTCGGGCCGTCCTCTCCGCCGATGATGATGCCATAAGGATCCCCACCCCCCGTGTTTCCGCTGATCTCAAACCGCACCGGATCCTGCACGCGGTCGATGTAGCCGAGGATCGCCTCGTCGTAGCGCGGACGCTCCGCGCCGGGCTCGACGGCGAGCGAATACTTCTCGCCAGGCGTGGCGACGAAGACGATGTCGTACTGCGCCACCTTTAGCATCAGGGGGAAACGGGCGGGGCCATCCATGGAAGTCGCAATGTTGAGCGGCGGATTGTCGTCGTTCTCGATCTCGACGCGAAGCGCCGCTTCGCGCACCTCACGTCCGAAGGCGATCTCAAGGTCGCGCTTTTTCTCGCCCGGGAGGTTGACGGCGCTGATGCGCCCCGTCGCGAGCGGACGCCAGCGCACGTCCATACGGCGGAAGACGGCGACCTTGCGCGAGAAGTTGCGGTCGGTCGCGTTGATGGAAATCGCCGTCACCGGAAGGCCGAACACCACTGCCTCAAGCACGCTCTTCTTCGCCTTTGCGTCCGTCTCCACCGAACCTGCGGCATAGACTTCCATCGGCGGCGCAGACTCGAACGATACGCGCGTCTTGGGGACAGCGACGGACAGGGAGTCGATGCGGAACGGACGGTTCACTACCGACTCGCGCACGCTCTTCGCCTCGAGCTTCCCCTCGCCGTTCTCTCGGATCGTCCGCTCGAACGCCGCTGCCGCCGCTTCGCTCGTCGGTTTGGCGAAGGTGACGGTCAGCGCACGACGGAACGACGCCTCAAGCGGTATCTCGACGACGCGCAGGTCGGCGAACTTGCGGTAGTCGCAGAGAACTCCGCTCGCAAGCGGCACGCCTTCGGACGAGACTTCGACGGACTGCTCGAAGTCGGTCAAGGGAGTCGCGACCTTGAGCGCGAGAAAGCGCTCTGGGTTCGGTGCGCCCGAAGGATACTCAGCGTCGACGACGAGACGCCCGTCGTCCAGCTCCGAGAAGGTGACCCCGGATGAGCCTGAGCCTGCCTGGGCAAACGCGCTAAGGCGCGTCACCTTGAGCTTGCACCACTCCTTCACTTCGTCAACGACGCGCGTCTTCGCGGCGCGGAAGGCGTAGGGGACGTCGCGTCCCTTCGAGTCGCGGACGCGAAGTTCGCACTTAAGGGCGTCTTCGCGGCCCTGCGTCGCCGCCGAGTAGAGTATCGGATGACAGCTGACGGCGACGGCGCACTCTTCGGTGACGACGCCCGTGACCGACCAGGACTGCGGCTCCTTCGCGGCAATGGCGGCAAATGGAAGAATCGCGAGCAGAATCGACTTATGCATGGTCTTCAAACCTTTCCTTGAACTTCATGTAGAGGAATGCGCCGATGATGAGGAGGACGCCCGTTAGCGCGAACACGCCGACACGCGCCGGCGTCGCGAGACGCTCCGTATCCATAAGGAGGACCTTTGCGACAGTGACTCCAAGAAGCGAAAGCGCCGTAATGCGCGTCGCACGGCTGCGGCGGACAATGCCGGCCAAGAGCCCCGCGAACGCGGCAAGAAGCCACGCGACCGAAACCGTGCCAGTCTTCAGCGCGGGAAGGAACGCATAGCCGAATATCCTCGCCTCGCCCGTAAAGAACAGGAATGCGGCGGCAAGCGCGGCAATGCCCAGCCACTTCGCGCGAACGCGGCGGGCAGTTAGCGCTGCCGCCACGGGAAGCGACCAAAGCCTGACGAGCCGCAGGAGAAGCTCCTTGATATACTCGCCCGCCGAAAGCGCCTTCAGCTCATATACCGACCTGTCGCAGTAGGCAAGCGGCGCATAGTAGAAGAGCCCACCTATCGCGGCGGCGCCAAGAACAAGGTAGGCGAGGTAGCCGAGTATGCGCTCCCCGCTGCGCGCCTCCGCCTCGGAAGCGGCGACCGCGAGAGCGGCCCACGAGACGATGCACCACGGATGGTCGAAGAGGAGAAGCGGCGCAATCGAGAGGAACACAAGCGCGAAGGCGAGGAGGATGTTCACTGTCGCGCGATCGGCCCAGCCGCGGCGGATCGCAAGCGTCGCGACGGCGAGATACGCGGCGACGAGCGCCAGTAGGATCAGCCCTGCGCAGCTGCTGGAGAACGAATCGCCGAACACGATCGCGAGCCATGCGAAGTAGGCGGCGGCGTTGACGCAGAGCCCCGCCCAGGCGATAGCGTTGCCCACCTTGCCGCGCGCCTTCGCCCCGACGATGACGCCGGCCATGTAGAGCGCGTGGACGACCGAGAGGAACGCAAGGTTCACGAGCACCGCCGACCGGCCGCCGAAATCGGCGTGGCTCGCACTCCAGACGCAGCACACGGCGACGGCCAGCATCGACGCGAGGAAGTCGAGCGCCGACCAGAGGCGCTTCCTCGCCACGTAGAACGCGCCGAGGTTGAGGACGACGAGATAGAGGTCGAGCCCGAGCGGAAAGCCGCTGTCGCGCCCCGCGACAACCGGCACGAGATAGCCGCCGACGAGCCCCATCACCGCGATGAACGGCGAACGGAGATAGACGGCCATTACGCCGGAGAAGAGCGTCACGGCGGCGAGCGCGGCGAACGCGAAGACCGGCGAGGCGATGACCGGCGGGTCGAAGAAGCGGTGGCCAAGCCCGAAGCCGAGATAAAGGGCGGCAACGCCGAGCGCGGCTACTGCATGGCCGATTGGCGCATACTTGCCCTTTTTCACAAGCCATGTACCGCCGACACAGCCGACCATGCCCCAGAAGAGCGTCGCGGCGACGCGCCCCGTAGGTCCCATCCAGCCGCGGTCTATCGAGAGCTTCACGAAGTAGATGATCGCGCCGAGGATGAGAACGACGCCGATGCGGACGAGCCAGCGCGTGGCAAACGCGAACTCGTGCGTCATCCCCCTGGGCGCGAAATCGCCGCGCACCGCGAGCCAGTCCTCGATGCGCATCCAGAAAATCTCGATTGCCGTCGGCTCGTACTTTGGCGCGGCGGGAACCTCAGGCACAGGCGGCTTGGCGGCAGGCGGCGGTTCGACGTGATTTGTCTGAAGACAATTTGAACAACTTGGAACAATGTTTTCTTGTTGTACTTTATTGTCTAAGTTGTCTTTAGAATTCTCGACAGTGGCGCACTCAGGACGCGGCTGATCGGCCTCGCCGGGATTTTTCATAAGCGCGGCTATCTGCTTCTCAAGCCCAGAGACCTTCACGAGTATGACGATTAGCAAAACCGGTACGCTCAAGAGAGCGATTGCGGCGAGCACTATTCCTTCCATCATTTTACCTCCTTCTTACTTATTGTTGTTTTAGACAGGATTTACATGATTCACAAGATTAGGTTAAGAGCATTTCCAGCAATCCTGTTAATCTTGTTAATCCTGTCGAAAAACATCTTAAGCATTATACCATTTCCCACTCCGTCATCTCCACACCGGGATGAAAAGAAGGTCGACCTTCTTTCCATTCTCCGGGTCGTTCTCGTAGCGGAAGAGGCGCCAGAGTAACGATGTCTTCACGTAGCCGTCCTTCTTCGAGTCGTACGTAAAGCCCGGGAATACGTCGAGCGAAACGTCGCCGTCCCTCTCCTCCCAGTCCCAGAGCTTCCAGAGGACACTGTGGCGCCGCCTGCACGTCCCCTTCGTGACGTCGGCGTTCCATTCATGGTAGTACCCAAACGGCAGGAACAGATGCCAGCCTTCCTCGGTGTCCGACACCCTCCTGCGCGTGGCGAGGTCGAACTTCACGCGGCGCTTCGTCTCGCGCCGGAATAGGAGCCGATTGCCCATCTTGTGCCTGTACGTCATCTTGTACGTATTGTCCGCCCTGTTATTGTCATCGCCGTACACCCACCTGTCGTTGTCGGAGACAAGCAGATGCGTGCGCTTGTCCTGCGTCCAGAAATGTTTCTCGCGTGTCGGCAGTTGCTCCGCGTCGAGCCACGCGAGTTTCTCGTCGAAGTCGGCGCTCTTCTCGTAGTCAAAGAGCGGGAAAAGCCAGCCACCTTCCTCCTTGCCGGACTTGACGCCCGCGAGCCCCGCCGCGAAGTACGTGTTCGTGTAGGCCCCGCTAACCTGCCTGCCATACGGTATCGTGTAGAACGAGTTCTTTTCCTGCATGTACAGCGGGAATAGCCATTCCGTATCGCCGGACTTTCCGAAGAGCGGCGTCACGAACGACTCCTTGTCGCGGTAGAAGAGCGGAAAGAGCCAGTCGCTTCCCTCCTTCTTGTTGCGTCCGTAGAGCATCGTGAGGAACAGCTCGTCGTCGTTGTAGTAGAGCGGCATGACCCAGCTGTAGTCGCCGGACTTCCCGAAAAGCGGCGTCACAAGCTTGTTCGTGTCGTGGTAGTAGAGCGGAAACAGCCAAGACGCCTCGTATTCGCCGTTTGTAGACGAGTTCGCGCCGGCGAGCCCGCAGAGGATGCGGCTCTTGATTCGCTCGTCGCATTCGTAGCGCGAGTAGGGGATCGAATAGAAGTTGCCCTTGCTCCACAGGTAGAGCGGAAGGATACGGTGGTTCGCGAGTTTTCCGTTCTGGCGTTCGTAGCCCGCAAGCCCGCAGAACGCCCATAGTCCGTTGCTTTCCTCGCCCGGCCAATAGCCATACAGCGGGAAGAGCATGTCGATACTTCCGCGTATGTTTATGTGCCAGTAGAGAGGGAATATGCCGAAGGAGTCAGCGTTGTCCATCCACCAGAACGGCAGAACGCCCTTGAAGTCGTCATTCCACCAGAGCGCGGGGAAGAGGCAGAAGTTCGGGTCGCCATCATGGTCCTTGCCCCAGAAGAACGGGAAGAAGCGATATTTCCTGTGCTTCGTATCGAACTGGCCAATGGGCCAGAAGAGGTTGAACTCGTCATATACGCCCCAGGATCCGCGCTGCTTGTACTGCGACCATACAGGGCGAAACGCGAGATGGTCGTCGCCCCACGAGACGAGCGGCCACGCAATCGAGCCGACGGGCTCGCGCCAGTACGCGAGCGGCCACAAGTTCACGCGGTCCTCGACCGCGCCCGTGAACTTCACGTCGCTCCCGCTGTATAGCGGAGTCGACGAGAACTCCCTCATGTGGCAGCCGACCGACTCCAACAACGCGACAACGGCAAGCAGTTTGCTTAATGTTGCCAATGTGGAAATGTTGCCAGTTCCAATGTTGCCAGTTCCCAGTTTCCGCATGGTTCATCTACTCCTTTCGCTTGCTGCCGCAGGCACCATCCCTCATGGCTCCGTTTCGGGGGCCCACGCAAGCACCCAGTTGATAATCCGCGTCAATTTATTATAGTCATAGAAACACTCGTCGCTCTGGCGATACAACGCACGGCGGCGCAGTTCCTTGAGCTTCGGGACGTCCTTTCGCGTGGCGCAATAGAGGATGTCGCTCGTAGCCTCCCGTCCGTAACCCAGATGCACGCCGCTATCCATGATCGTCTTGTATGCGGCCTCAAACTTGCCGGCGTCCGGCTTGAACTTCTTCCGCATGCCTTTGGGCATTACGCTCTTCGACGCCACGGTCTCCCTCATGAACTTGGCGGCGGAACTGTTCTTGTCTTCTGATTCAAGCAGCCTGCTGAAGGTTTCCCGAAGTTCCTGCTGCCCCTTCTTGCCCTGTGCGATCATATTCCATTCAATCGTCTCCACAAGTTGGTAGCGTATACTCGGATCCTTCTCCACCTCCAGCCGCTTGAGGAGGGCCTTGGTCATATCTTTGGATTCCGGCATTAGGAACCTGATCGCGCCGAGCGCATTCGTCCTGACAAGGGCATCGGAATCGTTCAGCTTCTCGCAGAGCATTGGCACCGCAAGGTCGTCGAACAATCCGAAGATGAAATAGACTTGCCAGTAATACCTTTCCGGATCGATCTTGAGGAACTCCTCCGCGTCCTTCACCGCCGGGGCGTACTGGAGCATGGCGAGTTCCTGCATGGCGTCAAACTTCCGGCTCTCGCCCATCTTCGCCTTGTTCTTCCGATAGTACTCCAGGAAGACCGCTCCAACTTCATCCCCTCCAATTTCGATCAGGACACGTGAAGTCACATTATGAAGCCACGATGTCGGATTGGAGGTCTTGAAAATGTCCAGCATCAGCGGCACCGACGAATCCTGCTTAGCCTGTCCGAGAATCCACACGTACTTGACCTTGTCTTCTTCCTTTGCCGACTTGTCCGCCAGCCGGACGGCGACAGCCTCCGCAACCGCTTTCCCATTATCCCTGACGGTTTTCTCCAGCGAAAGCATTTCTTCTCGAGAGGTATTCTTCGACATTTTCAAAACGCGTTGGATAAATGCGTCCGCGTCAAACGTGGCCCCGCCGTCCGACACCGGCGGACGTAGCCGCTCCAACGTGACACGGACGATGGAACGCTCGGGATCGGCAAGCCACGCCGGCGCGAAACCGGCGCCGGGCCCCGGCTCCGCCGAGCCGATCTTCGTCCCGCCGGCAAACACCTCCAGCCTCCCGCCCCGGCACACGTAC
>JAEEHL010000118.1 GCA_016280825.1 Verrucomicrobiota bacterium
CGTGCGCGTCTCCTCGGCCATCTCGCTGTCGTAGCGGTTCAGCACGTCCTCTATTGGCTTTATGTACTTCTTTAGGTCTGGGGCCTCGCGAATCGCGGCGTCAAGCGTCTCAAGGTACTTTTCGGGGCCGCCCTTCTCGTACCCGAGGCGGCAGACCTCCTCGCCCTTCGGGTTCAGCACTACGACAGTCGGGAAGCCATCCACCTTGAACTTCTTCACGAGCTTCGGGTTCTCCTTCGCGGCCTTTGGCGAAAGAAGCGACTTCTTGCTCGGCGAGTCGACCATCAGGAGGACGTACTTCTCGGCGGCGGCCTTGCGGAAGACGTCGGTGTCGAACACCTCCTTGTCGAGGCGCTTGCACCACACGCACCAGTCGCTCCCCGAGAAGTCGATGACGACGTGTTTCTCCTCGGCGGCGGCCTTCTTCAGCGCGGCGTCGTAGTCGTCGAGCCACCCTTCCGGTGTCGAGGTCTTCGCGAGCGCAACGAACGCGGCTAACGCGGTGCAAGCCGCCGACAATGCCTTCTTCATGATTGCTCCTTTCTTTTTAAACCGGCGAAAAGATACACAAGACCTACGGAAAGGCGCTCGAAGAGAACGCCCGTAAAGAGGATCGGGTGGCGCAGCACCTTCCTCCATTTCCCGCGCTCGACGAACACGCCGACGAACCTGTACCACGGCGAAAACTGCCTGCGCACCGCAGGATGGCCCGGCCACTTCGCCTTGTATGCCGCGAAGCTCTTCGTGTAGTACGCCTTCTTCGAGAGCATCTTCGCGTAGGTGAGGCTCTTTTCGTTGTGCAGAAGGTGCCCCTTGAGAACGGAGCATTCGGCGCCTGAGGCGAGAACGCGGATGTCGAGCTCCCAGTCCTCCGGGCCGGCGAGAAGCCCCTCGTCGTAGCCGCCCGTCCGCTCAAGGACGCCCTTCGAGAAAAGCCTCAGCGCGTCGATGCACGTTCCGTCGTAGAACGACCGCTCGAAGTTCCTCACCTTCACGCGCCACGTGCCGCCCGTGCGGACCTCGGGTATCCACCACGCCCTGTCGCCGCCCTTCTTCGCGCACTCGAGCATCTCCTCCACCGTCTCGCGCGGCATCTGCATGTCGGCGTCGAGAACGGCGACAACGCCGGCGCGGGCAGACCGCCAGCCGAGGTTGCGCTGTGCGCTCCTCTCCGGCCCCCTGTCGAAGACGCGCGCGCCCGCCGCCGCCGCGATCGGCTTGGTGAGGTCGGTAGATGCGTTGTCGACGACTATCACCTCCACCCTGTCGCGAAAGCCGTCGAAGGACGAGATGCAGTTTGCGATGTTCTCCTCCTCGTTCTTCGTGGTGATGACGACGGAAAGAAGCGGGCGCGAACGCTCGACTTCGCGGCAGTCCTCGGCAAGCTGCGCCTTGAGCGCGTCCATCCCGTCGAACGTGCGCTCGTCGCGGATGAAGCGCAGGAACTCGACCTCCACCTCGCCTTCCGCGCCGCCGCCATCGAGAAAATGGACTTCGAGAACGGGCTCCTTCCACGCGCGCTCGCCCATCGTCGGCGCGACGCCGTAGTTAGCGACGGCGCTCCTGCCGCATGCAAAGACCTCGTAGACGCCGCGCCTCAGCGGAATGCCGCGCACGGCGAGGTTCAGCGTGGCGAACCCGAGCGCGGCGCCTTCGCCCTTGCCCGCGCGACTTGCGCCTTTCACGGTGAACACCCGCGCCATCATCGCGGAGACCGCACCCACGTCGCCTTCGGAAAGCGCGCGGCGGATCCTCGACGACGAAACCTTCTCGCCCTTGAACTCCACGTCGTCGACGCCCTCCACGTTCCAGCCGAGTTTGCGCAGGAAGTCGGCGTTCCCCTCGCCGCCCCTGCCGAAGCGCCAGTCGCGCCCGCATCTCACTGTCTTGCCCGAAAGGTAGCGCTCCGCAAAGTCGCGCGCGGGAAGCGCCGCGAGCGCGTCGTCGAACTCGAGCACCTTCACCTCCGCGCCTCCGGAAAAGCGGCGTATCGCCTCAAGGCGCTCGTCTAGGGACATGAGAAGCGGCGGGCATTCGCCGCCCGCGACGACCGATAGCGGGTGGCGCGAAAAGGTGACGACCTCGTCCACCCCGCGCAGTATGCGCTGGTGCCCGACGTGAACGCCGTCGAAGAAGCCTATAGCAACGCGTCTCTCAGGCCCGTCACGCATGAAACGAACTCCCCGGCGTCGAATTCAAGAATCTTCTCGAAAGGCACGGCCGACGCGACGTCGAACCTGCCGACCTTCGTGCGTCTTAGCGTCTCAAGGGCAAGCCCCATCCCGTCCACAAGCGCGCGCACTATCATGTTGCGCGTCGACGAAAGCGTGAAAGACGTGCCAGTGAACTCAAGTCTATAGACGTGCGTCATGAAGGGGGAGTGCTCGCCCGTGTCGGCGACTTCGTACTGCGCGGCCCCCTCGCGCCTCACCGACGCATAGCGCGGCTCCGTGATGAAGACGTCGCCCTTGAAGTCGGCAAGCGGCGGCACGGCGGAGGCGGCGCCCTCTACGGGCCGCCCGAAAATGTCGCCAGTGTCGGTCTTGAGCCCGAGCCGCACCGTACCCTCGTACGACCTGTCGGCGGCCATTATGTTGTCGACGTACCTGTTGGCGTCGTTGAGGAGAAGCACCATGAGGCCGGAGGCCATCGTCTCGATCGAGCCGCCGTGACCGAGTTTCGGCAGGTTGAACTTGCGCCTCACCGTCTTCACAACGGTTGAGAACGGAATGCCGGCGGGCTTGTCAACGGCTATGAAGCCGTGAGTCCTTTCAAGGATGCCGAGCTGCACGAGATTGGCCATCGTCCGCTATTCCTTAAGAAGCCTGTCTTCGAACGGCACAAGCTGGCGGCCGCGCAGGAACGCGCCACCGTCCATGGCGGCACCGCCCTCTGGCTTCAGTTCGCGCAAGAGGAGCGCCGTGTCGTGCGTCTTGACGACGGGGCCTTCCTTCGTCACCGCCAATACCATGCCGGGCGGCGCAAAGCCCCAGCCGTCCTTCATCTTCGCAAAGCTCGAGCGCAGGACTACGACGCGGCCTGTCGAGCCCTTCCTGCGCATCCTCTCGGGGAGGAACGTGTAGCAGCCGGGCCACGGATAGTAGGCGCGAATCTTCCGCTCGATCACGATCGTGGGCTCGTCCCAGTCTATGAGGCCGTCGGTCTTCTTCAGCTTGTGGGCGTAGGTGGCCTCGTTCTCGTCCTGCGCGACAGGCGGCGGCAGCTGGTTCGAGCCGAGCTTCACGAGAGTGGAGGCGAGCGCGACGCCGCCGCATATAGAAAGGCAGTCCATGAGCTCGCCGCCCGTCACGTCGGAGTATATGGGCTCGTAGCTTTGCTTCAGGATGGGGCCATCGTCCATCCCCTCGCCCATCTTCATGACGCTCACCCCGGTAAGCCTGTCGCCAGCCGCAAGCGCGGCAACGACGGGGGAGGCGCCGCGGTACTTCGGAAGAAGCGAGAAGTGGCAGTTGATGCACCCGAAGAGCGGAAGTTCGAGAAGCGGCTTCTTGAGGAACTGGCCGAAGGCGACGACCGCGATGACGTCCGGGCGCCATGCGCGGATCTGCGCAAGCGACTCCTCGCAGTTGACGTTCACGGGCTTTATTATCTCGGTTATGCCGCGCTCCTCGGCAAAGCGCGCGCACGGGCAGGGCGTAAGCGCCTTGCCCCGGCCTACGGGACGGTCAGGCTGCGTCACGACGCCGACGACGTCGAGCTTGCTTTCGCGCAGTAGCGCCCTGAGGCACGTTGCCGACGCCCCGGATGAACCCATGAACACAACTCTCATTGCGCGTAGTATATCATATTCCGCCCTGCCTATACGACCCAAACTGCGATTTTCACGATTGCGCGATGCCCAGTGCGGCTTCCGCATTGGCGAAGGCAAGCTCCGCGAAGGCATCCGCCCCAATCCCGCGCAGCTCCGCGAGAAACGAGCAGGTGTGCCTGATGAACGCGGGCTCGTTGCGCCTGCCGCGCATGGGGACTGGCGCGAGAAACGGCGAGTCTGTCTCTATGAGGATGCGGTCAAGCGGCACGTACGCGGCGGATTCGCGCACGTTGTCGGCCGCCCGGAAGGTGACAATGCCCGAAAAGGAGATGTAGAACCCGAGGTCGAGAAGCTCCCTCGCAAAGCGCGGAGTTCCGGTGTAGGAATGGATTATGCCCCGCGAGGGAATCGAGCGCAGGATGGAAAGCGTGTCGTCGTCGGCCTCCCGCGTGTGGATGACGACGGGGAGATCTAGCTTGCGCGCCTTTTCCAGCTCCTCCGAGAAGAGCGAGCACTGCCTTTCGCGCGTCTCCGGCGAATAATGGTAGTCAAGGCCGATCTCGCCCCATGCCGACAGCCCCTCCACGTCAATCGGCGGGCGCTCCGCGTCGACTTGGTCGCGGTCGTAGCCCAATGCGGCAAGGCAGCCGTGCTCGCGCATCGCCGCAAGCGCCGTCGCATTGAGGTTGGCGCTCCCGCCGACGGCGAGAATCCGCTCGACTCCCGCTTCGCGGGCGCGCGATACGATCTCGCCGATTGTCCCCAAGTCTTCGAAATGGCAGTGTGTGTCGAAAAGGCGCATCACGCAAGAAGCTTCGCGCCGGCCGAGCTGCCGATCCTGCTCGCCCCGGCCTTTATCATTGCAATCGCCGCCTCGCGCGTCCTTATGCCGCCGGCGGCCTTCACGCCCATCGACTTGCCGACGGCCTTGCGCATAAGGCGCACGTCGTGCTCCGTCGCGCCGCCAGAGCCGAAGCCAGTGGAGGTCTTGACGAAGTCAAAACCCGCCTTCTTCGCAAGGGCGCACCCCCTGCGCTTCTCAGCGTCGGTCAGCTCGCAGCATTCGAGGATGAGCTTCGAGACTACGCGCTTCCGGGCCCTGCACGGCTCGACAAGGCGCTTGAGTTCCTCAAGGCATTCCTCCGGCGCATACTTCAAAAGCCGCACGTTCACAACGAAGTCGAGCTCGTCCGCGCCGTTCGCAATCGCCTCAGTCGCCTCGCAGACCTTGGAAAGCGTGGTCGACTGCCCGAGCGGAAAGCCTATTACCGTGCAGACCTTTACGCCGCTTTTCCCGAGAAGCGATTTCGCGAGGCGCACCTCGGCGGGATTCACGCAGACCGACGCAAAGCCGTGCATCTTCGCCTCGCGGCAAAGCCGCCTTACGGCATCGCGCTCGCCCGCGCTCTTAAGGAAGGTATGGTCTATGTACTTTGCGATGTTCATGATTGAAGGGCCCTCACTACCTTGAGCGCCTGCACCGTCTCGCGCACGTCATGGACGCGCACGCACGAGGCGCCGTTCATCACGCACCACAGGGCGAGCCCGACGCTGCCGCCGAGATTCCTGCCCACAAGCCGCTCGCCCGTAAGGTGCTTCACGATGCGCTTGCGGCTCACTCCGACGAGGACGCGCCCGAGCTTCGCAAGCCGCGGGACGGACTGTATCCGCACCACGTCCTCCTCGCGCGTCGTGCCGAAGCCGACCATCGGGTCGAGATAGAAATCTTTCATCGTCGCAAGGCGGGAAGGGTCTTCCTCCGCCCACGCCGAGGGGACTACGACCTCAACTCCAGGATTGCGCTCCTGGATGGCGAGCATCGCCGGGACGCTTTCCGAGTAGACGCAGTTGATCATCCCGACACCGAGGCCGACCGCGCGCTCTGCCGTCTCGGGGTGGTATGTATCTACGCTTATCCTGCACTTTAGGCCCGCAAGCTCCTTGAGGACCGGCTCAATGCGCCGCCATTCCTCGCCCCATTCAAGCGGCGTCGAGCCGGGGCGCGTCGATTCGCCGCCGACGTCGATTATGTCGGCGCCCTCCTCCACCATGTTGCGCGCGCGGCGCACGGCCTCCGGCGCGCTGTAGTACCGCCCGCCGTCCGAAAACGAATCGGGCGTCACGTTCAATATGCCCATCACCATGCGCTTCCCGCCAGTTTCAGACATTCTTGCCCCCTTTCAAGTCGAGCCTTCGCTCCTGGTCCTCTATCCATTCGCGCGACACGGCCTCTTCCGGCGAGGGCGAAAGCCACCTCGCATAGTCGTATTTCCACTCCTCCTTGCGCGACGGCGGCCAGAAGACGCCGCGCTCGATGCCGTCGACGAGCTTCCTTATCTCGGCTTCCGCGTCGGCGACCGACGAGCCGGGCTCTGCATGCGAAAAGCCGACGTTGTCGCCTGTCTTGCCAAGGACGAGATACCTCGCCTCGATGTTGCCGAGCTTCGCGGCGGCAAAATCGCCCTCGTCGAGGATATCGAGCATGGCGCAGTACATCTTGAGCTGGAGGCTGCCCCTCGCCTCCTCGCCCGCCTTCCTGTCAAGCTCGTCCCAGGTCTTGTAGTCGATGACGCACCACCGGTCCGTCGTCCCGTTGTAGTCGATCCTGTCGCACTTGCCCTTGAAAAGAGTATGCCCGATCGTCATCTGCAGCTTGCGCTCCGTCGCCTTGACCGACCATCCCTCGGCGCGGTGGCCGGCCTGCACTCGCGAAAAATACCCGAGGCGCCGCTTGATCGACTCGCCCTGCAGGGCCACTATCGCCGGGATCTCCGCGCCGAAGCGCACCGCGAGTATCTCGTCCACCTTCCCTTCCAGAAATGCGGCGATCTCGCCGGCATCCCCGCTGTCGCGGAGTTCCGAATTTCCCCACTCTTCAAGCGCGGAATGCACGATGTTGCCGAATTCGTCCGCCGCGAGCTCCTGCGCCCTGAAGTCGATCTGCCTGCTGCCAAGCACGTGGTTTTCGCGCAGATAGTAGGTAAAGGGGCACCTCTTGTAGCTGTCGAGCCGCGTGGGGGAGCTCTTGGCGAGGTTGGTGCGCTCCGGCGGCAGCGGAAGGGCGAGTTTCCAGGAGTCGGGCAGCGACGACGGCGGAACGGCCGGCGTGCCGCACCTCAAGCCGTAGAACCTCTCGACCCTGCCCAGGAACTCGTCGTCGTCGCCGGTGTCGAACGCAAGCTGCGATGGTTTCAGGAACCCGCCCTGCGAATCCACTCCGTGGAAGAAGACGCGAACGCACGAATCTGGGCGGTCGGCGACGGCATGCCTCAGCAGCTGGATGTCCCTCTCCCTGCGAGACTCGTTGCTGCCGAGCCCAAGTGAGCCCCTGAGGGAGTCAGGGAGGAACGGATGCCCCACCACCGCCTCCGGCACGCACCCTTCCTGGAAGCCGGCGATCACAATCTCGTCGGCGTCGAGATACGGCAGCTCAAGCCACCCATCGCACGTAACGGCCTCGCCTTCGTCTGGCTCGAGGGAATACACCGCCTCGGAAATGCGGATCGCCGCGATTTCGTCAACAAGCGCCGCGTCCGCCCCGTCGCGCTCAAGCCCCTCGCACTCGTCGAGGATTTCCACCGCCGCCTCGGCTGCGGCCGCGAACTCCCTGCTCGACTCGTCGGAGCCGTCCAGCGTGCGGTACTTGAATATCGACTGCAGCATCTGGCGCACGCTTTTCTTGCGCAGCTGCGCGTCGACGAATTCCAGCATTCCGCGGAGACCGCCCTTCGCGTGAAGGCGGATGTCGTCCATTTTCTCCGGGAGCATCTGCGCCTGGCGGTTGTCGAGGTCGACGAGAATCTCCTCCATGCCGTCTTCCGGTATGGCGAGCTCCCCGCAAAGCCACCTGCGCACATCTGCCCCGCGGATGAAGGCCGAGAACACGGCATACGAGCGCGAGCGCCTGAGGTCGACTATCTGCGAAAGGAGCCTGCCGAGCGAAGACGTCGAAAGCCGCGCGCCGGAGGGGTCGCGGAGGCGCAGCCCGCGGGACTCGAACGCGCTCTGCAGCTTCGGGAACATCGACTTGTCCGCCACGCAAAGCGCGGGCAGCGCCTCCTTAGCCGGGACCGAGGCGAAGTATTCCGCAATCCTCCCGGCCTCGTCCTCCTCGGTGGCGCACGGGGTGAAGGCGACCGTACGCGCCGGCGGAAAGGCCATCGCGGGGCGTTCGATCCGCACAACCTCGAAGCCCTCGCGCTCAAGCGACGAGACGACAAGCCCCGCGGCGGGCAGCATGTCCATTACGTCCGCGACGACAAGCTTCTTCACGCCCCTGCGCCTCAGGTCGGCTGCAATTGCAGGGTTCCTGATCTGCTCCTTCATCGCCTCTATGCGGTCCTTGAGCCCGCGCGCGGCAAGCGCGGCGAGATACCTGCCCTCCGCGGCTGCAAGGTCGAGCCACCTCTCCTTCTCGAATTCGGCGCTGGCGGCGACGTCGGCAAAGGAAAGCGCGGCGGCACCCGTTATGGCGCGGACGGACGAGAGCTGCGCGGCGACCTCGGCGCCCTGCCCAAGGGCGGCGCAGAAAGCGGCAATCTCGTCTCCCCTCGTGGCAATGCCGCCGTCCTGCGATTCCACGAGAAGGGGCGGGGTCAGCACGACGGGCGGGAGAACCGCGCCCATTTCCCTCGCAAGCGCGAGCCGCAGGCGGCGTCCGGATTGCGCAGTCGGCACGACGACGGCGAGGTGCGAAAGC
Source organism: Verrucomicrobiota bacterium (assembly GCA_016280825.1). Taxonomy (GTDB): domain Bacteria; phylum Verrucomicrobiota; class Kiritimatiellia; order RFP12; family UBA1067; genus UBA1067. The sequence goes on from JAEEHL010000118.1 coordinate 8,472, forward strand.
GACGGCGCCACGCCGCACGACGAGGACTCCGCTAGGAGCGCCTTCGCGATTTCGTCGACCCTCACCCGGCGCCTCCGCAATCCGCCGCAATGCCTGCGCGCGCGGCGACTTCCCCGAGGGTGCTGCATTCGGAAAAAGCCGACATCGAGATCTCCGCGCCGAACTTCCTTTCAAGGGCGAGAAGCATTGAAAAGGCCATTAGCGAGCACCATCCCTGCGCCTCGCGGAACACCGTGCCCGCGTCGGCTTCGTCAATCTCCAGACACTCGGCCATCGAGCGGAGGAATGCCTTGAACCGGACGAGCCTGAAAAGGCCGCCGAGCGTCTTTATGCGCGGGATCTCCTCCATGCCGAACTTGACGGAATACCTCGCCTCCGTCTCGAGGACAAGCCGAAGGTGCATGACGCTGTCCCACTGCGGGAGCTCCCCGTACGCCGTCGCGGCGGAGAGCGAGTCCGCCGGGACCGCAAAAACGGCGGCTACGAACGAATAGAATTCACTTTCCATGTTCCACCGTCCCGAAGGCGCAGTCCCCGCAGGTCGAAACCGCAGCGACAGCGGCAGAAAGCCCGCCGCCGAAACCGCACAGCGCAAGGCGGCCGGCTCCCCCTCCGAGGCACGAAGGGGCGTTGAGCGCAATCGCGACGGGAATCGAGGCAGACGACACGTTCCCCACTCTGTCGCACGAAAGCCATGTCCTCTCCTGGTCAAACCCGACGGAGCGCGCAAGCTCGCGCACCATGTACGCGTTGGGCTGGTGGGGGACGAACGCGTCGAACGACTCGCCTGCAGCCTCTGCGAGGAACCCGCGCATGAGCGCAGTCACTTCCTCCGCCGCAAACCTGAACACCCCGAAGCCGTCCATCTTGACCTTGCCCCCCTGTCCAAGCTGCAAAGCCGAGCCCTTCTCGCCGTATGTGGCAAAGGCGAACTTCCAGGGCTGCGCGCCAACAGCGGGCCTAACGATCGTGGCGGACCCGGCGTCGGCGAGGACTGCAGTAGTCGCGACATCGGCATTGTCGACAAACGCGCTCTGCACGTCGCCGTCGAGAAGGAGAACTGCGCCGCCCGTCTTCTGCGCGAACATCGCGGCGGCGGAAAGCGCGTACACGTATCCAGAACACGCAAGCGAGATGTCGAAGGCCGCGACGGAACTGTCAAGGCCGAGGGCGGCTTGCGCCTGGGCGGCACCGCACGGCATTCTCGCAGGATTCGTAAACGACACGAAGACAACCGCCGCAACGTCGCCCTTGCCCAAGCCGCATGCCTCCATGGCGCGGCGCGCGGCGGCAACGCAGAGATCGACGGGCGTCACGCCCTCCGCGGCGATTCTGCGGCGGGCTATGCCCGTGGTCTTGACTATCGCCTCCGCCTTGTCGGGGCAGAGCCTTGAAAGCGCCTCGAGATTGTCGACTTCGCGGGCGGGAAGCGCGGCAAACACGGCGGCAATTTCCGCCTCTGGCGTCTCCATCGTTCTCATTCCACCACCTCCCCCGCGAAGTCGAAGCCAGCGCGTCGCACAAGCCGTACCTTCGCGAACTCCCCTGTTTCGCCGCGGTCTACGCGCACTACGCCGTCGACGTCGGGCGCCTGGCTTTCAAGCCTCGCGACTCCGGGCGCCACGACAAGCGCCCTGTACGTGCGGCCGACCATCGACTTTGCGATTCCGCCCCAAACGGCCCTCTGCTGCGCCATCACGCGCTCCATGCGCCATTCCGCGACGCGCCTTGACGGGCGGCCCGGCATCGAATATCCGGCCGTCCCCTTCTCGGGCGAATACGAAAACGCCCCGAGATGGTCAAAGCGCATGCGCTTCAAGTCTGCAAGCAGCCGCTCGAACCTCGACTTCGTCTCGCCGGGAAAGCCGACAAGCACGGTCGACCTTAGGGCAATCCCCTCAACGGCCCCGCGCAGCCTCTCGGCAATGGAAAGAGTGGCGGGAATCGCCGCGCCCCTGTTCATGCGCTTCAGCACCTCTGGCACGGTATGCTGGATTGGGACGTCCGCATAGCGAACGGCATGCGGCGACGAGACGAGCCAATTGACGTACTCGTCGGAAATCTCTGAAGGATAGGAGTAGAGCACGCGAATCCAGAAATCGCCCTTGATGGCATCGAGCGCGCGCAACAGGTCGACAAGGGTCTTCCTGCCGTCGCGCCACGGCATCGGGTCCTGCGCGACTATGTTCAGCTCGCGGCAGCCGGTCTCGACGAGAGCGCGCGCCTCGCGTAGGATGCTCGCGATCGGGCGCGAGCGGTACGGCCCGCGGATGGACGGAATCGCGCAGTAGGCGCATCTATGGGAACAGCCCTCGGCTATCTTCAGGTACGCGTACGCCTTGCCGGTGAAGCGCAGGGCCGGCATTTGCGGCTCTACCCACTTGCCGGGGACGCCAAGCCATTCGTCGACGCCCGGAAACCGCCGCGCCGCGTCGGGGTAGCGCTGCGGATAGCAGCCCGCGACCACGACCTTCGAGTAGCGCCCGACCTTCTTCATCTCGAGGGCGCGGCGTATCTCGCCCTCGGCCTCGTCGCGTGCCGCCTTCAGGAAGGCGCAGGTGTTCACTATGACCACGTCGGCGCGGTCAGGGTTCGGGGAAAGGGAATAGCCTTCCTTCACGAGATTGCCTGCCATGACCTCGAGGTCGGCTGCGTTCTTCGCGCAGCCAAGCGAGACAAGGGCAATCGAGCGACTCATGCGCCCTCCTTCTCCGCGGCGCAAAACGACAGCGCCACGAGCAGGAACGCCGCCACGGTTATGCACGAATCAGCCACGTTGAAGCAGGGGAAGTGCCATGCGTCGCGCCAGTGGAAGTCGATAAAGTCGATCACGTAGCCGCGCACCATGCGGTCTATCATGTTGCCGACTATGCCGGCGTAGAGGAGCACTTCCGACGCTGCAGAAAGCGCGTTTTTCGCCCTTGACTTCGGATACGCAGGGAAGAACGTCCTCCGCTTCCAGACGAGGAACGCAAGCGCAAAAAGCCCGAACAGCGCGAGCGGCCAGACCTGGTCCTGGAACATCCCCCACGCGCAGCCCCGGTTCTCCACGTAGGCAAGGTCGAGGAAGCCCTCTATCACGGGCACGGGGGGCGAGCCGCGCAGATAGCCCGCCGCAAGCTCCTTCGCCACCGCGTCCGCAAGAATCAGGTTGAAGACCGCGGCAATTACGCAGAACGCGCGCCGCATCTCACGTTTCGTCCTCTTCCACTTCCATGTCGGAGCTGGACGACTGCTGCTGCCTGCGGCCGCGCTCCTGGCGCTCGACCTCGTTCTGGCACTCCATGCACGTCAGGACGAAGGGCTGGTTCAGGAGGCGCGGCTTGCGGATGAGATGGCCACACATCGCGCATACGCCGTAGGTGCCGTCGTCTATGCGGTGCAGCGCCTCGTCGATCTTCTGGATGGTCCTGTTGATGTTGCCCATCTGCCCGAGCGCCTGCAGCCTGAGCGTCTGGTTGGTGCCGTCGCCGCCGTCGGCCTCGTAGTCGTCGGACTCGTTGAAGCCCGTGGCCTTCATCACGTCCACGCCGTTTTGGGCGCTCGCGCGCGCCTCGAGAAGGCGACGACGGAAGTCCTTCAGGTCGGCCGCGGGGAACTTGTCCGTCGCCTTGCCCTGCTTGCGCGTCGTCGGGCGGCGCGAAAGGCGTATCTCCTCCACCGCGTCCCTTGCCTCGTCCTCCTTGCGCGCGGAAAGCTTCATCCGCCTTGCGATCTCCTGGGCGAAGGCAAGGGCCTTTTCGCTCTTTATCTCGGGCACCACCTCCACGAAGTCCGGCGATGGCTCCTGCTTGTGCACGATGCGCGGGGCGACGCGGTTCGGGTTGCGCTCCGAAAGGGGCTTGCGCTTGCCCGGGTTGCGAATCGGCGTGCGGCGCTTGGGCGGATAGCCCTTCTCGCCGGACTGCTTTGAAAACACGCTCTGGAACGCCTTCTTCGTGGCTTTCTTCGCGGTCTTGGAGGGCGCTTTCTTCACCGCCTTCTTCACCGCCTTCTTCGCCGACTTCGCCGGCGCCTTGCCCTTCTTTGTCGCCATGGCTCAACTCCTCCCTGTCGTCAGATGTTCATTCCCTCGGGCGTCTTCATCCATTCGCGGATCTCGGCGGAAAGCGGCTTGATGCCGACTATCGTCGCCTCGGACTCGCTGCCGTCCGCCGCGGGGAGCATAAAGGACTCGGACACCTTCTTGCCAAGCATGTTGCCGGCGACCTTCGTCTTGGAGCTAAGGATGCCGCGCTCGGGGTCGTTGTCCCACTCGCCGAGGATCGTGAACGTCTTCTCGCCGGCGGCGGTCGACACGACGACCATCACGCCGGGGCCGACCTCGTCGAGCGGCGCGTCGGCGAACTCGCTCGGCTTTACCGCCTCGAGGTCCGCCTGCATCACCGCCTGCTTCTGCATGAGCTGGCGCTGCTCGTCCTTCGCGTACTGGTACTCGGCGTTCTCCGAAAGGTCGCCGAAGCCCTTGGCGAACTCGATGCGCCTGACGTTCTCCGGCATGTCCTTGTTGATGAGCTTGAGGTACTCGGCCTTCTTCATGGCATACGACCTGAAGCTCGTCGTGCGCGCCACATCGCGCTTGCGCTCGGCCTTTACGAGATGGGCCTCAAGCTCCGGCACGAGCTTCGTCATGCGGACGACGATTGCATGGTGGGTGGAGGGATCCCACGCGATGGACGCCTGGAAGCGCTCGAATATCATCGCCTTCTCGTTGGCGGAAAGGAAGTCGAACATCTTCCCGAGCCATTTGACGTCGGCGAAGAGGCGGCGCACCATGTTCTGCATCCTCAGGGTCTCGCCGCCCTGACGCCCCTCGCCGAGCACGATCGCATGGGTAAGCAGCACGACGAGCGGCGGCAGCTCCTTCCAGTCGCGGAACTGCTCGTACTTGCCCACGAGAAGCGTCACGAGCGTCGCCGGGGCCTTCGGCGTCTTCATGAGCGCGGCGACGGCCTCGCGGCACTTCGCCTCGGCGGAGAACTGGGAGACTATCTCGGAGACTGCGGCAAAGCAGAACTCCGGCAGCGCCGCATAGAGCTTCTCGCGGGAGGCCTCGTCTCGCGCAAGGAACCTGACGAGCGCGCCGACTTCGCGCGCCGGGAGCGCGGCCGCCGCCTTGATGTAGCGGTGGCGGGCCCAGAGGTACTCGAGCATCTCCTCGGCCGGCGGGCGCGAAAGGCCAAGTTCCACGATGAGGTTCGCGAGCCTTGCGTAGAGCGCGTCGTCGGTCTTGCGGGCGGCGGTTATCGCAAACACGAGCCTGCCGGCGATCTTCTCGCGCACGTCCTCCCCGGCGGACTTGAACTTGCCGGCCGCCGCGAATTCGCGCGCCCCCGCGAGAATGCGGGCGGGCTCGGTCTCGTGCGAGAAGGCGGTAAGCCAGCCGTCGCCGTATTCCTCTGCGGACTTCCTGAGGACGATGTGGTCCATCTTCTTCTCGGGGATGTCGGCCCACTTGTTCTGCTTGAGCTCCGCGCGCGCTCTTTCCCAGAACGACCTCCACGCCGTCTGCTTGACGAAGCCGTTCTCGACGGCTATCTTCTCGAGCTTCACGAGCGGCATCTCGCCGTAGCTCGCTAGGACCGCCTTGACGAACTCGCCGGGGTGGTCCTTGAGCATCGCCTCGACGCGGGCGGGGTCGGTGCGCTGGACGACAAGTATGTGGTCGTCGCCGGGGAACGAAAGCGAATCAACCGCGACTTCGTATGCGTACTGGTGGCCGCGCTTCGTCTTGAAGTCGACCGTTATGCGGTTGTGGAAGTGGTCGATCCTCTTGACCTCGCCAAGCCCCCACACCTTCGCAAGGACCAGCCTGCCGGGAACGATCCGCATGAGGACTCCAAGCGTATCGAGCGACTTGGGGAGCGGTCGCGCCCCGAACGCCGCAAAGTCAATGTACGACAGGACGAGCCTGTCCGACGTCGCCTTCTTCAGGGCCTCGCCTATGTCCTTCGCCGCGAGCTTCTTCTCGAAATACTCGGGATTGCCGCGCAGGAGGGCCAATGCCCCGTCTATATCACCTTTTTCAGCACATTCCTCGAACCTGCCGTCGAGCGCCTCGTTTTCTGCCATCTCAAACTCCCTTGTGAACCAAATTGACAGGATATTATATCATATTTCAGGAAATTCCGCCACGGCGGTTAGTCGTTAGTGCTGGTGCTTGGCGAAAATGGAATTTTTCAATTCCACTCTCGAACTCCAACTCGAACTTCAACTAAACCTAAAAAAAGCAGTTGAAAGCTCTATCTCCTCCCTCCCTGCCTTTCCAACGTGCGCTCGCGTAAACGGCAACCGTGCTCCCGCGCCTCTTTGGGCGAGATGCGCGTCCGTCGCCCCGCTCGACGTATACATATACGCCTTCGGGGGCGAGTCCTGCGCATCTCGCCTCAAATAGGCAACGGTCCGCCCGGCTGCCGGCCGTTTACGCGAGCGCGTTTGGCATCCCTGTAGGAGTTCGTCGCGCGGCGCGAGTGCTCGGTCTCGCTACCGCTCCCCGTCTCGGCGCTCCCGGCGCCTGCACGGCGCTGCGCGGTGCAGTACTTCGTCGGCCGGATACAGCCTCCTCGTCCTGCGCCGTGCCGCGCCGCCCAATCGCCGAACCGCGCCTCGCCGTGTCGCTTCGCTCGACGCGCAGCCCTCTTCCGCGCTTCCTCAGCATGATTCGTTTCCCTTGCGCACCATAATGAATTCCAATTGAAATCCATTTCTAGGCTTTCAGGACACCGGCCTAGCAGAAACAGGGGTTGCCTATCCAAGTGAAGTCGTGGCGAGGGGCAAGGGCGAGGGCGCCCTTGCTACATCTTGGATTATTCATGCGAAGCGCCTCTACAACCGTAGGGCGTGGGAGGCGGGACGGATGGCGCATAAGCGAGGTGTGGAGGTTTAGCGAAAA
>JAEEHL010000014.1 GCA_016280825.1 Verrucomicrobiota bacterium
ACGGCCGCCAACTTCTCGCAGTACCCAAACGCCAGCTGCCCGATGTTCGTGACGCCCGAGGGGATGTTCACGGCCTGAATCTTCTGGCAGCTCTGGAAGGCATAGCTCTCGATCGATTTCAGCGCGGCCGGGAGAGAGACGGACTCAAGCGCCCTGCAGCCGCTGAACATCGAGCCGCCAAGCGTCTCGATTCCCGGGGGAAGAACGACGCTTGTCACGTTCCGGCAATCTTTGAAGAGCCCGTCCGCAACGCCGCTCACGCCGAGGAGGTCTATCGCGCCAAATGGATTGTCCACGCCCACGGCCCAGCCGGAGAGCAGGCAGACGCCGGGGACGGTCGCCTTGTCGAAGATCGAGTCCGGGCAGAACTGGAACGCCCGTTCGCCGACCCATGTCACGCTTTCCGGAATGGACACGCTGACGAGGGACTCGCATTGGCTGAACGCATAGTATCCGATTGCCTCAAGTCCTTCGCGGAGAGTCGCGGAGGCCAGTTGATTGCATCCGTAGAACGCGCGGTCGCCGATGGACCGGACGGATGCGGGAAGGTCGGCGGCAAGGAGCGAGGAGCAGTTCATGAACGCATCGTCGTCGATGATCTCGATGCCATCGCCGAACGTCACGGCCTCAAGCGCGTAGCAGGCGGAGAACGCGCTGTCGCCGATCGTCTTCACGCTGCCTGGGATGTCGATGCGCGGCAGGACCTTGCACAGCTGGATCGCATTCTCGCCGATGTTCGTGACCGTGTTCGGGATGTTGAGGCTCACCAGCCTCTCGCAGCGCAGAAACGCGTTCTCGCAGATGTCGAGGCAGCCTTCGCCGATGACGATGTTCGTGACAATTGAATTCCGGTCGAAGTAGAATGCGTTGGGCGCAATGCGGCGGATGCCGTCGGGCAAGGACACGCTCGTCACCTTAGTGCAGTTGCGGAAAAGGCCGGGCGCCATGTCGCGGACGGGGTACGTCTTCGCGCCGCTCGGGCCGTCGGGGCCGATGCGGGACGGCACCACGATGTCGCCCTTGCAGTTGTCGCGCGCATTCGAGTCCCAGAAATTGGGCGTGGAGATCGTGGCCTCGCCGTTTTCGAGGGTGTAGCCCCACGTCACCTTCTGCGCCTCGTCGTACCAGCGCACCACCTCGCCGTCCGCACGCGCCATTGCGCCAATCGCCAGCGCCGCGCAGAGCGCCACAGCCATCCGCTTGATTTTTCTATCGGTTGTTGTCATGGATTCTGATCTCCGCTGTTCCATCACCCGTTTTGCCAATTGAACGGGGCGCCCCGTCCTGCCAAAACAACACAAGCGAATGCAACGCGCTTCCCACACGTTGCATTCGCCCCCGCGCCTATTCATTCCAATCTATACTCAGTCGCCGAAGACGGCCTACTCGCCCCAGTCGTCGGCGTACCAGTCGGGTTCGCCCTGGTCGACCCCGAGGATGTTGAACGGCAGGGAGGCCGTCCAGCTGCGCTGCGTCTTTCTGCCTGTCTCGGGATTTTCGTCGGTAACCTTGACCGTCTGCGTGCAGAAGCCGGCAGACGCTATCTCCGGGTCGAGCGGAGAGGCGCTGTCGCGGTTCATGACGAGTATGCCGAAATGCTTAAGCCCGGAAAGCTCCTTCTGCTGCGAGCCGTCGGCGGAAGCGCTCCAAAGCGAGAACGTGCCGCTCACGAGGCCGGTGGCCCTTGCGAACTTAACCTGCACGTTGCAGGGGTTGACGCTCGAGGCAAGGTCGTAGAGCGAACCTGCCGCGGCAAGCGACCTCTTCTTCGTGGAGAAGGCGTTGCCGGAAAGGTCAACCGCCGTCCCGCCCGGCTGGGCGTCAAGGGAATAGTCGAAGTCCTGCGTGGCCTTGTTGGCCGTCAGCGCCTCGACGTAGAATTCCGAGACATCGGCCGCGGAAACCTCGAAGGCGCGCGTCAGGTAGTACGACTGGAGGTTTGCCACCGTGTCGTACCAGCCGCCCACGGGGTCGAGCGAAAGCCGGTAGCCCTCTTCCCCGTAGTATGTCAGGGCGGGATTGTCGTTGTTCCAGAGAAGCGCGTTCGACGAATCGACGACAACTGCGCCGTCGTCGTTCGCGAAGAGGCGCAGCGTGCCGCCGAACACGGCGGGGGCCTTCGCGTGGTAAAGCGGCACCATCATCGCGTATCCGCTCGACGACGACGCGTCCTCGACGATGCCGCACGCCGCGGCGGAGAGGGACAGCTTCGTAGTTCCGTCGGCAAGCAGACCCGCAGCCTTCGCAGTGCCCTTGTTGTCTATCGTGAGGGTTAGGTACCCATTGCCCGCTGGCACGCCGTCGGCGGAGCTCACCCATTCCGGCGCGAGCGCCACGGTGTAGTAGCCGGTGAAGTTGGTGACGACGTTGAGGTAGCCCTGCACCTTCGCGTTGTTGCGGTAGAGCTCGCCTGCGTAGCGCACCTCTTCCTGGCAGCCGTTGTTCTTGGCGTCGGGCACGTTCAGCACGAGCTCCGCCGAACACAGGGCCTTCAGCCAGTCGCCCTCGGTCGCCGTCTGCCCGGCGCGGAACGCGACTGCGAGCGTGCTTTCAAGCGTCACGTCTTCCGACTTCCCCGTACCCTCGTCGAAGCGCTTGAGCTTCTGCGAAAGGACAAGCGTCTTCCTGCGCATTCCGTCGCCCTGGTCCGCGTCCCAGCCCTGGCCGGCGAACGAATAGGACTTCCCGGAGACGGTGACCTTGGCGGCGAGCTTGTTCGCGGTCGTGGCCGTGAACGTGACGGCGGCAAGCGCCGGGAGCCCGTTCGTCAGTACCGCCCCGTCCTCCGCAAGCACGCCGTAGTAGGTGCCGGTCTCGAGCGGAACCTCCTCCGTCTTCACCGTCGCGAGCTTCGGCGCCTTCTTCGCGTAGGCGTCAGCCGCGGTCGTCCCAGGCTTGGAAGTCTCCACAAGCGTTATCTCGCAGGTGTCGCCGCCCGCTATCGACGCAGGGTACTCGCTCTCGCTGCGCTCGTCGTCCTCGAAGGCCTTCAGCTGCAGGGAGAACGTCTTGTTGCCCTCGTACACCGGCACGACGTCGGAGATGAGCTTGACCGTGATGACCTTGTCCTTGTTGTCGCCGTTCGTCCATTCGAGCACCCCGTTCTGCGCGACGTAGTCCTCGCCGGGCTTCGCGGTCCCGGCCACTGTGCCGTACTTCACGCGCACGAAGCCGTCCTTCGCGGTGCGCTTCACCTTCACGGAGACGGTTGCCGCGTCTTCCTTCGCGGAAACTGCGGTCTTGTCGAACTTGATCGAGCCGACGTTCGCGAACTTGCCGGAAAGCGTGTAGCCGCCGTATGACGTCGCAAAGTCGCCGTTCCTGACGGTCAGGTAGTACTTGTCCTTCGTCTTGGGGAGCAGAAGCTGCCTGACGCTCGTGACGTCCTCTACGACCATGCCCATGGAGGCGTTGAAGATGGAAAACGAGACGCTGTCGCCTTCGACGTTCCTGAGCGCGATGTCGTAGTAGCAGCCGTCGGTTCCCGCAAACGAGAAGTTGTCCTCGGGGTCGTCCTCCCAGAGGGTGCGCTTGGCGTAGTCGGTGTCGACGTTCTTGAACGAAATGGCGGTAGCCCCGGCGGCGTTGTCGTCCTTCGGGTCCGACGTGTCGGAATAGTAGACGTCGAGGACGGTGGGCACGATTCCGGGGTTCACGGCGACTGTCGTGGAAGTGACCGACGCCTTGTAGCCCTTCACTGTCGATAGCTTCACTACCTGGTTGCCGCTGACAAGCACCGACGACCCGCCAGGGTACTTGGCCGACTCCGAGCCGATCGACCATGTCGCCGTGGGTGCGCCATGCGTGTTGACGGTGAGGATGCCGAGGTCCGCGCCGCCCGTCGAATAGGCTACGGCCCTCACGTTGTACGCCGGGTAGTCGAGCCCCGTCCCCTCGAGGACCGAAAGCCTCAGGTAGTATGCCGCGTTCGCCGTGGCCGTGAACTGCACGAACGCATCGCCCAGGGGCGAGAGCTCGCCGTTCACCACAACCCTCTCGGACGAGCCAGAAAGGGTGTAGAGCCTGCAGGCGAGGTTGAGCTTCGACGTGTCGCTTCCATCTGCGAACACCACGCCGATCCTGTACGTGAGCCCCTTGCGCGCCGCGACCACGAACGTGTCGGCCCAGTCGGTGGCGGAAAGGCGATGCGGCCCGTGCACCGAGCCGTTAAGCTGCGGGGTGGACGAAGCCGTGCCGGGAAGCACCTCCAGGCCCGACGCCCCGGCGGAGGTGTCGTCTGTCGCGTCCCATTCGTCCGGGTCGCCGTCTATCGCGGCGGCAGGCCGTGCCGTGAGCGTCACCGCCCCGCCGGTCACCTCCTCATACGGGTTCAACGCGGCGTTGCACACGCCGACGTAGTATGTGCCCGCGCTCGATGCCTCAAGTACGGTGCGGACGTTGTACCCCACGCCGTCCATTGTCTCGTTCTGGGCGAGCGTCGCGCCCTTGGAGTCGTACACCTGCATAAGGAGCGGAACCGCCGCGCCCGTTGTCTCGAAAACGTACCTCTCCCCCTTGGCGAGCGAAATCGAGAAAAGGCATTCGTCGATGATGTCGTCGGCGTATTCCCAGGAGGCGATCCTGCGCCCCGGGACGAAAGTCGCCGTGTTGCCGGCCGTTTCAAGGGGCGTGGAGTCGTGGGCCGAGACGGAGCGCGCCTTCAGGAGCTCGTACTTCACGGAGAACGACTCGCCGTCGCCGAGCGACGCCACGTTGATGAAGCAGGTTCCCCTTGTCTTCGCGAAGATGACGACCGCCGTGTTGTTTTTGTCGTCTGAGTACTGCGCGTCTTCGATTATCTCGAAATCCAGCGAGTCGCCGCCCGTCACGTCGAGCGATATAGGGCTCTCTTCCGTCCCGCCTTCGGTGCGTATCCTGTAGAGCCTCCCCGCGGCAAGATCCGCCGAGAACCAGTAGTCGCCGTCGAGGAAGTCGACCGTCGTCGTCGTGACGCTCGACTCGAGGAACTTGATGGCGTGCTTGTTTTCCTCGCTGCCAAGCGGTTCGAACTCCATGTACCGCGTCTCCATGCTGATTGTCGCCTGCTGGCCGATGTCGCCGTCAACCTCGACGTAGAACGTCACGGAGGAGGGGTCGTCCTCGTCCCAGTCGTCCGCCGCAAGGCGGGCGAACTTGATCGCGCCGTCCTGCGCCTCGCCCTCGTCGAAGGTCGTGAAATAGTCGGCCTCCCAGTCGGTGAAGGTCGAGAACATCATTTCTTCGGCGCTCCCGCCGGAAATCCAGATGGAGCACGGGGTGCCCTTCTTGAGCGTCACCTTGAAATAGCAGACGCCGCTGCCGCTGTACGAACCGTCCTCCGGGTCGTACTCGTCGACAAGCGAAAAGTTCATGGAGGACTTAAGCTCTATTGCCTTCGACATGCAGCTGCCCTTGGCGGCGGCAAGAAGCGTCCCGCAGGAACAAGCCGCAACCGCGATCGCAAAAAACATCTTCTTCATGATCTAACTCCCACTTGGATTTCAGTATATGTCACTCGATTATGGCCTGCCCGCCGCGCTTGACCTTCAGCGACTTGCCGGCCTCGTTCTTGATCTTCTCCTCGGCAAACCACGCCCCGTTCATGAAGGGCAGGTACACAATCCCCTCGCCACCCGGGGAACAGCCGCACCCGGGCCCCCAGCCCTGGAGGATCACGCCCTTCCAGCTCGCCTTTATGGGGTTGCCGGCGCTGTCAAACGCCGGAGCGGAAGATCCCGCGACGACGCCCGTGGCGAGCGTGAGGCGAAGCGTCATCTCGGCCGTAACTCCGTTGAGCTTCAGAGACTTGCTGCCGACGACCACCGTTCCGGCCTCAATACTGTCGATCTTCAGCTTCGGGCTGGTGGTCTCGTAGTTCTCCTGGCAGCAGACCGCGAGATCGACGGCCGTTGAGTACAGGCCCCCGAACACGCCGAAATCCACTATGTAGTCGGCCTCGAACGACGCGTCCTTCTCGACGTGCTCCCAGCACGAATCGACGCCGTCCGCCGAAAGTACCGCCCTCGTCTCCTCGTCCGCCGCGGCGTTCGCGCGAACCTTCGCGAGCACCGAGAGCGCGTCTGTCGAAGACGCCTTGAATATCGGCAGCCTCGCCCATGTCGCCTCGCCGCGCGGCAGGGAGAGGATCGACGAGCCCGACACCGCCGCGCCATTGGGCAGCATCCCGGCCCACGTCACCTTGCCGGCGCTGCAGGCGGCTGCGGTATCCATCTTGAGCGTCAGGAAGCCGTTCCCGCGCGGGGCAAGCCCCGGCCTCACCTCGTCGAACTTGGAGGGCACGAGCGCCACGGTGTAGTAGCCCTTCCAGGCCGTCGCCGGGCTGGCCTTGCTCCACTGGCTGGAGGAATCGACGTCGGAGTCCAGCGAGACACCGGGGTACATCGGGTCGGAAACTGACAACGTAACGTCGCCGTCCGCCTCGCATATCACCTCGAGCGAGAAGCCGTTCTTGCCGACGGCCGTGGCGTGCAGGTCCTTCGTCGCAGGGCTGAAGTCGTCCCACCCCTTGGCGGACATCGAGATGACGCCGCTCTCGCACGAATACTTCGCGCTGACGTTGCCCTTCGTCGGTATCGTGACCTGCAGGACGCCGGCAAGGCGCCTGTTGACGTCGTTGACCACGGGGACGTCCTTGAACGTGCGGGCCTTGGCGACGGAGGGGTTCGCCGTCTCCGGGCTGCTGGCAACGTCAGTCGGGTCGGTAACGGCAATGGCAAGCTCTATCGTAAGGCCCGGGGTCTTTGTCGAACCGACCTGCTGGACGGCTTGGTAGACGACGGTGTAAAGCCCAGCCTTCGCAGTCGCGGCACCGGCGATGGCAAGGGCGCTCGCCTCTTCGTCCCATTCCGCCTTGAGCCCCGCAGGCAGCGTGCCGGAAAGCTTCACGAACGAAAGTTTCGCGCCAGCGCCGCCGCCGGCAAGCGTGACGGGATATACTTCCCTCTTCGTCACAAAGCGGTAGAACTCCGCAGTCGCCCTGTCAGTGGCGAATGCAGGTGCGTCGTCGGCGACGGCCACTACCGTCACCTTGCTCGCGGAGGAAAGCACCTTCAGCCCGTCCGTCGGGTTCTTGAGAGTCAGGGTCGACGACGTGCCGGCGGCAAGCCCGGTCACCTTGACGGCCTGCTCCGCGTACCTGTGGTTCTCCCATGTCACGGTATCAGTCTCGACGCCGCCGATCTCGAGCGTTGCGCCGTTTGTCGCGTCAACCTTCACCGTCACCTTGCCGTCAGAGGCCTCGACGCGCTCCACATAGACCGTGGCGCCCTCGCTCTCCTTAGCATAGACGGTAGTCTTCTTCGAGAAGAAAGGCTCTGCACGCGTGAACGCCGCCTTTCCTGCGGACTGCGAGTCGTTGTCCGAAACGGCAAGCTCGAAGCCCGTGGTCGTGAGCACCGTGTCGCCGTTTTCGTCCAGCACCTTCTCGAGCTTGAGCGCAACTACGCCGCCGCCGTCGAACCTCGCGTCGTCCAGCACCGTGACGACCACGTTGGTCGAGCCGTTGCTGCCGTCCGCCCAGGTTAGTTCGATGGGGCCCGCGAACTCAAAGCGCGCACCGCCCTCGCTGTTGTAGAGCGTCGTCTTCTCCTCGTCAAGGGAGACGCGCACGGTGACGTCTCCAGACCTGCCGCCGATGCGCGCAAGCGCCACCGAGACGCTCCCCGCCGTTTCCTTCACCGACTTCCCGGCCACCACGAAGCCGATGGTCCCCGGCACCCACTTCTGGTGGGTGACGGTGCCGCCCTTGTAGGCCGTGGTGACGGGAACGTCGCCGCTCGCCTTGGCCGTGTAGAAGAGATTGTACGGGTCGGCTGGATCCTGGAGATCGAATACGTCGGCAACTTCCGCCGCCTTGAGCCCCTCGATGCGGTACATCTGGTCCTTGACGACGCGCATGGTAACCTTGTCGGAGCCTTCCGGGGCGGCGCCTATCGCCTTCTCCTCCTGCGGCACCAGCACCACCGTGCCGGAGATCTCGAAGCTCGCGAAGTTCCCGGCGGTTTCGCTCTCAACGGCGAAGCTGCCGCTCGCGATGTCGCCGCCCGAGACCTTGACGAAGTACCTGCCCGCCTCCGTGAACGTCTGCTCGAGGGAGACGCCGTCCGAAAGCCTGCCCGACACGGCGCTTCCCACGGACTGCGACTTCCCGGTAGCCGGGTTTATCTTCACGAACTGGACCGACACCACCGCGTCCACCTCGCCGGTCACCGTCACCTTCTGGAGCGCGTTGCCGCCAACGCCCTCAAGCTCGAAGACGTCCTGGAAGTCGGAGTGGCTGATTTCGCCCTCGCCGGAACCGCCGTTCGCCTTGAACGCGAGCGTCGTGGAAGTGGCGTCGTTGTTCTCGATGTCCTCGTAGTGGGGCTCGCCCTCCTTCGCCTTCGCTATCTCAATGAGTTCGTCGAAGCGCTTGATGATGTTGTCCCAGTTGGCGTTCGCCATTGGGCTTACGGAGGCGAAGCGCGTAAGGCGGGCCGCAACAGAGCCGTCCTTCCTGAGCATCACGAACACGGGGACGCCAGTGCGGTAGGCGTTGCTGTCCTCGGGCCGGTGGAAGCCGCCCTCGGCAGTGTTCTTCGACACGAGAAGGCGGTTGCGCTCCAGTACCGCGAGGGCCTCCTCGTCGGAGACTCCCTTGCGCGTGAGATACCCGAGTCCGCTCCTCAGCATCGCGTTTGTAAGCACCGGGTCCGCGCCGGAAGCGGGGTACTCCCTTGCCCTCGCAAGCGTCGACGAATAAGCCTTGCGGGAAAGGAGGGTGGGTCTCGTGCTCTCCACCGTGTTCGTCGTGAACGACGGGATGTCAAGCGCGACAAAGGCCACCTGCTTCGCCTTCGCCCATTCGGAGAAGCGGTTCCTGCCCTCGCCGTCCACCTTCGAGGTGAAGTTGCGCTCGAGGTTCGCGCAGTCCGGGCACCAGAGAGAGCCCGAAATGTCGACGAGCGTGTAGGCGTCGCCCTCGGCGGCGGCCACCTTCTGCGTGGCGACGTCGATGTCCATCGTCCACTCCCCCCAGTCCAGGACGGGCAGGGCGTCGCGCGTAGCCGATGCCCTGCGCTCGCCTATCCAGAGCGGGTTGTAGGCGGAGTTCTCCTCCTCGACGTACGTTATGCTGTTCGTGCCCTGCGGCGTTCCGTCGGCGTCCTTTACGACGACCTTCGCCTGCTGGCCACCCTCGGTGAACGTCACCTTTGTGACATCGACCGTCACCGTCTTGCTGGTCTCTCCTGCCCCCCACTCAACGACGACCTCCTCCGCCTCGACGCCGTCGGGGCCGATGAGGCTTACTATGTTGTTCGTCGCAATCGCGGAGGCGTCTTCGGAGCGCGTCAGCTCGAACGAGACCTCCGTCGTGCCGGCGTCGGCCTCGAGCCTGTTGCCTTCGGTCTCCTCGATGGTCGTGGTGCCGCCGGAATACGGGTCCTGCGCCTTCCACTTGGCGAACACCGTCGAAAGCATGTTCTCCACGTTCACCACGCGCGTCGGGATCGTCGCCTCGGTGAAGTTGAGCGCCGACGATGCGGAGCCCTTGCAGAACGTGTCGCCGTCCATGCGCCTGTTGACGCCCTCCTTCTTCCACCAAAGGACGACGAACGGATAGGAGTTGATGGTGGTGCCGCCCTTGTGCCACATCCAGTTGTAGGCGTTGCTGCCAAGCTCGTCTATCACCTTGCTGTTCGTCTGGTCGATGTTGTCGTCGCCGCCGGCCATGTAGCAGCAGATGATCTTGCCGGCGTCATGGGTCTTCTGCCAGGCGACGAATTCCGGCTGGACGAAGACGACGTCGGTGTACCAGCAGTGCACGCAGCCGTGGTTGCTCCACACGGCCAGCAGGGGAATGCCGTTGTCGTCTGCATATTTCTTGCAGACCTCGAAGTTCGTGTACCACTTCCCGAGCTCGAGCTTCATGCCCTCCTGGGCCCGCACGCAATGCAGGGCGGCGCCCTGCCCGCCTTCAGGCATTTCATACGGGTACATCGACTTGGCGTACCCCCAGGCGCTGGTGGCCAGCATCGCCGCAGCCGCAACTGCGACAAGCGACTTCGCGAAAATGGCGTTCTTCATTTCGAGACTCCTTTCCTTTCAATTGCAAACACGAAATTGGTTCCGTTCGGGTACTCAAGCTTCATTTCGCCGTGCAGCTTGCCGAAAAGCCCCTTTTGCGCCTGTTCGACCTTCCAGTCGAACAGGGCGCCCTTCACGAATTCCCTTGTGCGCGGCTCCGGCTCGGGAACGACGAGGTAGAACGTTATCCTAGCGAGAGTGACGTCGGCCACTCCGTCCGACGCCATCGAGTCTTCGATCGTGCCGTCGTTCCTGTCGAGAATCTTCACTATCGAAAGACCGTCATCGAGGTCGAACGGGCCGCCAATGCTCCCCACTGGCGCCTTGAATGCCCAGTCGCGCATCTCCCTGTTCTCGATTTCCTTGTATTCGAGGCGATCCCACTTTTCGGCATCCTCCGTCTCGTACTGCCCGAACTTAAGCCCCGCCTCCTTGAAATCAAGCCCCTCGGCTGTGACCATCCTAAGGACATTCGAGCAAGTGGCGTACGTCACCGCATTGGACGCAATCGCCATCTCGTAGTACCTGTCCTGCCGGGCAAGCCCCTCGTCTATTTCCTCCTCAGTCACCGAAAATGGGCCGCCCCCGAAATGGTTGCGGGCGCTTTCAAGCCTAAACGGCACAAGAAGCTGGTCTTCAAGATACTTCTCGTCAACACCAAGCTCCTCCGCCGCCGCCTTGATGCCGCCAGTCTTGAAATTCATCCTTGTGAGGCACGTTTTGAGATACTCTGCCTGAGACTCCGTTGTCGTAACAACCTTTTCATTTGATAAATACTGAGAAATCAACCTTTGGTTTATTATTTCGGGAAGTATCAATTTCGCTCTCTTCCCCATGAAAACAGATACGTTCCTCTCGAGCTGATCCGCCGCCTTGTTTCTACCATTATTACGGCGATATATAGCCTTCTCAACGTCATAGCGGCGCTTAAAATCACGAACCGTGACGCTATCCCCATTGACCTTCGCCAAGACGAGGCGGTCGGAGGCACTGAAAATAGTGATTGGGGCGCCATCCCCAACCGTTTTAGATCTGTCGCAACCGCCAAGGGCGAAAAAGGCAAGAAACGCAATCACGAGATTGCCAACCCCCAGCCATCTGACAGATATATTGCTCATATAGCTAAAAATACCTTTCTTCCAATTAAAAAAGGGGGATGGGCACAAGCCCAGCCCCCCTTTTTGACTTCGTGATACTCACAAATTATGGAAGCGTCACGTAGTTCGGAACCTTGAGGTAGCCGTTCGAGTTGAACTTCTTGGAAGCCTTGGCGTTGTACTTGACAGACCAAGAACCGAACGCAACCGTGTCCGAGTCGACGAGGTCGGTAAGCGCATCGCACTTCCAGATCTGCGAAGGATCGCAGCAGACCTTGCTCGAGAGATCAAACGACGCACTGGTCGTGCCAGCGAAGTTGCCGCTGAACGACGTGTAGTAGCTGCCGTTGAACTTGCCATAGCCAGCGCCCGTAAGAGCATAATCCTGCGTGCTGAAGCCACTGGCGGAGTGGTCTGCCGTGCCAGCGAAGGTCCAGGCCCACTCGGCCTCCTTCTTGGACGTACCCATCACGTTGATGAACGTGGTCGTGAAGGCAGCGCCCGTAAGCTGAACCTTACGCTTGCTGTCCCAAGCGACAACCGTTCCGTTGGCGACCGTGTCGCAAGCCTCTACGCAGTCGTAGATGTAGCCAGCGAACTTGGTCGTGTCCTTCGTGCGGAGGACGGTGCACGAGGGGGTGACACCATCTGAGCCACCAGGCGTGCAGACATTGCCGACTGCGCCAGAGGCCTTGACTCCCTTCGTCGTCTTGACCGTCATCGACAGGTCATAGACGAGGGTTCCCGGGGTGGGCGCGCAGTTGTCAGCGTACACGCCAGCACCGATAGCCGCAATCGCGGTCGCGATCATGAGTTTCCTCAT
>JAEEHL010000119.1 GCA_016280825.1 Verrucomicrobiota bacterium
AGAAGGAGGTTTCAGTCGTCTGCCGATGCGCTCGCGAAGATGACGGTAGACGAAACCCTGCCGCGCAGGATCGAGGACATGACGGTGCGCCTTGCCGAAGTAAACAACATTCTCGGCATAAAGGACGAAGCCGCGAAGTCGGCAGCTGCGCGGATCCTCGACGAGCGCATCGCTTCCGACAGGGCAGACCTGGCGGCTGCGGTCGCGTTTGCGAAAATATCGCAGCCGCAGCCAGTCGAGCGCCAGATAGCCGATCTCGAGAAGGAGATGGGCGAAGTCGAATTCGACGACCAGCGATTCAACGAGCCGGAGGCGAATCCGGATCCTGAATCTCAGTCTACGCCGGACAACGACGAAAAGCTCTACGGTTTAACGAACGACGAAATCGCACACGCGATGAAGGCCGCCGGCACGGAGTCGCAGAAGCACGTCGCAAAGGACGACGAAGTGCTGATGAAGCAGGCGGACGCGCTTCTCTCGAACCGCGAATACATGCGGAAGCTTGCGCATGCAGTCTACCAGAAGGGCCGCGCCACGAGGGACTACGAAAACGTCGCGCTCGGTATATACGCCGACCAGACGGCGAATGTCCTGAACGACGCGAAGAAGTCGCACGACGAACTGGCGGAGGCCATAGCGGACCTTCCGGGCGACACCGACGCGGAGACGGTGGATGAACTGAAGAAGAGCCTGCGCGAGATGAAGCTGGAGCTGGCAAAGGCGCAGCGAGATTTCCGCGAGGCGTCGATAGCGAAGATGCAGGGCGCTTCCGAGCAGGGACGAGCGCTCCGCTCCAACCGAATCGTCGTTGACGCGCTGGACTATTCCTACGCGGGGCTTCGCGGCATGGTTCAGACGGAGCTCGGCGGGAGGGACATCTCCCCCGAAATGGACGAGGAGATCGGACGGCTTGCCGAGTTCTTCAAGGGGATTGACAACGAGCAGCGTCGGCTTGCCGTCGAGCGCCTGAAACTGTTTTCACAGAAGGTCGTTGACGACTTGAAGCGCGGGAACAAGACTGGATCAATGTCTGCGCGCGACATCGGAAACGAGCTGAAGCGCGTGACGAAGAACTACAACGACGCGCTCAACCAGATAGAGGTTCACGCGGACGAGGCTGGCGGCACGCTCATCGGCCTCGCCGACCAGCTCTATCCGTCGTGGGGCAAGTGGTTGAAAGCGATTGGAGAGTACCACTGCTACATGACACCCGACATAAGCGAGCAGGGGGTAATCGACGCAATACGCGCCGACATCTCCAGATACCTCGAAGACGGCATCGACGAGGCGACGGTTCGCGACATACTGACCGGCTTCGGACAGAACTTCCGCCAGAGCAGGTACGACTCGCAGCGCCGGATGAACGACTTGAAGGCGCAGTCGCTCGCAAAGCGCCAGCGCGACTACATGATGGAAAACGGCAAACTTCCGCCGCAGACGGGAATGGTCCGCGACGAACCGTCCGACGAGACGCGTGCGCTGCGCAAGGAAGTCCAGGAGCTGAAGAAGGACATCGACCAGCAGGAGGGCGGAGAACGCGCGCTGAAGGGGGCGCTTGCGTCCGCGAAGACGCGCGTCAGAAACCAGATAGCCGACCTTGAGCGGGCGATATTGAACGGCGAGAGGATCGAGCGTTCCCGGCGTACGCTCGTGGAAGACGTCGAGCTGAAGAACCTCAAGGCCGAGCGGGACGAGAAGCGGAAGATATACGACGAGATGTTCGGCGAAAAGCCCGGACTCTCGGACGAACAGCGCAGAGCCCGTCTTGAGAAGATGCTCGAGAAAGACCTCGAGCGCGCCCTTGAACGCCTTGGACGCGCCATGTCTGGCGATTTCTCGCGGACTATGCCGAACTCCGTCTCGTCGGAACGTGCAGACGAGCTGCGCTCGCAGATTCGCGACACGAACAATGCGATTCGTGAATTGAAGAAAGCGGCTTTTCCCGAAGGCACTCCGGAGGAGATTGCAAAGCGGAACGCGAGGCGCATGCAGGCGCGGGAAAAGGCGATTCTCCGCATACAGGATAGGATTCTGAACGGCGACATCCGGCCAAACGTCCGCAAGGCGCCGCCCATGCCACCCGAAATGCAGAAGGCATACGACGACATGGGGGCCGAGCTGAAGCGGGCGAACCAGAAGATGCGCGAGTTGAGAAAAGAGGCGCGCGACTCCCTGCGCCCGGCATGGGTGCGGAAGGCCGGTGACGCCTATCGCTTTGTTGATGGAATGTGGAAGATGGCGACGGCTTCGCTCGACCTCACGCAGATCGGCAACCAGACCGGCTCAATCGCGATTGCACATCCGTCCGTGACGGCAAAGAGCATTGCGCAGTCGCTTCCGTCGTTTACGAGCGATGCGAACGCGGAGAACATCGAGCTTGACCTCCTCTCGGATCCAACGGTGAAAGAAGCCGTTGACAACAAATGGCTGCACTGGAAGAAGGCAGGCGACTTCGCTGACAACCGCGGCGACCGCGTGGAATTCTTCGACGCAATCGACAAGGGATTCAAGATCGGCGGAAAGGTTGTCCGCTTCACCGATATTCCCGTGTACGGAACGGCGATAGCGAACAGCGACCGCCTGTACGCAACCTACATCAATACGGTGTCTGCCAACCTCTATTCCATTATCATAAGGGATCCCGGGCTCTTCCCGAAGGGCGCGTCCACATTCGAGAAGAAGATGGTCTGCGACATGATAAACGTCATGAACGGCTCCGGCACGCTCTCAAAGGACGCAAGGCGTCATTGGGGTAAGGTGTTCTGGGCTCCTGGTCTTGTCGATTCGCAGCTCAAGAGGCATCTTGCCTACACCGTGTGGCATCCGTGGCTTGCGTCCGCGGAGGAAGACGGTTCAGGCACCACAGAGGAAAGGGCTCGGATGTCGTGGCTCGGGACCAAGGAGTTCCTGCGTTCGCACATCGGCGCAATGCTCCTTGGCGGGCTTCTGCTTGCCTTGTTCGGAAGAGACGACGACAAGGACAAGTTCAAGCGCTCGTCGCTTCCGCAGAAGGCGATAATGCTTCTTGCGCCGCGAATCGGCCATACGCAGCTCGACTTCACTGGTGGCGAGGCGTCGTTCATGCGGCTTGGCAACAAGCTATTTTCCGGCGTCAAGGAAACAAGCGGAGGGCGCACGACGCCGATACGCGACTACTTCGGCGAGATAGCTCACTTCGCGCGCGGGCGCATAACTCCGCTCATCAGCAATGTGCTTGCCGCGTTCGCTGGGAAGGACTACGCCGGGCAGAACTACGGGCCTCTTGAGGTCGTGTTGTCGTTTGCTCCAATCTCTCTCCGTGACGCTGGGAAGTCCGTATGGGAGAACGGCGTCGAGGACGATGAGTGGATGCGCGCGGCTATCGGTGCGGTAGGTGCGATGACTGGCTTCGGGAAGGGCACATACCGCAAGGACGACTACAAGATTCTGTCCGGGCGCTTCCGCC
>JAEEHL010000120.1 GCA_016280825.1 Verrucomicrobiota bacterium
GATGGCCAAGGAAGGCAAGGCGATAATCATCTCGACGCACATCCTCGAGGAGGTAGACGCCGTCTGCTCGAAGGTGGTGGTGATTGCCGGCGGGGAGAAGAAGTTCGACGGCACGCCGGCGGAGCTCAAGGCGATGGACCCGAGCGGCAGGCTCGACGTCGTCTTCCGCAACATGACGATGAAGGCATGACTTTGACTTCAGAAGGGGCTTTTGAAATGAAAAACATAAAGGCTGTGTTCAAGCGCGAGTTCAGGGCGTATTTCGATTCGCCCGTCGCGTACGTGTTCCTGACGGCGTTCCTCGTGCTCGTCGGCTTCCTTACGTTCGGCGTCGCCATGTTCTACGAGCGCCGCCAGGCCGACCTCGCGCCGTTCTTCTTCTGGCATCCGTGGGTCTACCTGCTGCTCGTGCCGGCGGCGACGATGGGGCTCTGGGCGGACGAGCGCCGCAACGGCACGGCGGAGCTCCTGCTGACGCTCCCGGTGTCGCTCGGCGAGGTGCTTGTCGGCAAGTTCCTCGCCGCGTGGAGCTTTGTCGGGATCGGGCTTGCGCTCACGTTCCCCGTCGCGTTCACGGCGGGCTATCTCGGCTCGCCCGACTGGGGCGCCGTCTTCTGCGGCTACCTGGGCTCGCTGCTCCTTGCTGGCGCGGCGGTTGCGATCGGGCTTTTCGCCTCGACGCTGTCGCGCTCCTCGGTGGTCGGGTTCGTCGTGTCGCTCGCGCTTGTGTTCGTACTTCTCATCATCGGCTTCGACCCGGTTATCGGCGCCGTCGCGGGATGGGGGGTGCCGACGGCGATTACCGACGCCGTGGCCGCCTGCTCGCTGCTCTCGCACTTCGAGTCGATGCGGCGCGGAGTCATCGACTTCTCCGACATCGGCTACTACGCCGCGATGATGGTCTTCATGGTCATGGCCGCGAAGACCGTGACCGACGGCCGCCGCGGGGCGTCGAAGGGCGTCGCCGGGCTCGCCCTCGCCGGCGCGATCGCCGCGTTCTCCGTCGTAATCCTCGCGAACCTCCCGCTGCGGTGCGACATGACGGCAGAGAGGCTCTACACGCTCTCCAACGGCTCGAAGGCCGTCCTTGCGCAGCTCACGGAGGACGTCACGTTCAAGTACTACGTAAGCTCCTCCTCGGCGGAGATGCCGATGGCGTACAAGACGTACGCTACGCAGGTAGGGAACCTCCTCAAGGAGTACGAGCGCGCCGCGGGCGGCAGGATAGTCGTCGAGACGTACGACCCGAAGCCCGACTCCGACGCTGAGGAATGGGCGCAGCGCTACGGCATCGAGCCGCAGATGGCAAACCCCTTCGGCTCAGGGATATACTTCGGCATCGTCGCCGTCTGCGGCGACCGCGAGGAGGCGCTTGGCGTCCTTTCGCAGAAGACCGAGTCGACCCTTGAGTACGACCTAACGCGCCTCGTGACCCGCGTCGCGTGGCCCGAGCGCCCGGTCGTGGGCGTGATGACGGCGCTTCCCGACGTCGTGGGCGGCAGGGCGAACCCGATGATGATGCAGATGGGCCAGCGCCCGCCGCAGGGCTGGGCCGCGTTCAACGAGCTTGCGAAGGACTACGACGTGAGGGAGGTGCCCGCCGACGCCGAGAAGGTCGACGACGACGTGAAGACGCT
This sequence comes from Verrucomicrobiota bacterium, assembly GCA_016280825.1. Taxonomy (GTDB): domain Bacteria; phylum Verrucomicrobiota; class Kiritimatiellia; order RFP12; family UBA1067; genus UBA1067. The sequence continues at coordinate 1,638 of JAEEHL010000120.1, forward strand.
CGTCGTCCTGCACCCGAAGGGCCTTTCCGACAAGGCGCTCTACGCGATAGACCAGTTCGTCCTTCGCGGCGGCAAGCTCGTGGCGATGGTCGACCCGTTCAGCATAAAGGACATGCAGTCCTCCCGCCAGGCCCAGAACCCGATGATGGGCGGCATGGGCGGCGACGGACCGTCGACGCTCGGCAAGCTCTTCGAGGCGTGGGGCGTCAAGTTCGAGGAGGGCAAGATCGCCTGCGACCTCAAGGCGGCTACGAAGCTCAACGACGGGCGCGGCGGCGTGGAGTCGAACCCGGCGTTCCTCTCGCTCGGCGCGGCGAACATGGCCAAGGGCGACCTGATCGTCTCAGGGCTTACGAACGTCATGTTCCCGTTCGCGGGCTCGCTTGCCTTCGAGAAGAAGGAGATGGACCTTTCGTTCGAGCCGGTCATCACGACGTCGAAGGACGACTCCTGTTCGACCGACAAGATGGCGATCCAGTACGGAGGCATGAAGAACATGGTGCCCGACGGCAAGGAGCGCGTCCTCGCCGCGCGCATTTCCGGCACGTTCAAGACGGCGTTCCCCAAGGGGCCCGACGGCACGAACGACGTATCCAAGGCGCTTTCCGAGGGGAAGAGCTCCGTGCTCGTCTTCGCCGACAGCGACTTCCTCGCAGACGACTTCTGCGTGCGGATGCTGAAGACTCCCTTCGGCGCGATACCGCAGCTCGTGAACGAGAACCTCACGCTCTTCTCGAACGCCATGGAGCAGTTCGCGGGCCGCGAGGAGCTTATCGGCGTCAGGTCGCGCGGCGCCTCCGACCGCCCGTTCACGGTGGTGAACGAGCTTGAGGCCGAGGCCACCAAGAAGTGGCAGGCGAAGGAGGCCGAGTTCCAGGAGGAGCTGCAGCGCACGCGGCAGCGCATCTCCGCCCTCGAGCGCGAGAAGAAGGACAGCGGCGGCGCGCGCTTCGTGCTTTCCAAGGAACAGCACGACGAGCTCGTCAAGCTCCGCAAGGCCCAGGCCGACACCAGCAAGCAGCTGAAGAACGTCCGCAAGGAGCTTACAGCCGACATCGACTCGCTGGGCCTGAGGCTGAAGACGGTGAACATCGTCCTCATGCCCGTGGTCGTCGTCCTCCTGGGGCTTCTTCGCGGCTTTTTCCGCCGCCGTCACGCATAAGACCTTAAGGAGCTAAAAGAAGATGAACGCAAAGCAGCTTACAGTCCTCGCGGGCGCGGCAGCCGTTCTCGGCGCCGCCGCGCTGTGCCTTTCCTCCAATTCGAAGTCCTCCGCGCCGAAGCTGAACGGCAAGGCGATCTTCCCAGGCCTCGCGATCTCCGAAGTCGCGCGCGTCGAGCTCGGCGACAAGCTCAAGCTCGCAGGCGGCGAGGGCGGATGGGTCGTAGAGACGTACCACGGCTATCCGGCGGACCATTCAAAGCTCGTCGAGAACCTTATGAAGCTCTCCGAGCTCAAGGTCGGCCAGGTCGCGCGCGGCGTCAAGGTCGAGTCTCCCGACGTCCTTTCACTGAAGGACGCCTCCGGCAAGGTGCTTGCGTCGCTTCCGCTCGGCGAGAAGCACGCGAAGTGGGGGCATGGGCGGTACGCCACGTTCGCGGGCGAGACGGTGCTTGTCTCCGACGCGCTTGACGCGTTTGGCGCGGACGGCAAGGCGTGGGTCGAGACGAAGATAGTCGACACACCGTGGATTTCGTTCAACGACATCGCCGAGGGCGTTTCCGACGCGGATCTCGGGTTCGCCACGGGCGTGGTCGCCAAGGTCACGATTGCCGGCGACACTAACCGCGTCGCGACCATCGGCAACGTCGTCAAGGGCGGCAGCGACAGGTACCTGAAGCTCGACAACTCCAAGTGGGTCTACGTCGTCTCCGGCTATTCCGTCGACAGCCTCCTGCCGAAGCCGCCGCCAGAGGAGAAGAAGGGCGAAAAGGACGAGAAGAAGAAAGACGGCGGACAGTAAAGATTGGGCCGGCTTCTCATACTTCTTGTACGCGCCTACCAGGTGACTCTGTCGCCCATCATGGGCGGATGCTGCAGGTTCGAGCCAAGCTGCTCGAACTACATGATAGAGGCGATTAGGATACACGGCGCCTTCAAGGGCGTGCTGCTCGGCACGATGCGCCTTCTCCGCTGCCATCCGTTCGGCTCGCACGGCTACGACCCTGTGCCTCCACGCGGCAGATGGCGCGTGCCATAGGCCGACTTGTTTAATGCCACGGCGTTTGGTATAATACGCCCATATGAGCGAGAGAATAAAGATGGTGAACGGGCGCCTTTCGGTGCCTGCGAATCCGGAAGTGCCCTTTGTCGAGGGCGATGGGATAGGGCCTGACATAACGAAGGCCGCGATGCTTGTCTTCAACGCCGCCGTCGAGAAGGCATATGGGGGCGAGAGGAGGATCTGCTGGCGCGAGGTCCTCGCGGGCGAAAAGGCGTACAAGGCGACGGGCGAGTGGTTGCCGGCCGAAACGCTCCAGGCGTGCCGCGACTGCCTCGTCGCGATCAAGGGCCCGCTGACGACGCCCGTCGGCGGAGGCATACGCTCGATAAACGTCGCCATGCGCCAGGACCTCGACCTCTACGTCTGCCTTAGGCCTGTCAGGCACTTCAAGGGCGTGCCTTCGCCCGTGAAGAGGCCGGAGCTTACGGACATGGTCGTCTTTAGGGAAAACACGGAGGACATCTACGCTGGCATTGAGTGGATGAACGGCACGCCCGAGGCCGAGAAGGTGAAGGCGTTTCTCCTTGGCGAGATGGGGGTGAAGAAGATTCGCTTCCCAGAGACGTCTTCCGTCGGCATCAAGCCCGTCTCCGTCGAGGGCACGGAAAGGCTCGTCCGCGCCGCGCTCGACTACGCGGTTGCGAACGACAGGAAGTCCGTTACGCTCGTCCACAAGGGGAACATACAGAAGTTCACCGAGGGGGCGTTCCGCGACTGGGGGTATGCGCTCGCTAAGCGCGAGTTCGGCGCGACGGAGATAGGCGGCGGCCCGTGGTGCGAGTTCAAGAACCCGAAGACGGGGCGCACGATCATCGTGAAGGACTGCATCTGCGACGCATTCCTGCAGCAGATACTTACGCGCCCCGCCGAATACGACGTAATAGCCACGCTGAACCTGAACGGCGACTACATCTCCGACGCGCTCGCGGCCACGGTGGGCGGCATCGGCATCGCCCCTGGCGCGAACATCAACTATGCAACGGGCGTCGCTGTTTTCGAGGCGACGCACGGCACGGCGCCCAAGTACGCGGGGCTTGACAAGGTGAACCCTGGCTCGCTCATCCTCTCCGGCGAGATGATGCTCAGGTACATGGGCTGGACAGAGGCCGCCGACAGGATAGTCGCCTCGATGGAGAGAGTCTTCTCGTCGGGGAAAGTCACGTACGACCTTGCGCGGCAGATGCCGGGCGCGACTGAGGTGAAGTGCTCCGAATTCGCCGCGCTGCTCGCAGAAGCCGTGTAATTTTGATATAATACTGACATGGAAAAGGAATGGTATGTAAAGGCGTCTGACGGGAAGGTGTACGGTCCTGCGTCCCTCCCTCAGCTCGTCGAGTGGGCCGGCGACGGTCGCGTCGAACCGGCGAGCCTCATCTCGCGCGACAGGATCTCGTGGTTCCCTGCGCAGACAATTGACGAGCTTGAGATGAAGTGGATTGTGGAGACGGTGCCGGGGAAGCTCTTTGGCCCGTTCAACCGCGCCCTTGTAATACGCCTTCAGGCGGGCGGCCAGATGCCAGAAGGCGCGAAGCTCTACAGAATGCATGAATACAGAGCAGACGAAGACCCTCCGCCCGTTGTTGTCGAGAAGGAGGTCGTCAAGGAGATCCCCGTGGAGAGGATCGTCGAAAAGGAGGTGCGCGTCGAGGTCCCCGTCGAGAAGATAGTCGAGAAGGAAGTCGTCAAGGAAGTCCCTGTGGAGAAGATCGTCGAGGTCCCCGTCGAGAAGATCGTCGAAAGGGAGGTGCGCGTCGAGGTCCCCGTCGAGAAAATCGTCGTAAAGGAAGTGCCCGTCGAGAAAATCGTAGAGGTCGAGAAGGTCGTGGAGAAGGTGGTTGAAGTAGCCCCGCCCCCGCGCACGACGGTCGTGGCGGACGTAGTGGAGGACCCAGTCGGGTCCGCTCCGCCGGTCAGCCTGAGCGGGATATTCAAGGATGTTCCAAACGAAAGGCTGAAAGCACTTGAGGCCGCCGCGCAGCGCGAGATTGCCGCAGTCGGCAAGCGCAAGTTCGGCGGGTTCTTCGGCAGGAGGTAGTCAATGGACGAGGCGAAGTGGTATCTTAGGACTCTTGACGAGACGTTCGGGCCGGAGACGGAGGCGCAGCTCGTGGCGTGGGCGCGCGTCGGGCGCATCCAGCCGGGGCAGGAGATTTCGGACGACAACGTCATATGGCGCAAGGTCGAGGAAGTGCCGTTCCTCGACATGAGGTTTTCCATCGACCTTGGCGATGGCAATCCGCGCGGGCCATACAACAAGGCGGCGGCGGAAGCGCTCATCGCCTCGGGCAGGCTGCCGCCTACGGCCAGGATAGTCGAGACGAGGGAGCCATTCCCGGAGGATCGCGGGGAGACGCCGCCGGAGGGCGATGCGCCCGAGGCCGAGGTGCCCGCCGGGAAAGTCGTCGAGAGAATAGTCGAGGTTCCAGTCGAGAAGGTCGTCGAAAAGGAAGTCCGCGTCGAGGTTCCCGTAGAGAAGATAGTCGAGAAGATCGTCGAGGTTCCCGTAGAGAAGATAGTCGAGAAGATTGTCGAGGTGCCAGTCGAGAAGATCGTCGAAAAGGAGAAGATCGTAGTTGACGAGACGAGGGTAAAGGAGCTTGAGGGCGAGATTGGGGAGCTGAAGTCGCGGCTTGAGGACGAGCGCAGGATGTGCGCATCGCTCGGCGAGGAGGTCGAGTCCCTCAAGAAGGAGCTTGCAAGGCTGCCGCAGGCGGCGGCGGAGGTGGCGAACATGCAGGCCGCCGTCTTCTCCATAATCTCGAAGGAGGCGGAGGAGATCGCCGCGGTCGTCGAGGCGGAGAAGGCCGAGGCGGAGAGCGCCCGTCGCCGCCAGCAGGAGCGCATCGACCGCCTTGTCGAGCGCAGGCGCGATCTGCTTAAGATGTCCGGGGCGAGCGCGGCCGAAATGACGAAAAACGCGCTTCGCGAGCGCCCCGAAGACCCCCGTACCGCGCAGATTAGGATAGAATTCGACGAATACCGCAGGCTCGCGGAGAAGACGGCGTCTTCGAGGGAGCACAAGATATCCGAGCTCGAGGAGAAGGTTCGCTTCATGCAGAACGAGCAGGCGAGGGCGGCTTCGCGCGCGAAGGACCTTGCCGAGATAACGCGCGAGCTCGGCGAACTGCGCGAAAAGCTCAGCTTCCGGGAGAAGGAGGTTCTCTCCCTGCGACAGCAGAACGAGGATCTCCAGCGCCGCGAGGCGCAGAACAACCAGGCGCTTATGGCGCGCATTGCGCATCTCGAGTCCCCCTCGATCGGGACGGCGGCGACAATCTCCACCAACCAGAGCCGGGAGGCTGGGCTTGTCAAGATACCCAGCTGGATGAAGCTAGGCAGGAAGTAGCGCCGTGAACGGCTGGGCCATCCTTCTCGCGGTTCTTTCCGTCTGGGACTATCCCGCGCGCCAGGCGGAGCACGAGCGCCTCGCGGCGAATTTCCTCGGCGCATCGCGCAGGGGCGACACCGCCGCGATGTACGAGGCGAGCGAGAAGGGGGTGAAGCTCCTTCCGGAGGACCCGACCTGGGCGTTCAACCTCGCTTGCGCGCTCGCGTACAGGAAGGACCAGACGGCGGCGTTCGAGGCGCTTGAAAGGGCGATCGACCTCGGCTTCAGGGACGCAGACAAGATTACCTCCGACATCGACCTTTCACGCCTCGCCGACCGCAAGCGCCTCGCCGAGCTCGTTAAGTACGCTCGCGACACCGCGGCAAAGCCCGTCCTGTTCGGCCCTGGGGCGAGCGTCCCGACGACGTGCGTCGCGGGCGAGACGCTTTCTGTCGGGGCGCAGAACCTCGGCTGGAACTTCAAGTACGGGTGCTTTGAGGTGAAGGCGAAGGTCGCCCCGTCTGGTCTGGGCGGCAACGACCTCGACCTCTACATGAACCGTGACGTCTTCCATTCCCACTTGGGCACGAAGGAGTACCCCGGGCTTACCGAGGTTCTCGTCGACCAGGAGGGCAGGGCGCGCAATATGGGTGTCAACTTCCCCGACATGCTCTTCCCCTATCCCGTGTTCGGCAACTGCTCGCGGGCCTTCACCGACCCTGTCATGTGGAGGAGCCTGCCGCGAGCGCTCATGACGCGCGACAGGCGCCGCCTGCGGGCAATGGAGAAGTTCTATCTTTCGAACCAGATATGGGTCTTCCCGGCGAATGCGGATTTCCCTCCCGCGGGAATCGACGGCGACTGCTTCATGTCCGTCGCGCCATACTGGATCGTCACCGCCGGCGCGAGCTGGTCGGACCTGTACTACCTCAAGGCGGCGCTTGAGATTTCCCGCACGCTCAAGCCGCAGACGAAGAAGGAGGCGGTGTCGAGGGGGCTTCTCGCGCCGCTCGTGCAGAACATACTTAGGCGCTCGCTGCGCGGGGTGACGAACGAGGTCGACTATCTTTCCGCCCGAGCCCACCCGACCTGCATGCCACCTAACGGGCTTGACATGCTGCGCCTCAAGGGCATTGCCTCGGAGATGAAGCCCGAGGAGGTTCCCCCTGTCGCGTTTGTCGCGGTTTCCGGCCCGAGGCCTGCGCCGGACGACAAGAAAGTGCCGGAGTGCATCTTCGCGACAGGCTGCGCATCGTCGTTCATCCTCAAGGACGAGGCGGGGAAGCGCGAGTTCTTCCTGCGGGCGAAGGGCGGCGCGGGGTTCAAGTTCTCCGTCGTGCACGGCGAGGAGGCCGTGACGCTTGAGACGGTGCGGCCGGACGCCGTCAAGGTGTCGGTTGACACTGCCGTAATGACGTCCCGCGTGGACATTGCGGTCTTTGCCCGTTCCAATGCCTCCGGGTGGGGAGCGCCTAGCTTCGTCTCGTTTGCAAAGCCCGTAAACGACCACGGCTATTCAGACCCGGTTTTCTACCCGCCGCCAAAGCCGGCCGAGGAGAAGCCTTCCGAAAAGCCGCAGGAGATGGCGGAGCGGGAAAAGACGCAGGAAAAGACGCCTGAGGGGAAATGAAATACGTCCTCGCGCCGCTTGCGGACTTTACGGACGCGCCATTCCGCCTTATGTGCTTTCGCGGCGGAGCCGACGCCGCCTATACCGAGATGGCGAGCGCCGCCGCGCTTTTCCATGCGCATGACGCGACAAGGAGGCTCCTTGAGACGATGCCCGGCGAAGGACCGGTCGGCTGCCAGCTTTTCGGCTCGAATCCGGAAGAGCTCGCGTTTGCGGCGCGCCTTGCGGAATCCACTGGGCGGTTTTCGGAGATAAACCTGAACGCCGGCTGCCCGATGCAGCGAATCACACGTTCGGGAGCGGGTGCGAAGCTCGTGGAAAGCCCGGAGAAGGTCTATTCGCTTCTCAAGGCGATGAAGGAGGCGGTGAACCTGCCGGTGACGCTGAAGACACGTCTTGGCCCGAGGCCCGGGCGGACGAACGTCTTCGAGCTTGTCGACGCAGCCGAGCGCGCGGGTGCCGCGGGGGTCGCAATCCATGCGCGGCACGTATCGGAGATGCATTCTGGCCCGCTTCATCTTGACATCCTTGCAGACGCGGTTTCGCGCACAAAGCTGCCGGTGACCGGGAACGGCAGCGTTGTCGACCTCAAGAGCGCGCGGCGGATGGCAGAGACGGGCGTCAAGGCGATCATGGTTGGCCGCGCGGCACTTGCCAAGCCGTGGATATTCTCCATCCTGAAAGGGGAGGACGCGCCTGTCGATCCAGTTGCGGCTTGTGGGGAGCACTTGCGGCTCATTCTCAAGTTCCATGAAAGGCTCGCGGAGAAGTTCGGGCATTTGCCGTCGAAGGACGCGTTTGCCGCGATAAAGATGCATACGCATCTCTTCAGGTATTTCTCCGGCCGACCGGGGGCGGCTGCGCTTCGAGCCCGCCTTTCGTCGATTCGCACCCTGGCGGAAATCGAGCGCGAAATCGATGCCGCCAGGCAGCCGCTTCCCTCCACTTGACATTTCCACCAGTAGGTATGCTATAATACGCAAAAAGGCGATATGGAGCGCATGGAGCCGTAGGAGAAACAGATGAAACTTTCGCTTAGGAAATCGATCGACGAGATAAAGACGTTTTCTCGGACGTTTGTCGAGAGGCCGCGTTTTGCGATGGTCATCGCGATCGTCCTTTCGATGGCCGGCGGGATGGCGATCTTCAAGTTGCCGATTTCGCAGTATCCGCGCATAACCCCTCCGTCCATCCAGGTGAACTACACCTACCCGGGCGCGAACGCGAAGGAAGTGCTGAACACGGTCGCCATGCCGATCGAGGACGAGGTCAACGGCGTCGACGACATGCTCTACATGACGGGCTCGTGCGGCGACGACGGCACGTATTCGCTCACCGTCACCTTCGAGGTGGAGTCCGACCGCGACATGGACCAGGTGAAGGTGCAGAATCGCGTCGCGCAGGCCGAGGCGAAGCTGCCGAGCGAAGTAAAGCAGCTTGGCGGCAGGATCCGCGCACAGTCGGAAGACCACCTGGGCTTCATCGCCGTCCAGTCTCCGAAGGGCACCATGTCGCGCCTCCAGATATCGGACTATTGCTACGCGAACATCCAGCCCGTCCTCCTGCGCATTTCCGGCGTGGGCGACGCCACGGTGTACGGCCCGAGGCTTTCGATGCGTGTGTGGCTCGACCCGGCGCGAATGGCCGCGCAGGGCATGAACACCGAGGAGGTCATCGCCGCCGTCTCGAAGCAGAACGTCCAGGCCTCCTTAGGCGCGGTGGGCGCGGCCCCGAAGGGCGACCACGCGGCCCAGACTCTTTCGCTTCTCGCGAAGGGGCGCCTCATGAGCCCGAAGGAGTTTGATGAAATCGTCGTCCGCCGCGATGCGAACGGCGGCGTCGTTCGCCTGAAGGACATCGCCCGCACGGAGATCGGCGAGCAGAACTACATGTTCACCGGCCAGCTTGACGGCGGCAACGCCGTCTCGATTGCGCTCCAGCAGAAGCCGGGCGCAAACGCAATCGCCACGATGAAGGAGATCAGGGCGGCGATGGCGAAGCTCAAGGAGTCGTTCCCCGAAGACCTCGACTGGGTGATCCCCTATGACGCGACGGAATACGTCTCAAGCTGCGTGAGGGAGATTGTGTTCACGCTCGGCATAACCTTCCTGCTTGTCGTGATCGTTTGCTATCTCTTTCTCCAGGACTGGCGGGCGACGCTCATACCGTGCCTCACCATCCCGGTGTCGCTTTCCTCGACGTTTATACTGATGGCGGCCCTCGGGTACTCGATAAACATCCTTACGCTCTTTGGCCTAGTGCTTGCAATCGGCGTCGTGGTTGACGACTGCATCGTCGTCGTGGAGCGCGTGCAGTTCCTCATCGAGACGAGGGGGCTCAACTCGAAGGAGGCGGCGATCCAGGCGATGAGCGACGTGACGAGCGC
>JAEEHL010000015.1 GCA_016280825.1 Verrucomicrobiota bacterium
GGACCCCGTTTACCCTGAGAGACGACGACGCCGTCCCCAAGCCGACCTTCACAGACCTTACCGTCACGTTTCCAGACGCCGTCGCCGCGCTCGCGCCGTTTATGCCGCTTATGAGGACGTCCGTCTGAGCGCCCGGGACTGCCGCGGGGTACCAGTTCGCCGCCGTGTTGAAGTCGCCCGTGCCGCCTATCCACTCTGCCGTAGATGTTCCGAATATCCATTTGCTGTTGTTCCCGCCGAGGTTCTCTGAAAGCGCGTCGGCGCGGCACTCAAGCGAGGTCGCGGCTGAATCCCTCACCTTCACGCCCGAGAAGTACTCCTCGTGCGTGGCGCTTAAGTTCCACGTCTCGCCCTCCACGATGCCTCGCAGGGTCATGAGCGCAGAATCTGCCGCGCCAGACGCCGCGCGCGAGCGGCAGTATATGTTCTTCGCGGAGAGCGTAACGCCTTCGGCGAAGGCGAACGTCATGGCGCTCGTCGCAAGCGCGTCGAACGTCTCCGCGCCGACGTTCCCCGTGAACGAGGCGATCCCGCCAGTCTTGCGGAAGTAGAGTCGCCTCATCGTGTTGCCGCCAAAGTCGAGCGTCGCGTCTGTGTCGCCCTCGACGGTGAACGTCGAGTTCGCGGGGTTCACTACGCCGCCAGAGAAGTCGAGCGACCGGCCAGAGAAGGACACCAGCTCCGTCCCGGTCACGGTGAACGTGCCAGCGACGGTGAAGGCGTTCGTGACATTAAGCCGTGCGCCGTTCGAGAGAGTAAGCGACGCGCCCTCAGCGACGGCTATCGAGTTCTGGAGCGTGTTCGCCATGATTGTCGGGTAGTAGTCGCAGCCCGCCGGAATCACGATTACGTCAGTCTCCACGGGGAGGCGCGGCGCTCCGTGCTTGTCCGTCCAGTTCGCGACGTCGGACCAAAGCTCGGAGAAGGTGCCGTTCCAGGTTAGCGTGTCGCCCGGGTCGAGCGGGAACGGGAACGACCAGTTCGGGTTGCTGCCGCCGTCCGTGGAGGAAAGCGCGGTGATGGCGATGCCGCCCGAGGCGTCGGAGTGGTCGACCGTCACGTACTTGACTTCGCTCTCCGCGGTCGGCGCGAGAGTTATCTTCCAAGACTCACCGGCCACGGCTGGTGCAAGGACGAGATGAGACTCCGAGGATCCCTTCAAGGTGAGCTTCGCGCCGTCGGCAATGCGGAACTCGTCGTTCGCCCCCGTGCCGAACTTCAGAGTCTTCCCGGGCACCGTGCACAAGACGTTATTGTAGACATTAGTTCCCGCAATCGTCATTTCCTCCGTCCCGCAAAGCTCAAGCGTCCCCGAATACGCCTTGAAGCGGGCACTATTCACGGTTATGCCCTTGTGTACCTTGAACGTGCCGCCGCCGATGTCGACGTGCCCGCCGTTGCGGACAATGATGTTGCCTATCTCGCCGCAGTCGTATTCGTCGCTCAACGGCGTGATTGGAAGATATATGGACCCTGTCGTCGCCGGGTTCGCGGCTGACGCCACCGCGGTGTTTTTTGACGACGTCGCAACCCTCGTGTTGTCTATTATGAGTGTCGCGCTTGTGGGGGTCTCGCCGTACGCCTGGAGGTAGATCGTGCCGGCCGCGCCCGCCTGCCGCCCGTTCGTATTGGCGCTCGTATCGTAGCTCCTGCCGCCATACGCCTGTATACTGCCGGTGAATGCGCTAAAGTCCGTGGCAGATGGACTGGTCTCGTAGACGGCGATGCGCCCGCCGCAGCCCGTGCAGCCCCACCTTGAGTCGCCGGCAGTTGCGGTGATTGAGCCAGCGCCATAGAGGACGCCTGCTTCTATCCAGATTGCTCCGCCAGCGCCAGACGAGTATGTATTGAAGTGATCGGCGTCGGAACGGATCATCCCGTTGAGAGTCAACGTGCCTAAGACCGAGAGCCGGACTATGCCTCCGCCGTTGGTGCCGAGCCCTGCGCCGTACATCGCGGGCCTCTGCGCGGAATCGTATGCAGAGTAGTTGCTGCCGTTGCTTTTTCCGCCATGAGGAGCGCCGTACCCGGTTAGGTAGTTAAGCGTCCCGCTCGGTCCATTCCCCGATTTTTCCGAGGCGGCATAATGCCCCTTCCCCGTCACGTCGATTGACGCGCCAGAGTCAATCGCCATATTGCCGCCAACGGAGAGATTCACCGTGTACTTGACGTCGAGCTTGGCGTTGTTGTATCCGCCGAGCGCGTGGGTTACGTATGTGTTGGGCCTCAAGTGCATGTCGCCCGAGACGGAGTTCTGCGCCTTGTGCGCAATGGTAATCTCTATGCGTCCGCCGCCCTCGCCAGCGCCCACGTCAAGCGAGGCGACATGGAACGGGCTAGAGACGTTGATCTTGTTCGTGACTCCTGCAGGAGGCATAACGAGTGTCACCTGCGAGGCAATTGCGTTCGGGATTCTCCCGTTGGCCCAGTACTGCGGGTCGAAGAAGTCCACCGCGCCTGACGTGTTCGTTGGGCAGGAGAACTCGCAGGCAAGCTCGGTATCGGGCCTGAACGTCGCGACAAGGGCGCGAGGCCTGTCCATCGGGATTGTCGTGGAGAAGACGTCCATGTCGTTAGTGTCGCCTGTCCAGCAGTAGAAGAAATATCCTTCGGCGGGGGCGGGAACTACCGTCTGCACCGTGTTCGTGCCGTACCACGCGCTTGTAGGCACAGTCCCTAAGTTCGGGTCTTCGGAGGAAAGCGTAAGTAGGTACTCCTCGTGCCAGAACCACTTGAGCGACTTCTTCTCGTGCGGGGTCACGAGGCAGGTACAGTCGTCCTCGCCTGCAAGCGGGTTTTCGGAAGTGCGTTCGAGGAACGTCGAGCCGTCGGCGGCGACCGCCTCAAGCTCCCAGCCGTCGCACACGGCCCTGTGGTTCGCGCCAGTCACCTCGACAGTCGAAGGCACGGTGTACGTCTTCGTCGTTCCGTCCGTGACGGCGGTGTCGACGCCGTACTGTATGGTCGATGAGCCGTAGTTCTGCGGCGAGCCGGAAACCTCGACGACTACCGTATAGGCATCGTGGGCTGCGGAAGCGGTCACGAACGTGCTGTTGTTCATCATGAGGTAGTCGGCCAGAATCCGGTCGTCGGTAAGGACCTCGCGACTGATGCGCACTTCGTCTATTGCCGTTGACTTAACCGTGGTGCCGAGCCGAACCGGCTTGTACGTCTTGCCGAACGCCTTGTTCCTGTCGGCGGCATTCGACGTGTTGGCATACGTAGAGCCCGTCTTCTTCAGTGCGCCAGAATAGTACACAAGCGCCTTGTGGTTGTAGCCGTCCGATCTCTGCGCGGCGTAGAGCCAGTAGCTCTGCGCGCTCGACATGCCTGTTGCCCCGATGCTCTGCGAAGCCGTGCCGGAACCATAGTGGAAAGACATCCTCGCGATGTCATTTGGCATCTGCCATAGCCAGCCGTAGCGAATCTTGGGGTCGGCGCCACCCCAGTAGTCCTTTTCGGCGTAGATGTACTTGTCGATGATGTCGTCCCAGCCGCTCTTGCCGTCCGGCTTCTTGTACCACGCCGAGACGGTGATCACCTCTGGCATGAGGTTCGTGACTGTCTCGGGGGTGATGTACCTGTCGAAGTTGGGCGCGAAGAGACGCCCGCCCTTCGAGCTGTCCTCTGGGTTGACGAGCTTCAGCGCCTGGCCGAACTGGCCTGCATACGCGGTCACTGCGGACCCCGTCTCGTTCGTGAAGTTGAACCCGTGGCCGGTCTCGTCGGCGATGCCAGTCGCGGGGTCGTAGGAGTTCATGTGCCAGACTGCGACATAGCCGCTCCACACTTCCTTCGAGGGTGGGCGCGTCGCGGCGCTTCCGCTCCCCCAGAACATGTAGAACTTCGTGTTCGTCCCAGAGAGCGAGGGGAGCTTTACCCAGATAAGCGAGGTGCCAGACGTGTTCCACGTGTCGATGTCGCAGGCGAGGCGCTCTATTCCGTACGGGTCGGACGAGAAGAATACGTCCGCTCCGTCCGCGAGAGTGTCGGAGTAGCTGAAGCCGGAGATTGTCGACGTGGAAACCTTCACGAGGACCGGGATGTGGGTGAGCGTCGAGGTGCCCGTGTAGCCGCCTACTCTCAGCTCGGCGGTCTTGCCCGTCGAATGGAACGGGCTGATGTGGACGCTGGACGCCTCTCGGCCGTTAATGAAGGGCCGCGCGCCCTGGTGGCCGTAGAAGGCTCCGTTCGCGACGTCGAGCATGCCGATCTCGCCGTCGGAGTTGCGCCGCGCCGGGAGCATCTGCCTCAGGTACGCGCCAGAGGTCTTGTCCTGTATGTCGAAGGCATATACGAGAAGCGGCGCGGGCGCGTAGTCGGTCGAGCCGCCGTTCGGCCCAGGCCCGCCCATCCAGCCGAGGAAGATGTTCGCCTGCGACTCGAACGAATGGTTCGCGACGACCGCCGGGAGCGAGGAGTACGTGGTGCTGTATATCGAGAAGCTGCCGTTGTTGAAGTTGAAGACGGAATACTGGTGGGGGCCGTAGCTGCTGGTGGTGTAGGCCCACGTGTAGGAGCCCGACGTCGCGGAGTTGAAGCCGCCGTATATGACGCGCATCTGGTTCCACGCGCTCGTGATGGTCGGGCGCGTCACGAGGCCGATGCCGTTCGCGTCGTTCGCGTCGCTACCGCCGAGGACGGCCTGGTTCGGGTCGACCGAGAGCAACTTCACCGTGGCCTTGAGGATGAGGCCGCTTCTCGCCTTGACGCCGGTGTCTATCCAGTTCGACCCGTCGGTCTCGAACCAGGTGAGCCGGGTGTAGCCGTCCCAGACGTCGTCTGCCGAGGCGGAAAAGGCAGTGAAAAAAGACAAAAGAAGACCAGCGGCGGCGAGCGAACTATTCTGAATCTTACTGCGCATGGCAAACCTTTTTCCTATTGTTTGCGGATATTATACCATAATCGACTGGCCATGTCCAATGAGTAGTCAGGGGGCAGTAGTTAGTCGTTAGTCGCTAGTCGTTAGTCGTTGGTGCTTGGTGCATGACGAAAATGGATCTTACAATTCCGCTCTCGAACTCCAACTCGAAACTCCAACTAACCACCGCTCTCGAACTCCAACTCGAAACTCCAACTAACCACCGCTCTCGAACTCCAACTCCAACTCGAACTCATGACTCTCTAGAACTTGTTGTGGAAGATGCAGAGGCGGTCGCAGGCGGGGCCGCCCGCGCCGACGCGGAATACCTTGAACTCCCCAACCGACGGCTTGACGGCCACGATGTCGAAAAGCATGTCGCTCTCGCGGCTGAACGACACCGTGCGCGCACCCCACGGCCTGTTCGCGCGCCCAATGCCGCCATACCCCTGGAATATCGTCCAGTTCACTCCCCTAAGCTCCATCTCGTTGTCGAAATGGCTGTCGCCGCAGAAATACCCCGCGAACGAATTCGGGCGCGTCTTCACGAACGCCTCGAGAACGTCCATGAACTCCTTGCGGTGCTTGCATACGTCAAGCGTCATCCTCGGGTTCTTCCAGTGCCCGATTTCGCTGAACACGCAGTAGTGGCCGAAGGCGGCGGCTGTCCATCCCTCTGGCAGCGTCTCAAGCGCCTCTTTGACGAAGTCGATCTGGGAAAGCGAGAGCCCGTAGTAGCCGTCGTCGGAGGTGTTGCAGACGATGGAGCGGAAATTCTTTCCGGGCACGTCGTAGTAGCCCCATGATTTGTTCTCGCCGAACACGAACTTGAACCCGTGCTTCTCGGCAAGGCCGTTGAAGGTGTCGCCGAAAAGTTCCGACGAGATGGGGCGGGGCGTCTTCCTGTCTGCCGGGTACGAACCGTGGTCGTGGTTGCCGAGGCAGAAGAGCACGGGCCTGGCCGAATAGTTCTCGTAAACGTGCCTCGCAACGGCCATGCGCCTCAGGGCGTCTTCCGGCGAGGGCCGGCCGTTGTCGTAGTCGTGGTCGCCGCCGTCCACGAGGAAGTCGCACCCGGCGCGGTCCGCCGCTGCCTGCGCGAAGAGCACGTGGTAGCGGGAATTGGCGAAGTCAGGCTCTGGCGAGATTTCCAGCAAGTGGGAATGGATGTCCGTAATGAACGTGAACGACACCACTTCGTCCGCGCCCTTCCATGCGCGGAAACGCGCCACGGCCTCGTCTATCTTCGCCTCGGCCCACGGCGGGAGACCACCCTTCCCCTCCACCGCGCCAACGACGCGGGCGGCAGGCATCACCGCCGCCACCGCGCCAAGCTTCAGGAATTCGCGCCTGTTCATTACCTCAC
>JAEEHL010000121.1 GCA_016280825.1 Verrucomicrobiota bacterium
GCGGAGTGGTGCATAGGGCCGACTGGCGCACGAGAGCATTTCGCTGGTCCGATGGAATTTTGACTGGCGCGGTG
Source organism: Verrucomicrobiota bacterium (assembly GCA_016280825.1). GTDB lineage: Bacteria > Verrucomicrobiota > Kiritimatiellia > RFP12 > UBA1067 > UBA1067. The sequence goes on from JAEEHL010000121.1 coordinate 75, forward strand.
GAGGGCGAGTGCTCAGCACGAGCGTCAAAATTCCGTCGGGGGGACCGGCGAATGCGGATCGGGCGAGGCTCCTGCTCTTTGTGGCTAGAATCTCTCCACCTTACTCGGCGGAAATCCTTAGCGCGGAGCGCATCGCCTTCCTGTCGGCTTCAAGGCCGGTCCAGATCTCAAAGCTCTTCGCCCCCTGCGAAACGAGGAAGTCAAGCCCGTCCGCGGCAATTGCCCCCGCCTCCTTCGCGGCGGCCGCCGTCGGCGGGAAAGCCCTTGTCGGGATTATGTCCAGGACGAACTGCCCTGCGCGAAACGCAGACTTTGGCAGAACCGGCTCGTCGCCGGGCTTAAGCCCAAGCGGCGTAGCATTCACGACAAGGTCGGCCCCAAATGCGCATTCGCCCCAGACGTCGGCGCGGCCTTCGAGGCCGGGCGAGCGCGGATGCGCAAGCACATTCGCGGCAAAGCCGGCTTTACGCATCTTCTCCGCGAGCGCGTCGGTGCTCGCGGCGCCTCTCGCCGCAATGGAGACCACGGCTGCGCCCTCGTATGCCGCGCATAGCGCAAGCGCACTTCCCGCGCCGCCGCAGCCGACAACGAGGACCTTCTTTCCGCGAACCGAAAAGCCGTTCGCGGCAAGCGTGTCGAGAAAGCCGGCGACATCCGTGTTGAACCCCGTCGTGCGCCCGCCTTCGCCGAAAAGGACGGTGTTGCATGCGCCGTAGCGCTCTACCGAGACGTCGAGCGCGTCAAGAAGCGGAATGACGGCCATCTTGTGGGGGACGGTGACGTTGACGCCCAAGTACCCCTCGGCGCGGCACTTTGCGAAAAACCCCGCAAGGTCGCCCTCCTCGACGTCGAACCTGCCGTAGACCCCGTCATAGCCAAGCGCGGCGAAATTCGCCGCGTGCATCGCAGGCGAAAGCGAGTGCGCGACCGGGTGGCCGATGACGGCGAACTTCTTCATGGCCGCCTCTCCCCGTGCCCGCTTCGCATGAGAACGAGGTCGCGCGGCGTGACATGGCCAATCTTCCCCAGCCCCACGACGGAAGCGTACGTGAGCATCGACGCGGTGCGCTCCGGGTGGACGCGCGAAGGCAGCCCCGCCTCGCCCATTGCGCAGACGACATGCTCCATCTCGCGCCAGCCGCCAAGCTCCGCAAACGCCCTTTCGACATCCGCCGCGCCCGACGGCATGAAGGCCACCTTCGGTATCTCGCGCGTCGAACCGCGCAGCTTTCTGCAAAGCGCCCTGAAATCTGCCGGGGCGCCGTCGAAGAGATGCACGGAACGAATTATCCTCGCCCCTGACGACTCCGCCGCCTCGCAAAGGTCGTCGCGCCTGAAGTCGTCTTCGAAATCGACGAACGCGAATCTCCTCCTGCCGTCGAGGACGCGCCTGAAGAAAGCGGCCCTTACGTCGTCGCCTGCGTCTGAAGCGCCCCCGTCCGCGCGGCGGCGGAACGTAAGTATGCATGGCACGGGCAGCTTCTCCGCAAGCTCCATCGCCGCCGCGGCGTCGCCAAGGATGTCGGCGCGTATCTCGGCAAGCCTCACGAACGGGCTTTGCGACGCATATTGCGCAAGGCACTCGTCGACACTGCGCCCAGTAAGCGTAAGGCAGATCGGCGGGCAGCTTTCGTCATGCTCGACGAGGATGTCCGCGAGGGCGAAGGCGCACATCGCCTCCACGACCGGCACGGCCCTGAGGGCGATGCATGGGTCATGCCGCCCCTTCGTCTCGCACTTCGCCGCCGCCATCGCCGCGAGGTCCACGCTGTCCTGCGGCTTGAAGATAGTAGGCGTAGGCTTCATGGCGACGCGAAAGACGATAGGCATGCCGCTCGTCCTGCCGCCGAGAATCCCGCCGTGCCTGTTGCCAACCGTCACGACCCTGCCGTTCTCCACGGCAAACGGGTCGTTGTTTTCCGAGCCGCGCCTCGCGGCGGATGCAAAGCCGTCGCCGAACTCGATTCCCTTTACGCCCGGGATGGCGAACATCGCGGCGGAAAGAGCGCCCTCGACGCCGGCGAAAAGCGCGCCGCCGATTCCGGCCGGGCAGCCCTCGACCGTGCACACAATCGTTCCGCCCACGGAATCGCCGTCGGCCTTGGCCTCGAGAATCGTCTCCTCGAACCCGTCACCCCTGCCGCCGACGGAATCGACCTTCGCGGATATGCGCACGCCGCGCCCAAGAAGATACTGGAGGCAGAGCGCACCGGCCGCGCAGAGAGGCGCCGTCATGCGCCCGGAGTTCGAGCCGCCTCCCGTCGGAATAAGGCCGTACTCGACCCACTGGCCGAAATCGGCGTGGCCCGGGCGCGGCACCGTGCGCGTCGACGAATAGTCAGAAGGCCTCGTGTCGCGGTTTGCGATTCTCCCGGCAATCGTCCCTCCATCGGTGATGCCGTCGCCGCCGATGCCAGAGAGGAACTCCACCTCGTCGCTCTCGCGCCGCGCCGTGGAAAGCGCGTTTCGCCCGGGGGCGCGGCGCTCCATAAGCGCGGCGAGGGCCTCGCGGTCGATCCTGACGCCGGCGGGGAAGCCCTCAAGCGAAAACGAAATCTCCTTCGAGTGGGATTCCCCCTCGACCGAAAGCCTGAGCCTTCTTCCAAACGGGCGGTTCTCAAGCATTTTCCTCGCCCCTCGCCTTCAGTTCGCGCCTCTTCGCCTCGGCGCCTTCAAGGATGATCGCCTTCAACGCCTCGCGGTCGCCGTCGCGGACGGCGTCGTGGTACTGGAGCATGCGTTCGACAAAGCCGTCGATGACGGGAACGAGCTTGTCGGCGTCGGAAAGGAAGAGGTCTGCCCATGTGTTCTCGTCCATCGTGGCGATGCGCGTCATGTTGGCGTAGCTGCCAGCCGAGAAGCCGATCGAGTCGGCAACGCGCTCGTCGCGCGCGTAGGCCGAGGCGATCACGTGGCAGAGCTGGCTCGTGAACGAGATCATCTCGTCGTGGCGCTCGGGCGTCGTAACGACGGTGCTCGCGAACCCGAGCGAGGAAAAGAGGTTCTTGGCGGCTTCGAGCGCGGCAGGCGGCACGTCGTCGCCGGGCGTCACGATCATCGAGGCCCCCATGAAAAGGCTGGCCGTGGAATTCTCGAAGCCGCCCTTCTCCCTTCCCGCCATCGGGTGCGCGGGGAGGAACACCCACCCGCGCCTTTCGACGCCTGCAAGGCCCTCGACAACGGGGCGCTTCACGCCGCATACGTCCATAACGACGCAGCCTTCGCGAAACGCCCCGGCGTGGTCGCGTATCCACGGCACGGTGGCCGCAGGCGGCATCGCGACAAAGAGGAAGTCGGCGTCGACGGCCTTCACGTCGTCGCCGTGGTGGATGGCGATGGTCTCGTAGCCGACGGCCTTCGCCGCCTTGAGAAGCGAGCCGCCGATAAGCCCGAGGCCCGCGACGGCCACCTTCACGCCCTCAAGACGCGATTCGCCGCGCATGACGAAGCGCTGCCTTTCGCGCGAAATCGCAAAGAGCGTTGAGTATATCCTCTTAGCGGCGTCCTCGAGCTCCGGGCCGCACTTCGCCGCGATGCGCGAGAGTATCGCGTGTTCGCGCGCAGGGTCGGCCACCTTCGTGCCGCTTTCGCGCTTCGCCTCGGCAATGCGGTCGGCGAGCTCCATCCTGCGCACAAAGAGGTCGGCAATCGCGTCGTCGACGGAGTCGATCTCCCTGCGCACTTTCTCTATGCTGTCCATTCCCGGCGGCTCCGCTTCACGCTTCCCACGACGAGACGAGCGCCCGCGTCGCAAGCACCTTCTCCATCGTCGCGGCGAACGCCGCCGGCGTCTGGCTCTGGATGCCGTCGCACTTCGCGTGCGGCGGGTCGTTGTGGACCTCGACGATGAGGCCGTCTGCGCCAATCGCCGTGGCCGCCACCGCGACTGGGCCTACCATGTACGCGTAGCCGGTCGCGTGCGAGGGGTCTATGACGACGGGCAGGTGGGTAAGGCGCCTAAGCGCCGGGACGACGCCCAGGTCGAGCGTGTTCCTCAGGGTCGTCTCGAACGTGCGGATGCCGCGCTCGCACAGGATGACGTTCGGGTTGCCAGAGGCCATGATGTACTCCGCGCTCATCAGAAGCTCCTGCAGCGTCGCCGACATGCCGCGCTTGAGGAGGATGGGCTTCTTCGTGTAGGAGCCGACTTCCTTGAGGAGGTTGAAGTTCTGCATGTTCCTAGCGCCTATCTGTATCACGTCGACGTCGTTGAAGAGCTCTATGTCGCGGAAGTCCATGAGCTCCGTCACTATGCCAAGCCCCGTCTCGCGCTTCGCCGTGGAGAGCATCTTCAGGCCGTCCGCCCCGAGCCCCTGGAAGGAATACGGCGAGGTGCGCGGCTTGAACGCGCCGCCGCGCAGCAAGTTCGCCCCGGCCGCCTTGACGGAACGCGCGATGCCGACGATCTGCTCCTCGCTCTCGACGCTGCACGGCCCGGCGATCACCGCGAAGCTGCCTGCGCCGACCTTCACGCCCGAGCAGTCGATGGCGGAGTCCTCGGGGTGGAACTTGCGGTTCGCGGCCTTGTACGGCTCCTGGATGCGCTGCACGCTCTCGACGACGTCAAGGGCCTCGATAAGCGAGGGGTCGATGTGGGCTACGTCGCCAACGCAGCCGATCAAGGTCTGCATGGAGCCCTTCGAGACATGCGGCTCGATGTTCTTCGACTTCAAGAGCGACTTCAGGTTTTCCACCTGTGTCTCGTCAGCATTCTTCTTCAGCAGTATTATCATTGTCTTTGCTCCTTAAACAGAAACGGCCCCACTCTTTCCCGAGCGAGGCCGCGATGTTGCCGATTGACCGTTTTTCGGAAAGGCTACCGCGCTCCGCGCCCGGAGGACGCAAAGTAGTAAAAGCACCAGTAGTAGCTTTCTCTATTCATGCCTTTCTTTCGTTTGGAGTGAATTATAGCATATCCTGGCCGGAAAAGTCAACCGCGAAATCTCCGTGCGCAGGCGGCGGGAAAATGATATAATACGCCGCATGGAAGAGCTTGACTACGGAAAAGACGCATTCGAGGACATCCGCGCGCGCGACAGGCGATACGACGCAAGGGCGTACACCTTGCTCGCGACGGCGTTCCAGGCCGCCTGCAGGGAAGGCAACGCCGCCGCCGAAGACATCCTCGAGGAATTCAAGGAGACCGCCCTCGACCAGTTCGGGCCGATGGCGTACCATGTGCTCGGCGCATGGGGCGTCCACGAATGCATGGACATAGGCGAGATGATGATGAATCTCGTCGAATCGGGCAGGATCGGAAAGAACGAGAACGACAACTACGAGGACTTCCGCTGCGGCTACGACTTCAAGGTGGCGTTCCTCGGGCCATACGACGCCTACTGACCTGAGGCGCGGCTCTTGAGGCGGGGGTAGTCGAGCCTGTTTCGGCAGAGGTCCTTTAGGACGACAACCGGCAGGAATCCAAGCCCCGACGACTGCGCTGCGGACACGAAGCCGTCGGGCGACGAGTTCTCCTTCTCGACGCGCCATAGCTGCGAAAGCACCTGCCTCGCCGCAGCCGCGTCGCCCTCGGCGCGCTGGTACTTCGCCCCGAAGCAGAGAAACCACCCTTCCCGAAGGCGCTTCTCCACAAACGCGCGCTCGTTGTCGATTCTGGAGAGAAGCGCCCGCACCTTGAAGTTGTGCCTGAACTCGCCGTCGAAGCGCACCACCTTGCGAGGGGGCTTCTCGGACGGGAACTCCTTCACCACCGTCTGCCTGCGCATTTCCGTGCGCTTGACCTTCTTGCGTATCTTGCGCACGTTCTTCTTCGCGGCATCGTCGCTCTTGCGGCCCTCGTCGCCGAAAAGGTCCTCTACGTCGTCGTCGGAGACCTCAACCTCGACTTCCTCCTCGATTTCGAAGGGCACATCCTCCTCGACCATCCTCTTCTCTGGGGGATACGGCACAATCTCCACCCTGTAGCCCTGCTGCTGCTTGAGGAACTCGCTCCACTCGACTATGGGCGCGGTCACCTGCACGGAATTTATGCTGATGGCGTTCCCGAAGCGCTCGACCCTGTAGGGCGGCTCCAGGTACTTGCCGTTGACGAACACCATGCCCTTCGACACGGGGTTCCCGACGGCGCGCTTCAACTCGGCAATGGCCGCCTTCGGCACCGGCGGAAACTCGTCCTGCGCCGCCCCGCATGCGCAGTGGGCTGCAAGAAGGGATAGAAAAAAGATCCCGCATTGCCGTAGCACAGACTCCCCGGAACCCGTCGTTCCAAAGTCGGGGCTCACGCCCCGTTTCAAAATGTCGGTCGAAGAAACGTCTGCTGAATCCGCGTGCAACACAGGACCTACGCCCTTTACGAAAACTGCCTTGTCGCCTCCACAATGCGGTCGAACGCCTTGCCGACTTCGTCGTCTGTCAGCGTCCGCTCCGCGCTGCGGAACTCCAGTGAATACGCCCTTGAATCCCTAAACACGTCGAAAAGCTCCACCTTCACGAGCTCCTTGCCTCCGTTCTTGCGTATCGCCTCGACGATATCAGAGTCCTTGACGCCCTTCGCGACCTTGACCGCTATGTCGCGCATGACCCCGGGGAACTGCGGCACGGCGCTGACGCGCCCAGTCTCGCCTACATGCCCGAGAAGCGGCTTCAGTTCCAACTCGCAAAGCGCGACCTGCGTCGTCAGGCGGAACGGATGCCGCCGCTTCGCGTCGACCGCGCCGGCAACCCCCGCCCTTCTGCCGTTAATCCTCACTTCGAGCGCGGCGGCGAACGGCTCGCCCTCGAAAGGCGCAAACACGACCTTGCCTGCATGGAGGCGGGAGACAAGCTCTTCAACCGCGCCCTTCATCCAAAGAACGGCCTCCTCTTCGGAAAGCGCCTCCCTACGGCGAAGCGGATCGCGCCCCACTGGGCCCACAAAGCCTAGCGAAAGCGCTTCCCTCTCAAACGGCTTGCCCGCAGGATCCCTGCCGAAGACCTTGCCTGTTTCGAAGAGCATTGCGCCGTTCGGCTCGTGCGAGGCGTTGCGCCCGAGAGACTGGAGCATCTGCGGCAAGAGGCTCGGGCGCATGAGCGCGTATTCCACGCTAACGGGATCTGGGATCGGTAGCCGCTCGAAGGCGTCTTTTGCCCCGAAGGAATCGACCTCCTTCGCGCTCAGGAACGAATAGTGGGCCGCCTCGGTAAAGCCAAGCGCCGTGCAGACCTCCCGAACGCGGGAAAGCGCCTTGAACGGGCGCTCGTCAAGCGCCGAGACGCTCGGCGCAGACGGCATAGCGTCGGGGATGCTGTCAAGCCCGTACAACCGGGCGACTTCCTCCACGAGGTCCGCCTCGAGGGAAATGTCCCAGCGCCAGGAAGGCGCCTCGAACACGGCGCCCTTGCCGTCCTCGGAAAGCATCTTCATGCCGATCGAGCCCAGTATCCCCTTCATCTCCGCGTCGGCGATGTCTATGCCCGCCAGTGCGCGGGCGCGCGCGAAATCGAGAGCGACTGGTGGATTCAGCGGCAGAGGCCTTGAATCGACGTCTATGACGCCCTTGGCGATCTTCGCGCCTCCGTACTTCTGCAGCAGATGCGCCGCCCTCCGCGAGGCGAAGTCGGCGAGGTCCTTGTCGACGCCGCGTATGTAGCGATAGCTCGATTCGCTCGCAAGCGAAAGCTTCGTGGCCGTGTTCTTCGTGGAGACCGGCTCGAAAAGCGCAGACTCAAGAAGGAGCGATTTCGTGCCGGAGGCCACTCCGGACTCCTCTCCGCCCATTATGCCGGCCACTGCCCTCGGCTTGGAGGCGTCGCAGATGACGAGCATGTCGGGCGAAAGCCCGTGCTCGACGCCGTCAAGTGTCTTGATTGACTCCCCCTCGCGAGCGCAGCGCACGACGACCTTGCGCCCTTCGAGAGTTCTGTAGTCGAAGGCGTGCATCGGCTGGCCGAGCTCGAGCATGACGTAGTTCGTGACGTCCACACAAAGCCCGAGCGAGCGCACCCCGCAAAGCTCAAGGCGCCTGGCCATGAGCTCCGGCGATGGCGCGTCACCCACCTCCGTGACAACGCGTGCCGTGTAGCGCGGGCAACGCACGGTGTCCTCCACGGCAATGGAGACTTCGTCCTTCACGTCGACATCGCATTCCGAAAAGGATGCATCGGGCATCCTGAGCTCGCGATGGAGAATCGCCGCGAACTCCCTCGCGATGCCCACTACCGAAAGCGCGTCGGGACGGTTCCACGTAACCTCGACGTCGAAGACGGTCTCCGGCTTCGGGCAGCCTGCGACGTCGCGCACGAACGCGCCCGGCGCCACGCTCTCCGGGAACTCCATTATGCCGGACTCGCCTGTCCCGAGGTGGAGCTCCTTCTCGCTGCAGCACATCCCGAAGGAGTCGACGCCGCGGAGGCGGCCCTTCTTTATCTTGAAGCCGCCCTCCGGGACAACGGCGCCTATCTTGGCAAACGCGGTGCGGATGCCCTTGCGCATGTTCGGCGCGCCGCACACTACCTGGTATTCCTCGCTGCCGTCAGTCACCTTGCAGACGTGAAGATGGTCGCTGTCGGGATGGGGCTCGCACTCAAGCACCTCCACCACGACGAAGAAGTCCGACAGGGGCTCGTCGCCCACGGTCTCGATTCCCTCGACCTGCAGCCCCGCGCGCGTGAGCTTCTCCGCAAGCTCCGCGGGGGGGATGTCGTCGATTTTTACGTATTCGTCAAGCCAACTCAGCGGTATTTTCATTCTCTCTCCTGTCACGCCATTTCGGGCCGTACTTCGGAAACTTCTCCACTGCGGAATACACTCCGTTGGAAAACGCCACAATGTGCCCCGTCGACACGAGCCACGCAAGGTGCTTCTCGTCGTCCGGCGACTGCACGATCTCCTGCTTCGTCCTGCACGGGCTCGCGACGAGAAGGTCCACTATCCGCCTGAGCTCCGGGATCGCGTGCTCGCAGTCGAGTTCCTTCAGCTCCGCTCCGGTAACGAACTCGTAGCCGTGCGGGTCGTTCACCCTGAAGAAATGCATCTTGCGGTTGTGGAACGCGCCGTGGAGCGCAAAGAACATCGGGTGCGGCGAACGGCGCGCCGCCTCGAGCGCCCGCCTCGCCGCCTCCGCAAGCGGGCGACACGGCGAGGAAAGCGCCTTGTCGGCAGTTATGGCGACGTGCCTCTGCGTCTCCAGAAGCGACAAGAGGAAACTCCTCCTGAACTCGCCCTCGGCCTCGGCGCGGGAAAGCCCCGCCTCGCCCTCCTTCGCCCCCTTCCTGAAGTAGAGGGTGCGCAGCGCCGCCTCCTTGCGCCACTGTTCAATGGTCTCCTGGTCGCGGACGATCTCAATCCTGGAGCGGTAGTCCTCCTCGCGCATGTCGGGGTATCTCGTGCGGATCATCTCGCGCACGGCGGAATTGAAGTCGTGCATATTGGGCGGGCCAATGAGGACGCCCGAAAGCCCGCATTTCGCAACCGAGGTGAAATTCCCCTTCGGCGGCTCGCCCTCCACCTTCCTCTCGTCGTAGTAGTCGGAAAGATGGCAGGAAAGGATGTGCGAGAGAACGTCCTCTTCGCTTGTCGAAACGAACGAACAGGCCTTGCAGCGCCTGAAAAGCGTCTCGTCCCTCGGCTCCACCTTGAGAAGGACAGATCCCGGGTTGTCGAGGAAGAAATACACGAGGTCCATGAGCTTGTAGGCGCGGCCGTCTCCCTGGAGCCTGCGGATGACGGTGCCGAGGGCCTTTGAATCGGGGAGCACCTTGATGTCGGCGTCAAGCGGCTTCAACTGCTCGAAGCGCCTCTTCGCCGGCCTCTGGTCGCGGCGGTCGTCACGGCGCTTCGGCCCCGTGCGCCGCTCGTCGCGGCGTGGCTGCTCCGCCCGGTCGTCGTCCCTCTCGGGACGCACCCCGCCCATGCTTACGCCCGCGCCCCTCTTCGCCCAGTCTGGGGTGAAGTCGAGCGAGCCTATCGATATCGCCGTGTCTGTCGTGTCCATCTTGCCATGCCCTGATTGCCGGGCGCCTCCGCGCCGCCCGGCGTCGTCACCCCTGCTGCGGCGGAAGCGCCTTCGCCCGGCGCATCTTGAAGAGGAGGAATCCGGCGCCGGCCGCAAGGACTAGAAGCGCCACTGCCACCACAGGACGATAGAACAGCCATGCCACGGCAATCGTCGCGAGCGCGCAGGCAAACGCCACGACCCCCGCGACAAGGCCTATGCCTATGCCGACAATGTCGCCGAGGATGGGCAGCACGTCCGCAAGAACCGAAAGCGGCCGCAGGAACTTCGAAAGACCGAAGTACATGAGGAAGAATCCGACGAGACGCAGAAGCCACGTGCCGAACCTGTTGGCCGACCTCGCCGCCTCGAACATCTCGGCCGCCTCCTTTACGCCATCGGACAGCATATCGATCTTCTTCTTCGTCTTGGCCAGGTAGGCGACGAACGAATCCCCCTTCTGCTTCGCCACTATGGATATGTCGTGGGGAAGAACAACCTCGAATGCGACGCGCATGTCGCCCAGGCGCGGCTGGGAGGCAACGTCGCGATTGTTCAAGGCGTTGTCGCGCGTCTCCCTGTTCGGGACGTACACGACGCCACCCTGGCGCTGGACGCGCGAGACCCTGCAGACGAAGTCCGTCGGGAACGCATACGCCTGCTCGGAGCCGATGCGCGCAATCTGCCCCTCGTTTAGGCGGAACGCGCCAAAAGTCACGTTCACCGCGCGCTTCTCCGCGGACGGAAACTCGATCGCCGCAGGGTTGTCGTGACCTGCCTCCTTGAAGGAACTGGAGTCTACAACGTCTTCCTTCCACTCCTTGCTGTACGTATAGACGGTGGTCTTCTCCACGCCGCCGCCGAGTTTCTTCTTCTCGCGCGTCTCAGAATGCTCGACCCACTGGTACATCTCCGTGGTGCGCTTCAGGGCTATGGCAGTGGCAGACAGCCCGAACTCGTCGTCCACGAGGACGTCTTTCGTGTCGGCCCTGCCTGTCATGTGAACGAGGCTGCCGTCCATTTCCGGATCGACCTTCGCTATGGACTCAACGGGTATGCACGCTCCCTCGCCCTCGTCGAGGGCCTTGGCCGTCCTGACACTGTTGCCTTCGTTCCAGAAAAGCAGAGGAAAGCCCGCAATGAACATGCCGAGGCCGAACAGCATGCCCCTAACCGAATCGCCGAGCCGGGAACCCCAGGATACCGTTGTCGTCTCCGTGACTGCCATTTTCAATCCTTTCCTTGAATGTGTTTCGACAATTGCCCTTGTATTATACCACAGCCCCCCCCACCCATGTCAAACATTAAGTTTTCATTCAGGGGGGTCAGGCCGCCTTGCGGCGCAGGCGGCGGTATTCGCTCCAGAGCCAGAGCACGAAGACGAGAATCGCCGCGCTCACGAGCCCGCGCAGAAAGCCATGCGTCTCCGGCGCGAAGAACCTCGACAGCCCCTTCTCGCCCATCTTACCGCCGGCGCTGAGCGGCAGCCCGGCCGCCGTCGAGAGGACGCTCGCAAGCATGCTGCACGAAAGGACATACGCCAGAAGCGAGCGCTGCCCGAAAAGCTTGAGAAGCCATGTGCCGCGGCGAATTGAGACGATGTCGAAGAGCCAGTACGAAAGCGCATAGAGGAGGAACGAGACGCCCATCGCGTAGGAAGTGAAGCTCGCCGTGAATATGTGCTTCACCACCGGGTCGAAGGTGGAAAGCGCCGCGCCAAGCGCAAGAAGCCCGATGCCGCAAAGCGCCATCGCCGCGGCCCTCTTCGGCTTGGGCAGGCCGGAAAGGAGTATCTTCGTCGCATGGAAGCCCGCAAGCCCCATGACCGCGAACATCGGAACGGTCGTCCACCACGTGTAGTGCCAGGAGGATATCTGGCTCACCGGGTGCCACGTCGCGTCCGGATAGAAGAGCGAGAGGAACTTGACTTCATAGACGACTGCCGCGTTGCCAGTCGGCGTCATGTCGCCGCAGAGATGGAGAAAGGCCGTGTACACGGCTGCAAGGGCGAACGGGATCGCGATGCGCACCCATCTCCGGCGAATCAGCATCACGCCCGCCGCCGCAAGATACCCGACGGCAATCGTCTGGAGCGTGTTGTTGAAGAACGATATCCTGTGGAGGTCGAACGAAAGAAGCTCGCCCTGCACGAAAAGCCCAAGCCCCCAGAGGAGCGCCACCCTCGAAAGGACGTGCCGCCAGTACGTCCATCCCGCGCGTCCGTCGGGCCCAAGCCTCTTCGGAAGCGCAAGCGGAAGCGCCGCGCCGCACATGAAGATGAACAGCGGCATTATCATGTCGTACGCCGTAAAGCCCTCCCATGCGGGATGAACGAGCTGGTCCATCAGCCACTTCGGCAGCTTCACGAACTTGCCGAACTTGACGATCAGGCCGGAAAGGACCGTCAGGAAGAATATGTCGAGTCCGCGGAGAATGTCGAGGCTCGCAAGGCGGCCGCCGTCTACTTTTTGATCCATTCCTCTATTTCCTTCTGGGCTTCAGGTGAGATTGAGTGCCCTACGCCGATCATGCCGGAGATGTGCTTGTCCTTGGACGCGCAGGCGTTGTACGTCGCCCACACCGCCGCGGGCGGACAGGCGGTGTCGCCGTATCCCGCCGTGAACCACACGGGGAGCTTGAGCCGGCGCGCGAAGTTGACGCCGTCAAAGTACCTGATGCGCGAGGCGACGGCTGCGCGGTGCTCGGGGTCGTGCGCCATCACTATCGCGGGCCACCCGCACTGGCGGGCCTGGTGGTGGAAGCCGAGCATGTCGGAAATCCCCGTAACGCCGAAGAACGCCTTGCGGAAATGCCCGTTGAGGTAGACGAGCGCAAGGCCGAGGCCGCCGCCCTGGCTCGCGCCGGCGTAGACGAAGTTGTCCTTGTCGACCGGGAAGCCGCTCTCGGGCGACCTGAGCCACTCCACCGCCCTGTTCGCGCCGAGGATGACGGAATAGTAGAAGAACTCCTCGCGCGAAACGGAAATCCCCGCGCAATACCACGGCACGCCGTACTTCTTCACGCAGTCCTCCCAGAAGCCGTCGTACTTGGCCTGCACCTCGTCGAGCGCGCCAGTGATGGCCTGCGGCCAGTCGAACGGATACACCATCATGCACAGGGCGTCGTCGAACGGCATGAGGGTCGTGATCCTGTTCGCGCCAGCGCCGCATCCCGCGCCAGGGAGTCGCACCCTCACTGGATATGGCGCCTTGAGCTTCTTGGGCACGGTCATCGAGCCGTTAAGCCGCCGCCCGCAGGCGGTATTGAAGTCGAAGACGTAGAAGTCCTTGTCGCCCTGCGAAAGCTCCTCGACCTTGCGGCACTTCATGTCCAGCGGGGTCTCGCGCTCGAGCTTCGCGACGGCATTGCTCCAGAAGGCGTCGAAGTCGCGGACGTCAGGCGTGCCGGGGCGTATCTTCTGCGGCTCGTAGGCGACCGCCCACGAGCGCGACACGTCCTTCTTCTTGTTGCCGTCGCCCGCGACAAGCGCCATTGACGCCCTGACGCGCAGGAAGCCGGGCTTTAGGAGAGTGCCCTTTAGGACGATGGCGTTAGTCGAGGCCATCTCGAACCTTGACTCCGGCGCCACTATGAAGTCGCCGAAGTTGTCGAGCCTCACCTTGACCGTGACGCCGGTTATGACCGTTCCGTCCGGGAAGACCGGCAGGATGGAGAACGTGGCCGTTTCGCCGCAGCGGTAGGTGGCGGACTCGCGGTCGCACGATATGCTGAAGCCAGCCTTCTCAATTGTGCGCTGAAGGCCCGGCTCCTCCGAAATGTAGCCTGCGATGAGCTTGGTGCCGGCGTAGCCCGGGGCTATGGCGACAAGTGCCGCGGCGGCGGCGAGTGCAATCCTCTTCATTTCGATTTCTCCTCTTTGCGCGGGCCGACCGTGCTCACGTCGATCGGCCTGAAGCCCATCTTAAGCGCGGGCGAGCCCGGCTTCAGCGTAAAGTCGTGCGCCTTGACGTCTACGAACATCGGGTCGGCATAGACGGAATGGACGTCGTTGCAGGTCGTCTTCTTCCACTCGTCGAAAGTTATGCTCTTGTTGCCCCAGCGGACGTCCTCGAACTTCATGTTCGGGTTGTAGAAGAGGTTGTAGTCGCTCGAAGTCGTGCGCTTCGGGTGCCTGGAGCTCCACGGCGTCTCCTTGAAGTCGTAGCGTTCGCCGTCCATCCACTGGCCGGTGTGGAGGCGCCCTTCCGTCCAGTAGACGATGTTGTTGTAGAAGAAAAGCGAGACGTGCTCTTCGCGGCGGGAACGGGCGAGCTGGTCGATGCGGCCGCCGCCGAATATGTTGTTGCGCACCGTGCAGTCGCGCCCGAAGTGCATGTGGTAGCCGCAGTACTTCGTGTTGTAGACGACGTTGTTCTCAAGGAGGATGCCCCACGAACCCTCGTCGTTGTATAGCCCCCAGCCGCCGTAGTTGCGGGCGTCGACGTCGTGGATGAGGTTGTTCAGGAGCTTCGTGCCGGGCGAGACGCCGAGCGTGTAGATGCCGCCCATGTCGCTAAGAAGCCCCTTGCCGATGTCGTGGATGTGGTTGAACTCGATTATGTTGTCGCGGGAGATCGACGCCTGGTAGCCCCACTTCCAGCCAACCGACACGCCCGTGTAGTAGCCGTCGTGGATGTGGTTGTGCGAGACGAGCGAGCGCTCCGCCGCCAGCACGACGACGCCGAC
>JAEEHL010000122.1 GCA_016280825.1 Verrucomicrobiota bacterium
GTCCTAAAGCCGGCCGTGGCGGGCGAAACATGGAAGGTCTCGCTCGCGCCGACGGCGGAGAGCGAAGTCAAGTACGTGACGGTCGACCACTCCGACGCCTCGGGCGGCATCGCCATTACCGCGCTTTCCTCCACAGACGGCGGCAGCAACGTAAACTGGTCGTTCCCGCTCCCGATGGACCCGGGCGACACGCTAACCTGGAACGGCATGTTCTCCGGGCTTTGGTCTGACGTTGCGAACTGGACGGACAAGCACGGAGCGCCGCGCCTCCCCGTCGAGACGGACGTCATCGTGATTCCCGCGGGCTGCGAGAACTACCCGACGATCATGGCGAACACGCTCCAGAACTCGATTGTCGTGGCGCAGGGAGCGTCGCTTGAACTTACGAACGGCGCGCGCCTAGACGTCACTAACGCCTTCACCGTCGCGGGGACGTTCACCGTGACCGGGACGGAGCCTGTCTACTTCTCGGGCCCGTCGCTCGACTTCTCCGGCGGGGTCGTGAACATGGCCAACTCGACTTTCAACATCATTGGCGACGTAGACGCGACGCTCGACTTCGGCGGAAATACGGTGAGGCGGCTCTACTTCCGCAAGACTGGCGGGATATCGTCGTTCACGGGGAGCGTCGGAGCGGAGACGTTCGACGCGCTCGCGACGAACGCCGTGACGCTCGCCTTCGCAGAGGGCGTGACGCTCTCCGCGAAGAACGTCTACTGCCGTTCGCGCGCCGAGGCTGGCGCGGCCGACGCGGCGCTCATGACGCTTCGTGGCATCGTGGAGGGCGAGACGTGGAACTTAAGCGCCACGCACGAGGAGCACTTCTCGGGCGTGAAGGTGAGGGACTCCGTAGCGACTGCGCTCAACTGCCGCGCCGACGCGCTTTCCGTGAACCTCGGCGGGAACAACAGCAAATGGACGTTCGGCACTTCCGCGGCGGAGTGGATAGGCGGCACGGGCGACTTCGATGTCGCGGCGAACTGGTATCCCGCGGCAGTCCCCGGCTCGCAGACGGACGTCTTCATAAGCGGCATTAACGGCGCGAGCGCGGCGACGGCGTCGGGCAACGTGACCGTTCGCTCCGTGAAAGTCGGCACTGGGACAACCTCCTCGTCGCTTACGGTGAACGGAGTCCTTACGACTTCGCTTGATGTCATAGTGGAGACGAACGCGACCTTGACGCTCAACTCGCCTCTTGCAGACAACGTTGTCGGGCGCGACTTCATCGTGAGAATGGGCGGCAAGGCGACGCACACTGCGCTGCCTGCCTCCTGCGACAACGAGGCGCAGGTCGACGCCTCCGGCTACCGCTTCAGAGTGTCGGCAGGGCGCGACGTCATCGTAGATGCAGGCGGTTCCATCGACGTCACGAGCAGGGGATACTACGGCAAGGACAGTACAGCCAAGGGGCCGCTTGCCTACGGAAAGAAATTCTATGTGGACACCGACGACGACGGGGTCGACGACGCTTCCATAACACTTCAATCTGGCTGCCACGCAGGATACCTGACTACGAGTGCGGCTTTCTATCCCGTCTCGCTTTCGTACGGCTCGATGTTCGAGCCGACTTCGCACGGGTCGGCCGGCCTGAGCGGTGCAACCGGCGGTGGAGTGATAATCGTAAAGTGTGCGGGGGACATGGTCGTGAACGGGATTGTCCGGGCGCAGGGCACGGAATACAAGGACGGCTATGGGCGCGCCGGCGCAGGCGGCAGCGTCTGGATCGACGCAGACGGCGAGGTCTCGGGCTCCGGCGAGATCTCCGCTCGCGGCGGCCGTATACCGTATGACTACACAGCTTCCGGCGGACGCGTCGCGATATACTATGGCTCATGCTCGTTCAGCGGAGTGCTCTCCGCCTGCGCATCGCCCTACACGAGCCACAACCGCTCGTACTATGCGGGCAGCGGAACGGTGCTTAAGAAGGACAAGAACAGCCCGTACTATGACGTTGTCGTCGACAACGACCAGTACTCCAGGAACAGCAACTACGCGACGGTCTTTGTGAAAGACGACAGGATGGCTGCCATTGTGACGGACTTCCCGTCGAAGGACGACCTCGACAAGCTCGACCTCTTCAAGAAGGTGCGTGTGAGCATTGGGCACCTCACGGCGCTCAACCTGACGCAGGACCTGAAGATCGAGGACCTGAACGTGACGGTGAACACAGGATGCTACGTCCGCCTCAACTACCACACGCTGAGGGTTCTTTCGGGCGCGCACAAGAACGCCAAGGGCTGGGCCGGGAAGTCGGTCGAGCGCTCCACGCGCCTCCGCGGCGAGATTATTTGGGGTGCCGGATTTGCGGTGACAGTGAGGTAAAATGCAAAGACAAGGAGGTCTCGAATGTTTTCAACGGGATGGTTGTGGCTCTACGCTGGGGCGTTTCTAATGGTTGCGGAGCTTGTAGCGCCAGGTTTCGTCATCTTCTTCTTCGGTCTGTCGGCGGCAACGGTCGGCGTGTGCAGGTTCGTTATAGGCGATGCATTTACGCTTGCATGGCAGCTTGCCGCGTTTTCGCTCTTCTCGTGCCTGTATCTCCTTCTCCTTAGGCGCTGGGTCACCGGCATATTCATGGGCGGGAGCAAGACGAGCAGGACCGATTTCGACAACGAGAACGTCGGGCGGGCCGGCACGGTTACAGAGACGATAAAGCCTCCGCTTTCCGGGCGGGTCATGCTGGGCGACGCCGAATGGACGGCCGTCGCCGACGTCGAGATACCGGCAGGCGCCGATGTCAGGGTCGTTGCGCAGGAGAACCTCACGGTCCGCGTCAAGGCTCTCTAAGGGCTGGTCTTGCAGGGGAAGACTGTAGTTCTTGCGGCCGGCGACTTTCCGCGTCGCGGCACTGCGCCGCGCCGGATGCTTGATTCGGCGGCACGTGTCGTCTGCTGCGACGGCGCGGCCGACGCCTATCGCAGACGCACGCGGCGCGAGCCGGATGCCGTCGTCGGCGACTGCGATTCCCTGAGGGGGCGTTTCGCCATCGTGGCGAGGGTTCCAGAGCAGGAGACGAACGACCTCGAAAAGGCAGTTCGACACTGCCGTGCGAAGGGATGGAAAAACATCGTCGTCGTGGGCGCGACAGGCGGCAGGGAGGACCATTCCATCGGCAACGTCTTTCGCGCGCTCGATCTCGGGGTAGAGGTTGTCACCGAGCGCGGATTCTTCCGCCCAGTGGAGGGCGGAGCCTCGTTCAAGGTGCGAAAGGGGTGCGCGATTTCGGTCTTTGCGCCGCACCACGGGACGAAGCTTGAGTCTACGGGGCTTCAATGGCCGCTTGATTCTCTTGCAAGGCCGGACATGCACAACGCGACGCTCAACAGGGCAACCGCGTCGAGGGTGGCAATCCGATCGTCGAAGCCGGTCATGGTGTTCGTGCAATGGTAAGGCGGCTTCTCCCTTTTGCGCTTCTCCTCGCGCTGCCCGCCCGCGCGGTCATCGAGGATGTCTCGGGCTTTACCGAGGAGCCCTCGCGGTTCAGCTTCAGGGGTAGCCTTGAGACGACGCTTTCCTCGGGGTATCTCGCGACGAGCGGCCTTGTCTGCGACACGAGGCCCGTTCTTTCGCATTGCGCGAACTTCTGCTTCGACTGCGGCGACTTGGGGTTTGTCGACGGCTACGCCTGGACGATAAGCTCGCTCCACAATTTCCAGCGTGAAGACCATCGCGCCCTCTTCAACGAGTTCGAGGGGTGCATCCGCTATGGCTACGATTTCAAGTTCGCAAATGGCTTCGTGCTCGACACGAAGGCCGGCCCGCTCTGGAACCCGCCCATCGGCTACTACCATTCGCACCAGAACTACTGGGGGCCGTTTGTCGCGCAGTTCCTGCAGAACCCGTATGTCGTGCCGTACTGGAACGGGCTGTGGATGGTTGCGCCCAAGCAGCGCGGCAGGGTGAGGATGGGCCTCAGGAAGACAATTCCGGTCTTCCAGGACCTTTCCGTCACGCCGTCGGTCGAGACGGTCTGGATGGACAGGCGGCGCTTTACGGCGAGATACGGTTCGGAACCCGAGGAAAACCGCTTTCTCGGCGGCGCCTTCGCCACGATGACTTGCGCCATCCAGGCGTCATACAGGATATCCTCCGAGTGGACGGTGTACGCGATCTACCAGCAGTTCGACATCTTCAACCCGCAGGCGCGGCGCGCGGTGCGCCGCTCTGACGAATACTGGGCGAAGTGCGACTGGCCGATATTCAGGCTTGGCGCGAGATATTCTTTCTGAAAGGGAATAAGTCATGAATTCAATTCTGGGCTGCGTGATTCTCTCCTCCGCCATTGCAGGCAACGGGGCCTATACGTGGGGCGGGCGCGAGGAGCACCCGGCAGTCGTCAACCCCGTCGTCGCCGTTGACGACGGCTCGGTAATTTCGCTTCGCGGCGAATGGGATTTCATCCCCATGCCGATGAAGCAGCCCTGGCGTGGCGGCCCATGGCGGCAGTTCTACAGGGAAGAATGGAAAGCCTCGGACGGCCTTCGCAAGCTCGGCGTTCCCGGCTGCTGGGAGGCGCAGGGCGTCGGCGATGAGGGCATGGGCGAGAGCTGGAACGCCATCTGGGACCATAACGCAAAGCCGATTCGCCATAAGTACATGGGCGACGGCTGGTACAGAAAGACCGTGGACATTCCGTCTTCATGGGCCGGGAAGCGCATCTGGCTCAAGGTCGGCGGAGTAAAGTCGAAGGGCTGGTTCTGGGTGAACGACGCGCAGGTTGCGCTTGTGGACAACTACTGCGGCACCTGCAAGTACGAGATAACCGACCTCGTGAAGCCGGGCGAGAAGGCCAAAATCGTCGCCCAGGTGAACAACGTCCTTCCTTCCCGCAAGGGGCTTATGAGCGCAATGCACAAGTGGGGCGGCATATACCGCGACGTGGAGTTCGAGGCGACGCCGCAGACGTTCATCGACGACGCCTGGGTGCGCGGCCTCTTTGACGAGAAGGCGGCGGAAGCCCACGTGACGGTGGCCGGGACGCGTTCCGGCGCGGCCATGGAACTGCGCGTCGCAATCGACGGCCAGACCGCCTCCACTGTCATAACCCCAGAAAACTCCAAACTCCCTCACTCCCCCACTCTCAAACTCCCTCTCCCGTCCTTCCGCCCGTGGTCGCCTGAGCACCCCAACCTCTACACGGCGCGGGTTGACCTTGTGGAAAACGGAGAGGTCGTCCATTCGCGGCTCGAGCGCTTCGGCGTCAGGAAGTTCGAGGTGCGAGGAAAGGAATTCTACCTGAACGGCAAGCCGTTCTTTGTGCGCGGCTTTGGCGACGACCACGTCTATCCGCTCACTGGCATCACGCCGCCCGACCGCGACATGCACCGCGCGCATCTTGCGAAGGCGCGCGCGGCCGGGTTCAACTACGTGCGCCTCCACACCCACTGCGAACTTCCCGAATACTTCGAGGCGGCCGACGAGCTCGGGGTCATGATCCAGCCGGAGCTGCCGTACTACTGCGACGTTCCGACAGAGAGCTTCGAGTTCGACCCGAAGCGCGACGTCGAGGAGCTTTGGCGCAACTACCGCCGCCATCCTTCCTTTGCCGTCTACTGTATGGGCAACGAGGGCTCGTATGGCGCGGCGACTGACGCCGAGATGCACAAGCTCGTCAAGGCGATGGACCCCGACCGCCTCAAGATCAACCAGGACAGCAACGTCCCGCGGCTCAACTCGCCGGAGACGGCGGACTGGGTTGGCGGCCCTATCAACGTCTGGAAGCGCGGGTCGTTCGATCCCGACAGGCCGTTCGTCGCACATGAATACCTGAACCTCTGCGTCAAGGTCGATACCCGCGACGAGGCTCTCTATTCAGGCGTGTGGATGCCGCCTGTCACGCGCAATGCGCGCGCGAAATGGCTTGCGGCGTTTGGACTTGACCACCTCTGGGGCGACAGGCTGCAGGACGCCCAGCACGCACTCCAGAGATTCTACCAGAAGCGCGGCATCGAGTGCGCCCGCAAGGACCCGTACTGCGACGGCTACGACTTCTGGACGATTGTCGACGTCGTGGTGGTGCAGCGCGACACGTGCACGGCGCAGGGGCTTTTCAACCCGTTCTGGGGGACGAAGCGCGGCGGGTTCTCGCCAGAGGGGTTCGCGCAGTTCAACTCCCCCTCGTGCGTTCTTCTTGACGAGCCTGAGGAAAGGCGCGTCTATGTGTCAGGCGACGAGGTCAAGGTGAACTTCCTTTTCGCCCACTACGGCGAGGCGCCGATTTCAAATGCCCGCCTTGAGTGGAGCCTTGAAGGAGGTTGCGGCGGGGTGGTCGATGTCGGCGACATTGCGCTCGGGCCAGCAAGGAAGGTTGCGACTGCGGCCATTCGGTTCCCCGAAGTCGAGAAGCCGAGAAAGGCCGTCCTTTCGGCATCGGTTGGAGACGTGAAGAACAGCTGGGACTTCTGGGTGTTCCCGAAGCGCACGCTGCGCGAGGGGCGCGACATTGCCGTGGCGCCGTCTCTCGCCGAGGCGATGGGGCGGCTCTACGAGGGCTTCTCCGTTCTTGGGTCGCCCGAGGCGGCAAAGGCGCGCGTGGTGGTCGCCGAGGGCGGCTCAGCTGAAGCGGAGGCCGCGCTAAAGGAAGGGCGGACGGTCGTCGCGATTGGCGAGGTGAAGGACGTGCCGAACGTAAAGCTTGGCTGGTGGTGGATGGGCAGGCAGGTCGGCACGGCTCTTGCGAAAAGCCCGGTTTTCGGCGATCTGCCGCATGAGGGAGTGCTTTCGCCGCTTGTCTTCAGGATAATCGGCGTCGGCAAGTCCCTAAAGGGCGCGAAGTACAAGGCCGACGACCTGTTCATGGTCGGGGAGGGCGGCGGCGACTGCTATGCGTATCTTGCGCGGAGGAGGGCCGGTAGCGGCGTCGCCATCGAGAGCTTCGGGCTTGACCTTCTTTCAGGGACGCCCGAGGGCACGGCGATTCTAGACGGGATGCTGGAGTTCGCAAGAAGCAGGTAGAGTTGCAGCTTTCCCTTGACTTGGGAGACGATTTATAGGATAATACCGGTCAACAATGCATGGAGAGAAGATGAAGAAAATGCTGATGGCGGCGCTTCTGCTGTCGGTGATGCCTGTCGCGCATGCGGCGGGCATTGACGAAGTGCACGAGGCCGTGGCGAAGGACCACAAGATACTGGCTGTAGACAAGTTCTACGGCTTCGACCGCGTCATTTTCGACTTCAACGGCTACAAGGCGTGGATATGCTGCCCTTCGTGCGAACCGCGCAAGGGCAAGCCGTGGACGTGGACGATGCAGTGGGCGACGGCGTACGTTCCGCGCACGAACGTGCTGCAGATGCTGCGCGACGGCTACCATCATGTCACGATCAAGACGTTCGCGCGCAAAATGGACGAGAATGGCCTTGAGGTCAGTGCTGAATTCCAGCGCTTTCTCGTCGAGAAGCTTGGGTTCGCGCCAAAGGCGTACCTGGTCGGCATGAGCTGGGGCGGGTTCTTCTCCGTGCGCTACGCGTCGACCTGCCCGGAGAACGTCGCGAAGATATACCTTGACGCGCCGCTTCTTACTTTTGACGGCTTCAAGGGCGACGTTGGCCCGTGGGCCGCCATGAAGCCGGAAGGCGGCTGGTCTGCGATGCCCGAGATGCCCGTCAACATGGCTGGGAAAGTTGCCGCGGCGAAAATACCCGTCCTCCTTCTCTACGGCGGTGCGGACAACGTCGTCCCTCCCGCTGCGAACGCCGAGACCTTTGCCGCGCGCTTCAAAGCAGAGGGCGGCGACATCAAGGTGGTCAAGCGCGGCATGTACGGCCACCATCCGCACGGCGTCGAGGTGGACGAGACGACGATCAAGGAATTCTTCGAGGCGAAATGAAGTTCTGGGGCATAACTGGCACTAACGGCAAGACGACCTGTACTTGGGTTCTTGCGAAGTTCATCGATTCCGTTCCCGGCCGCAAGTGCGGCTACATAACTACTGTCGAGGTGTTCGACGGAAGGGAGCGCTACTACACCGGCTACACGACGCCGCCTCTTGCGAAGCTAAGGGAGATATACGCCGCGATGGAGGCGAACGGCTGCACCGACTGCGCGATGGAGGTGTCGAGCCATGCAATCCACCAGGACCGCGTCGGCTTCGGCACGACGACGCTCTTTTCCGGCGGCGCGTTCACCAACCTTTCCGAAGACCATCTCGACTACCACAAGACGATGGAAGAGTATTTCAGGGTGAAGCTCTCCTTTGCAGAGAGGATTGCCGGGAGCGCCGCCCCTGCCCCGAACATGGGCCGGAAGGACTTTCCCCCGTTTGCCGTATGCCTTGACGGCGGCTATGGAGAGGAGATGCTTGAGGCGGCCGGCCGGCTCGCGCTCAATGTCATTCCCGTTACGGAGAAGGCGCCGAGGTTCGATCTTTCAAAGCTGAAGCTTGCAGGCGCCTACAACAGGTCGAACGTGCTTCTTTCCGCCGCGCTTGCGGAGGCGTCGGGAGTGCCGCACGAGGCGATACAGTCGGCTATCCCCGAGCTTAGGGCGAGATGGGGGCGGCTTGAGGAAATCGAGAACCCGGCTTGCGCGGCGAGGGTGTTCGTTGATTTCGCCCATACGCCTGACGGGCTGGAGAAGGTGCTTGCCGCCGCGCGCGGCTTTACCAAGGGCAGTCTCTGGGTCGTATTCGGCGCAGGCGGCGACCGCGACCCGATGAAGCGCCCGTTGATGGGCGAGGCGGCCTCTCGCCTTGCAGACCGCGTAGTCGTCACCTCCGACAACCCGAGAAGCGAGGAGCCGCTTGCGATAATCGAGGCGGTGCTCGGCGGAATTCCAAAGTCGCGGCGCGGTGAGGTCGTGGTCGAGCCTGACAGGAAAAAGGCAATCTACGCGGCGCTTGGCGCTGCTGTTGCCGGAGACGTCGTCATAGTCGCGGGCAAGGGGCACGAGACCACCCAGGAGATAAAGGGCGTCAAATATCCCTTCGACGACCGCGAGGTCGTGCGCGGGTTCGGGAGGAGGGTATGACGTTTAAGATTCTCGCCTTTGTCGCCGCCGTACTGCCGCTCTTGTCGTTTGGCGAAGCGCATGTCGAGAGGATATTCCTCAAGCCGAGCTATTCAAAGGGCGAGGTTGGCCTTGCCGACGCGTATCCCGCGGACATCGGCAAGTGGATATGGCACCCTGAGATTCCATGCGACGGGAAGGTTCCTCCGGAGGGAGTGTTCCTCCGCTACACGCTCAGGTTCGATGCAATCGATGGCGTTCCGCTTAGGTTCGACGTCTGCGCAGACGAAAGGTACGTCCTTTCTCTCGACGGCAAGGTCATTTCGCGCGGGCCAAACAGGGCATGCCTTGGCAACTGGCAGTTTCAGTCGTACGAGGTAGACCTCGCGAAGGGCGCCCACGTGATGGACGCGCTCGTGTGGCGGCTCGGCGACAATGCGCCGATTGCCCAGACCTCGTGGAAGGGCGCGTTCATGGTCAAGGCCGAGGGCGACTACCACCGGAGGGTCTCCACGGGATGCTTTGCCGACTGGCGCGTAGGGCGCGTCGTCGGCACGGCGCCTCGCGAGCCAAACGCCGTTAAGCTCGACGCATTCGGCGTCGGCTGCGTATTCGACGTGCGCGGAACTGCCGCGATGTTCGAGGAGCCGCGCTCATGGCACGGCACGATCACCAACACGGCTTGGGTCAGGGAGCGGCTCTGGAAAAGCCATGGCGAGAGCTCGCTGAGGCCGGATGGCTGGCAGCTTTTCCCGAGCGAGATGCCGGACCAGCTGGAGCGGTTCATTTCGCCGGGCGCCTTCAAGTGCGTCCGCAAGGGCGCGTTCGACGACTCCGCGGCGTACTCGAAGGAGGGCGCGGCGGATCTTGTCCGCGAGCTCAACGCGCTTCTCGCGGAAGGGCGCGCCCTTGTCGTCCCTCCGAAGACCGAGTTCAGTGCAATCTGGCATCTTGGCGAGTACCAGTGCGGATATCCAGTCCTCGACGTCGACGGCGGGAAGGGCGCGGAGGTGCGCTGGGGCTGGGCCGAGGCGCTTGGCGCGCCTGCGTCGAACGACCGGCTCGTGAAGGGCGACAGGTCCGCCTTCGAGGGCCTTCTCTTCGCCGGGCTCGAGGACGCGTTCTTCCCGGACGGCCGCGCGGGCGCGTCGTTCACGGTGCCGTGGTGGCGCTGCGGGCTGTGGTGCCGCATCGACGTGAAGACGGCGGGAGAGCCGCTTGAGATCACGCGCCTCGGCATTGTGGAAAGCCGCTATCCCCTTGAGGACGATGGGGCGTTCGAGTGCGACGACGAATCCCTCGCCGCGGTAAGGCGCAACTGCCTTAGGGCGCTTCAGATGTGCTCTCACGAAACCACAATGGACTGCCCATACTACGAGCAGCAGCAGTATCCGGGCGACTCGCGCCCGGAGCTAATGGCCATGTGCGCGTTTACCGCCGATGACAGGCTTGTGCGAAGGGTGGTAGAATCTTTCGACTTCGACCGCCACTGCGACGGTCTTGTGTCGATGGTAAGTCCCGTGAGGCACCCAAACGACAGCCCCACGTACACGCTCTGCCATCTTGTCATGCACGGCGACTACGCCATGTGGCACGCGAACCGCGAATGGCTCGCCGCCCGGATGCCGGGCGCGCGCCATGCGCTAGACGCGCTGCGGCTCTACGAGAATGCAGACGGGCTTGTGATGCGGATGCCAGGGTGGTGCTTCATGGACTGGGCAGACGAGTGGATGGACCCTGTGCAGCGTGGCTGCGCGCCTGACGGCACATGGCGGTCGGAGAGGCCGAGCGCGGTGAACAATCTCCTCTATCTTCTTGCGATGAGGTCAGTCTCGTGCGCAGAGAAGGCGCTTGGAGAATTCGACCACGCCGCAATTCTCGACAGAAGGGCGGAAAGGCTCGCCTCGTCGATAAGGGAGAAGTTCTGGGATTCTTCCCGCGGCATGGTGGCCGACACGCTCGACCACGACAAGTTCAGCGAACACGCGCAGGCGCTTGCAATCGTTGCCGACGCGCTGCCGGAGGACATGGCTTCGCGCGCGATGGAGGCCCTTGCGTCCGCGAAAGACCTCGCACGCTGCACAGTCTACTTTTCAAGCGTTCTTTTCGATGCGTACTTCAAGCGCGGACGAGCGGACCTCTTTCTCCGCCGAATGGCTCTATGGAAGCACTTCCTCGACTTGAACGTAACTACGCTTCTTGAGTCTCCCGGCGATTCCGCCCGCAGCGACTGCCATGCATGGGGGGCACATCCTGCGTATTTCTTCGCGCACGGGCTTGCAGGAATTTCGCCTGACGCGCCATTCTTCGCGCGCGTGAGGGTGGCACCATGCCCTGGGCCACTAAAGAAGATAAAGTGCCGCTGCCCGCATCCGGCCGGAGCGGTTGAGGTTGATCTTGATTTCTCAGGGCCCAATCCTCGCGGCGTTGTGCGAACTCCCGTCCCCGGCACGTTCGTCTGGAAAGGCATGGCGAAAGATCTTGTGGCTGGCGAAAACAGGTTCTGAATGCCCATTTGCAACAGGCTGAGAAATTTGGTATAATCACGACAGTAATTCATGGAGGATTCAAAATGAAGAGACTTGTTGCATCCGTTGCCATTTGCCTTGTCGCGGCTATCACCGCTGCAGTTGCGGCCGAAGACCCCTGCGCGTCGATTTCGCGCATGGAGTGCCGCACAAAGGACAAGACTCGCGACCCCGGGATTTTCGGCGACTACTGGTGGGCGAACCGCTTCCTGAGCCGCAGCCGCCTTGTCGAGAGCCTAAAGGGCAAGACCGTCGACATCGTGATGCTGGGCGACTCCATCATGCATTTCTGGGAGTGGAAGCACCCCAAGAGCTGGGAGAAGTTCACGAAGGGACGCACGGTGGTGAACCTCGGCTATGGCGGCGACAAGACGCAGAACGTTCTCTGGCGAATAGACCACGGAGAGCTTGACGGCTACACCGCGAAGTGCGTCGTCCTCATGATAGGCACCAACAACAACTCCGCCAACGACTCCGACCCCGCCAAGGTCGCCGCCGGGGTGATGAAGAGCGTCGCGCAGGTCCATGCCCGCCAGCCGTCGGCGGCGGTCATGCTGCACCCGATATTCCCGAGGGGGCAGTCGGCTTCCTCGACCGCCCACGTGGCGGCGCGAGCGCGCAACGACAAGACGAACGAACTGCTGAAGAAGTTTGCCGAAGGCGACAAGGGTACGGTCTGGGTGGATTTCAACGACAAGCTCGTGGACAAGACGGGGTGGGTGCCGAAATCGCTCATGGCGGACGAGGTCCATCCGACCGACGCCGCCTACGACATCTGGATGGAGGCGCTTGGGAATGCACCGGACGTGAAGAAGCCGAAAAAGCTCACCCCGGTCGAAATACACAAGGCGACTGTGGCGATCCGCGAGCAGATCGACAAGGAGCGGTGCTGCTCCAGATATTCCTGCTGGTGCGACCACTTCAAGCGCAAGTGGACTACCGACAAGAACTCCGAGAAGCCACTCCCGCAGGCGGAGCTTGACGCGATAAGCGACCGCTACATTGAGCTCCTCGGCGAAATCCTCGCCCTTGCGCCTGCCGACCTGCGCGCAAGGCTCGACATTGCCGAGGCGTATCTTTTCAGGCACTTCTACGACAAGGCCGAGAAGGAATACGCGGCAGTCGAGGAGGTACTTCTGAAGCAGCCGAAGCCGAACCACTTCTATCTTGGCGAGGCGATGTACCGCCTCGCGGAAATCCGATTCGCCGCCGGCGACCGCGAAGGGACGATTGCAAAGCTGAAGGACCTTGTCTCTCGCAAGCTCGTCACCACCAGACGAGGCCAGCCCGACTGGAGCTATCTTGCCGTCAACTCCCTGACGTTCCTTACGGGCGCGACTCCATGCGAGCTGGGGCTTCCGAGATGGAGCGGCGCGAAGGCGTTCCCGGAGCCGCAGAAGGCGGAATACACCGAGAAGTTCGCGGCGCTTTCGGGCGTTGCCGTGAAGCTCGACGGCGTAAAGGCTGAAGACGCCCGCGTTAAGCTCCTCGTCCGCAAGCTTGCCGCGCGCGGCATTTCCGCCGCTGTCGGCGGCAAGGGCGCGTACAAGGTGACGCTTGCGCTCGACCCGAAGGCGAAGGTCGAGAAGAGCGAGGGCTACACGCTCGACATCGGCGAGAAGGGCGCGGAGGTGCGCGCGCGCGACCTGCAGGGCGTCCTCTGGGGCGTCGTCTCGTTCATCCAGTGCCTGAAGGACGGCGAGAAGGCCGTGAGAGTCTGCAAGATCGAGGACTGGCCCGACACCGCGTGGCGCGGCTACGAGTCGACGCCGATGTGGCGCAACACCACGGAGTACACGATCTTCTCGAAGCTCAACTACGCAGTAGTGCAGAGGCACCCGCTCTCCGCAGGCAACGAATCGCCGCTCGGCATCTACCAGTGCGCAGAGCTTGCGCGCGAGTTCAGGGATTTCGGGCTAAAGCTCTGCTACGGCATAGCCAATCACACGATGGGCCTTGGCTGGGCGTACTCATGGAAGGGCTATCGAGCCATGCAGATCGAGAAGTGCAAGATGTTCGCCTCGATGGGCGCGAACATCTACTATCCGAACGACGACTGCCGCTATTCTTCGGAGAACAAGGACGATATCGCGACCGGCCTCAGGCCCTCCGACTACGACGCCGAGCACGTCCTCGCCGTGTTCAACGCGGTGAAGGCGGAGTACCCGTGGTTCAAGATGATCTACTGCCCGCCGTACTACTGGGGGCCCGATTCGTCTGCGAAGTATCCCGACGACCGCGAGAAGTACCTTAAGAGCCTTAGGATCTTCCCTGAGGACATCGACATCTTCTGGACGGGCGGCCAGGTGAAGGGCTACAACAAGTCGAAGCGGCAGGTGCAGTGGTTCACCGACCTTACCGGGCAGAAGCCCGCCGTCGGGCAGAACGGCACTGGCCCGCACAACCTCCTTTCGTACATCATCGACGAGACGGACTGGAACGCGTGGCACTACCCGGGGTTCTTCGAAAGCGACATCAAGGGGTTCCTCAAGAACTCCGGCACGCCGAAGGAGGGGCCGCAGCTCTCGACCCTCGGCGACTGCCTCTGGAACGTGAAGGGCTACGACAAGGCCCGCTCCGTCCGCCGCGCCGTCGCGCAGCTCTTGGGCGAGAAGATGTTTTCCATCCTCGAGCCGGGGCTTAAGGGACTCGCCGCGAACGACAAGTACAAGTACGGCCAGGTCACGGCCGACATACTGCACGAGGACGTCGAGGACCTGAAGGCGCGCTGGATCGTCGCGAGCAACTGCTGGGCGAAAGCCGTCGAGTACAACCCGGAGGTGAGGCAGTACGGCTTCTACGACGCGGGAGTCGGCTTTGCAGAGAAGGTCTACAGGAGCGCGCTCAACCCGCCGGACTTCCTCTCCAAGTACGCGAAGTACCTGGGGCCTGCGAGGGAGCTTGCCGAGAAGGAGACAAAGTTCGACAAGTCGAAGGGCGACCTTCTCTACCTCCCGACCGACATGACGGGCCCGCTCAACACGTACTATGAGCACTACTCGCTCAAGGAGTCGCGGTTCATAAAGTGCATTCGCGGGCGCGACACTCAGTTCTCCTCGACGGAGCTGAAGTTCGAGTGCGACCCGTTCCCGCCCGCGGGGGACTACGAGCTTGTGATCTCCGCGCTCGACGACGAGGTAGAGGGGTCGAACCCGATGGAGATATCGGTGAACGACAAGGTGATCTATTCCGACAATCCCGGCTTCCCGCCGTTCCAGTACGCCGCGAAGAAGTTCAGGATACCGTTCGACTCGATGCAGCGATACAACACCCTGAAGATCCGCAACACGGCGCCCGGCTTCAACATGAACGGCCCTCCCTATTTCGCAATCTCCTACGTGCTTATAAGGAAGACTGGCGAAAAGTAGAGGGCTTTTCGGGTCATGAAGTTCATCGCCGCCCTGCTTGCAGTGTCAATGGCAGTCGCGCCAGACCCCGCGCCGCCGAAGATACTGTTTGACACCGACATGTACACCGACTACGACGATGTCGGGGCGCTGGCGGTTCTCCATGCGCTCGCCGACGCGGGCGAATGCGAAATTGCCGCGGTCGGCTGCAACACGTGGGGCGAGGGCAACAGGTCGGTTGCCGCGTGCGAAGTGGTGAAC
>JAEEHL010000123.1 GCA_016280825.1 Verrucomicrobiota bacterium
CGCGCCCCGAGCTCAACAAGTACGCGCCGAGGATCGAGGAGATGCAGATACCGGTCGACAAGATCGGCGCGCTCATCGGCCCCGGCGGCTCGAACATCCGCGCGATCGTCGAGATGACGGGCGCGCAGATCGACATCGACGACGACGGCAAGGTCTCGATCTTCGCCACCTCGAAGGAGTCGATGGAGGCCGCGAAGACGGAAGTCGGCAAGGTCTCCGCCGTGGCGGAAGTCGGCAAGACGTACGAGGGCAAGGTCACGAGCATCAAGGAGTTCGGCGCGTTCGTCGAGATACTCCCCGGCCTCGAGGGCCTCTGCCACATCTCGGAGTTCTCCGACAAGTTCCTCAAGTCGATGGACGGCGTCTGCAAGGTCGGCGACGTCGTCAAGGTCAAGTGCATCGACGTCGACGAGCAGCGCGGCAGGATAAAGCTCTCGCGCAAGGCCGCAATGGCCGAGCTTGACGCTTGAGGCAGCCTGCGACAGCAAGATGGGTCCGCATTCTGGCGGCTGCGGCGATGTTCGCCGCGGCAGCCGCCAGGGCGGACCTTGTTTCAGACCTCGAATCCGCGCTGTGGATCGGCGACGGCAGGAGCCCGCAGGCCAGTGAGGGTCGCGAGGATCCCGCGCCGGAGTTCGTGGCAATCTTCCGAAAGGGGGCGGCGTTCCCCGGCAGGGAGACTCTCTTCCACATTGTCTGCGCCGGCAGCTATGTCCTCTCGGTGAACGGCCGCAGGGTGGAGACCCTTTCGCCCACTTCCCTCATGCCGCTTTTCAGTCCGCTCGGCTCGACTCTTTATGCGGATACCGTGCGCATCCCGGCGGAATTCCTCAAGACGGACGAAGGGGAGCGATGCGAAGTGAGCGTCCTTCTTGGAAACGGGTGGTACGGCGCGGACGCTTCGCCTGCAGGCGTGGACTTCCCGGCGGACTTCCCCCGGGGGCGGCCCTGCTTCAAGTTCATAGCCGAGGGGGTCGGCGAACTCGAGTGGAAGTGGAGAAGGAGCGCGGTGATCGAAAACTCCTTGGCGAGAGGGTCGGTAGTCGATGCATCGCGGGATGCCGACAGGGTCATGAAGCGGGCGACCTTTGTAAAGGGTCCGCAAGGCAGGGTCGTCGCCCGCAGGGCCCCTGCAGTCGTAGTGGGCGAGACGGTCGCGGGAGCCTCGAAGTGGCTTAGGGAAGGCGAGGTGCAGATCGTGGATTTCGGCGCGTGCCGCACGGGGTACCCCAAGTTTGAGTTCAGGGACGCGTCGCGCGGCAGGAGAGTGGAGATCGTCTACGGCGAAAGCCTAAGGCGCGACGGCTCTGTCGAGCCATTGCCGGCACATGCCGCGCCGCGGGACGTGTACATATGCCGCGAGGGACCTAACGAATTCGTCCCGCCGTTTGTGTGGAGGTCGGCAAGGTACGCCGAAGTGCGCGGGGCTCCGGCGCTTCTGGGCAAGGGCGCCGCCGTCTGGTGCAGGATAGAGCCCGGGTTCGAGCGCAAGCCGCCCTCCGAGGGCCTGTTGGCTGCGAAGGGCGGCGCCGTTTCGAAGCTTCACGAGAAGTGCATTCTCTCGCTTCTCAACCATCTGCCTGGATTCCTCGTGGACGACCCCGTATGGGGTCGGTTCCAGCGCGGCAGCACCGTGGCGGCCGTTGCCGAGGCCCTTGCGCAGAATTTCGACATGAGGGAGTTCTTCGTAAAGACGCTCCGCGATTTCGCCGACGAGAGCGCCTCCGACGGATGGATACCCGAGAGCGCGCCGTGCCTCGGCGCGGCGGCTGCGAGCCCTGGAGGGGAGAGAGGCGGCACGTTTGAGAGCGCCTGTGCCGTGCCTGTG
Source organism: Verrucomicrobiota bacterium (assembly GCA_016280825.1). Classification (GTDB taxonomy): domain Bacteria; phylum Verrucomicrobiota; class Kiritimatiellia; order RFP12; family UBA1067; genus UBA1067. The sequence continues at coordinate 1,829 of JAEEHL010000123.1, forward strand.
CTCATGGACGCCCTTTTCAGGCACTACAACGACGCGAGGGCGTTTGAATTCATGCCGGTGTGCCTCAGGTATGTCGATGCAGTTTCCTTGAAGTACCGCGACACGGGAGTCGCCGGCGATGTCTCCACGATGGCGCACTGGTACAGGTTCCTGCGGCTTTCCGAGAGGCTTGCCGCCCTCTCGCCTGCCGGCCTAGACCGAGTTTCGCAATTAGGGGCGCTCGCGGACGAGGTTGCGGCGCGGTTTGCAGAGAAGTGGGTCTCAAAGGAGGGCAAAGTCGGCGGGGGAACCGCCCCGGAGCAGGCGTTGGCGCTTGAGTGCGGGCTTGTGCCGTCGCAGTTTGTCGCTGCCGCGGGCGAACGGCTTCAGGAGGCGCTCAGGGCGGATGGCTTTAACCCTCCGCGCAACCCCCTTGATGCCAGGAGGGTTCTTTTGTATCTTTCGTCGCACACGATGGACGAGGATGCGGCGCGTCTTGCCATGAAAATGCAGAAAAGCTGCGAAAGTTCGCCCGTAGTCGCCGCCGCCCTGGACGAATGGGCGGTCCGCTACGCGAGATGCGGGCTTTAAGACTTAAGCGTCGCAGTTGAAGTTGATGAATTAAGCTTTCAGCTCTTGCCTTCCTTGCCTTTCCATGCCTTCCCTTGCTGTGTCAATGTGCGGCCACGACAGGGGTAACCGTGCTCCCGTACCATCTTGGGCGATTTGCGCGTCCTGCGACCTCTCGGCGTATGCATATACGCCGTCGGGTCGCAGTCCTGCGCAACTCGCCGCAAGCTGGCTTAGGTTCGCTCGGCTTACGCCCCCTGTCGTGGCCGCGCTTGGCAACTCTGGCGGTGTCGTGTCGGTGGCGCGGGTTCATCGCTCGGCCCCGTGCGCAGCCGTCGGGCGCTCCCGCCCCGTGCATCGGCAATCCGCGGCAGTCTGCTTCGTCGCGCAATTCCGCGGCGGTTGCCGCTCCATTGCCGCTTCTCGCATACTACCGCGCCTTGCCGCGCCCAGAGCGCACCGCGCCCGCCGTCTCGCACTTCGCCATGCTCTTCACCCTTGCCCCTCGCCACGACCTCACATGGGGAGCCTAACCCTAAATTCAGTAGTCAGTAGTTAGTAGTCAGTAGTCAGTGCTGGCCCCTGACCCCTGGCTCCTGGCCCCTGACCCCTAGCCCCTAGCCCCTCGCAGCCCTCTTCCGCGCTTCCTCAGTTTGACTCGTTTCCCATTCGCCATGTAACGATCTCCCGAGGACGCTCTTCTTCATCCTCGTTCCTCGTCTCTCATCACTCATCACTCCTCTCTCATCACCTATCATGCAGGGGAGCGAGATAGTCCATGCGGGGAAGTGAAAACCTCCATGCGGGCAGCCGCGACCCTCCATGCGGGCAGCCCTCGTCTCTCATCACTCATCACTCCCTCACTCATCACTCCTTTAGTTCTTGCACGAAGGAGCAGTTCTTGTTGACAAGTCCGTTGACAACCTGCCGACAACTCGGGATAACTTGCGGAAACGCGCTTTCTGCGTGATTTGTTGGTGAAACCGCCGCGCAAATATGATATAATGCGCGGTATGAAGACACCACCATTCTAAACGGCCATTTGAAAAAAGGCGGCGCAATTGAAGATTGATGCGAGGCGAGAAAAATTGATTGCCGGCATGGGCACATCGCCGGCGGTGCTGACGAATGCATTTGGGGTGTTATCAAATAAGGGCGGCATTCGTCACCGCAAATCTTTCACCGAAATCGCAGGAATGAAATTGAAGGTGTGAAATGGCTCTGAAAGACAAAAAGCGAGATGCTGGGAAGACAATTCAGGAGAAGGCCAATGTCCTGTGGGATGTGGCTAATTCTCTTGCGGGGCTTTACAAGCCGCATGAATATGGTCTTGTGATTCTGCCGATGGCGGTGGTGAAGCGTTTTCACGACTGCCTTTTGCCGACCTATGCCAAGGTGCAGAAGGAATATGCTGCGAAGAAGCATCTTCAGGTGAAGGAGGCATTTCTCAAGGCGGCGTCGGGTTACAATTTCTACAACACTTCCAAGTTTACTTTCGAGACGCTCCTTGCCGACCCGAAGAACATCGCCGCCAACTTCCGCGACTACTTGAACGGCTTTTCGGAAAATGTGCGCGATGTCCTTGAGCAGATGAAGTTCGAGGATCAGATAACGACGATGGAAAAAGGCGGCGTTCTCTATCAGGTGATCTCTGACTTCAATTCCGCAAAGGCCGACATGTCGCCTGAGAAGGTGGCGACAAACGACATGGGCTACATCTTCGAAAACCTCGTCGCCCGCTTTTCCGAAAGTTACGACGAACAGGCCGGAGCTCACTTCACTTCCCGCGACATCATCTACCTCATGTGCGACCTGTTGACTGTCTTCGGCACAGGCGCGAAAGGCGCGTCGAAGACTGTCTATGATATGACGATGGGAACATCGCAGATGCTCACCTGCATGGAAGACCGTCTTCGGGAAGTCGATTCCACAATCGAGGTGACGAACTTTGGGCAGGAGTTCAATCCGTTCACCTTCGGTATCGCCAAGGCCGACATGCTGATTCGTGGCGGCAACCCAGACAACATGCGCTATGGCAACACGCTCTCTGACGACAAGTTCGGCGGGTTCAAGTTCGACTATGTGATTTCCAATCCACCGTTTGGCATTGACTGGAAGGTCGAGGCAAAAGATGTCGAAGCTGAAGCCGCGAAGGGCGATGCTGGGCGCTTTGGCCCCGGCCTTCCGTCGAAGAGTGACGGCCAGATGCTGTTTCTTTTGAATGGTATTTCCAAGCTCAAGGATGATGGGCGCATGGCCATAATTCAAAATGGCTCTTCGCTCTTTTCGGGCGATGCCGGCAGTGGCCCGAGCGAGATACGCCGCCATATCATCGAGAATGACTGGCTTGAGGCGATTGTGCAA
>JAEEHL010000124.1 GCA_016280825.1 Verrucomicrobiota bacterium
CCGGGTAGTTGAAAAGCATCATCACCGCCTCGGCAAGGTCTCCCATCGGAGGCAGGTCGATGTGCCGCGCCGAAAACGAGTAGTCGAGCCTCGTCCCCTCGCCCTTCTTCGACTGAAGCGAAACCTCGCCGTCGCACGATTCGCAGATCTGCTTGAGGATGGGGAGGCCAAGCCCCACCTTCCGCTTGTCGTGCTTGCCAGGCTCAGTGTAGAACGGGTTGAAGGCGCGCGCAAGCGTCTCCTCGTCCATTCCCTTGCCGTCGTCCTGTATCGACACGGATATCTTGCCGCCGTCCTCGACAATGGAAAGCGACACGTGGCGGGCGCCGGCCTCGATTGAGTTCTGGGCGGTGTCTGCTATTACGTCTGCGAGCGTTGCATGCATGATAGACCCTCAGAAGCTTGTAAGGCGCGGGGAAAGGCGCGTCGCGCGGAACGCAAACGCTTCCTTGAGCCCCGCCACAGTGAACGACGAGAGATCGGCCTCGGTCCACACGCGCGCGACATCGTCCAAGTTGTGCGCGTCGGAACTGCGCGTCACCGCGAGCCCGCACGCCTTTGGCAGCCACTCCGCCTCGTCGGCGGTGCGCGAAAGCTCGACCGCGTCGAATAGGTCGCCGGACGGGATTCCGCCAAGCTGCGAATAGACGGAGAACGCGCTCCGGTCAATGTGCGCGGCGAGGTAGAGCCCGCCAAGCTCGCGGCACTTCTTCGAGGTCTCGGCAATCGTCCGCCGGCATGCCATTGCGAGAATGCGCCATTCCATCTCGACGATCTCGTCGTCCCACGTGACGACCGGCTGGTCGCCGAACGTCTCGGGGTCGTTGACGCGCTTGGGCATGGCGTCGTACACCCAGTCCGTCATCTCGAGGGCCTGCTCGGGCGTGTCGAAGAGCGCAAGCGTGTGGACCTCCTCCGCCGTGCAGACCTCAAGGCCGCTCAGGCACTTAAGCCCGGCGCGCCTCGCGCACTCGGCGACGGCGGGCGTGTTCCGCGCAGACTGGTGGTCGGTAAGTGCGATCCCTCCCACGCCCGCGGCGACGGCCCGCGCGACAATCTCGGACGGCGACATCTCGAGGTTCGCGCAGGGCGAAAGGCAGCTGTGGACGTGAAGGTCGAACTTCATCTACTTCTTCGGGCTCGGAGGAAGCGAAGAAAGCGCAAGCGCCGTTTCATACTGGGAAAGCGGCGTCACGACGATCGCAACCTCCTCGCGCGCGGCGCCCTCGGCCATGTCGGGTGGCACCGGGCGGCCATGGCACAGCACCACGACCTCGCATCCGACAAGCGTGCATACGGCAAGCGTGTTGAGGTGGTTCTGGATCGTGACGAGCACGCATCCCTCGCCCGCGTGGCCCATTACGTCTGAAAGAAGGTCGCCCACGTAGACGTTCGAGGCTTCCTCGCCGCCGGTGCCGACGGCAATAGTGCCGCCGACCTTGCCCGCTATCTCCGCCGCCGTCACTGTGCGCCCCCTTCCGCCGCGCCGTCCGGCTTCGGCAGCTCGAAGGTGCACTGCACAATCGTGAACTTCCCGACTTCGCTCTGTATCTCGAACTTGTCGGAGACGCGCTTCGAGTTGGAAAGCCCCATGCCCGCGCCAAACCCCATCGAGCGAATCCAGTCGTTCGCCGTCGACGTGCCGTCGCGGCAGGCCCACTCGATGTCGGGGATGCCCGGGCCGCGGTCCTTCGCCGTGATCTTCACGCTGTTGTCGGAGATAAGGAGCACGATTACGCCGCCGTGCGAATGGATGCAGATGTTGATCTCGAGCTCGTAGGCCGCGACTGCCACGCGCCGCACGATGGCGCGGTCGATCTTGCGCTCGCGCAGGATGCCCTTTATCGCGTTTGCCGCGTGGCCGGCGCGCGAAAGGTCGTTGTGGACTACGGCCCACTCCCTGCGGAAGAAGTTGCCCTTCGCCTCCTGCTCGACCTTCGCCGCCTTCGAGGACGTCTTCATCTCGAGCTTGCGTATCTCGACTGAAAGCTCGTAGAGAAGAGCGCGCATGACGTCGCGCTGGGACACGATGCCCACGAGCTTGCGGTCGGAATCGAGCACCGGGAAGCGCCCGTAGGTGTAGTTGTTGAAATACCTGAGCGCAAACGCAAGTGGCATCCCCGCCTCGAGGACTACGAGGTTCTTCGCCATGTGGTTCTCGCAGGGCTCGTCCATCCAGCCGCCGTCGAGGCCGCGAATTATGTCGTTCACCGACACGAGGCCGTATAGGCGCCCGTTCTCGCAGACCGGGAGGCCGGAGATGCGGTTGTCGCGCAGAATGCGCTGCGCGTCGCGCATAGTCGCGCTGCGGGGAATGGATATGACCTGCCGCTTCATCACGTCGCGCACCTTGAAGCGCTGCAGGAGCTCCATGATGATCTCGCTTGATTCGCCGCCCAGGGCCTTCGCGTCAAGCGGCGTGCTGGCGAGGATCTCGTCGTCGTTCGTCTGCTGGCCCTGGAGGATAACGGGGGAGTATTCGCTCATGTCCGTCGCCCCGGGCATTAGCCGCGCTCTTCCGCGAGAAAGGCCTCGTGAAGCTTCACGCAGGCGTCGTACTTCGCAAGCGGGCTCGAGACGAGCGGAATCGCGAGGTCGTTCGCGACCTTGATCATCGTCTCGGAAAGGGGCTTCGCGTTGTGGATGACGACGCCCATCGCGCCGACGATGTGCGCCGTGCGGATCGCCTGGTCGCTCGCAAGCGAGGTCAAGAGAAGGATGTCGTCTTCGTCGTGCAGCAGCACGTCGCTCATGAGGTCGTTTGCGACCACGGCCCCGACTGCGCGCGGGCTCGTGGCGTCGCCCGCTATCAGCTTTCCGTCAAGTATTTTCGTTACGTCGGCGATTGTCATTGTAATTCCCCCTAATTCTGGTTCAGTATAACATTTGCGTCTCTATGATGTCAATAGGCCAAGCCTCTCGACAAGCGGGGCGACAAAGCTCTCCTCTACGTCGATGCCGATCGGGATACGCGGCTTGTTGAGCCCGTGGAAGTCGCTTCCAGCGGTCTTCAATAGCCCGGCATGGTCGGCTATGCGCGTAAACTCCACGTTCTCCAAGGGCGTATTCGCGGCATAGATCGCCTCAAGGCCGTCGAGCCCCTTCTCCTTTAGTTCGCAAAGGGCATGTTCCGCAACTGCGAAATCGCACCCCGCCCGCTTCCATTCGTTGCGCCAGAACTTTGGGTGGGCCATGACGCATATCCCGCCTGCCGCGTGAACGGCCGCAAACGACTCCTCCTGCGGCGGCGACTCGCGCCTTACGTAGCACTTCGTCTCCTCTGGCGAGTCGGGAAGGAGGTATTTGGCGAATGCCTCCGCGATACTGGGGGCATAGCCGTTCTTCACAAGCCACGCCGCGTAGTGCGGGCGGGCAAGAACACAGCCCTTCGCCTCCGGCTTGATGTCGATGCCGATGGCATTGAACCTCTCGGTCATCCTGCGGTTGCGGTCGCCCCTTGCGCGTATGACGCGCGCAAGAAGCGCCTGGAGCCCCGGATTCGCTGGGTCGATGCCAAGCGCAAGGAGATGGAACCTGCTGAAGCCCTCCCCCGGCTCAATCGAAAGCTCCGCCCCCGCTATCTTCACGCGTCCCTCGGGACCGGTTCCCTCGGAGAGGAATTCAGCTATGCCGTCCGTAGTGTCGTGGTCGGTAAGGGCGACTGCGTCAAAGCTCGCAGTTCGGCGCGAAATGGCGGAAGGCGAGACAGTGCCGTCGGAAGCCGTAGAATGGATATGGAAGTCTACCTTCACGGGTTTATCGCCGCAGAAAGCACCGCAACCCAGCGCTTCAGCTTTTCGGGGCCGTCCGCCTCGGCTACAAGCCTCAGGTACGGCTCGGTGTTCGACTTGCGCACGTTAATCCACCCGTCGGCGAAGTCGACCCTCACGCCGTCGATCTCCGAACGCGACGACTCTTCGCCGAACGTCTTGGCGACGGCGATGGCGCGCGCTATGGCCGCTTCCTTGTCGTCGACCTTGAAGTTGATCTCGCCTGAATTTGCGTAGCGCGAGACGATCGGCTTCATCATCCCGGAAAACGTCATCCCTGCCGCCTTCGCCTTCGCGACCTCGGAGAGTATCCTCGTGGCAGCAAGAAGGCCGGAGTCGCACCCGAAGAACTCCGAAAAGTAGTAGTGCCCGGCGAGCTCGCCGCCGCAGAGGGCGCCAGTCTTTCGCAGAATGGGCTTCGCAAACGCATGCCCTACTGGCACCATGACAGGCTCAAAGCCGTCCTCTCGCAAAGTCTCTATCGCTCCGCGACTCGTGCGCACGTCGTGGATGACTTTGGGATGGTTAGGTAGTTGGGTAGTTAGGTGGTTAGGTAGTTCGAGGGCGGACAGGTGGCTGCGAGTCGCGCGGGCGACGATTGGAATGAGGTAGTCTGGCTGGACGAATTCGCCGCGCTCGTCGACAAACATCGCCCTGTCTGCGTCGCCGTCGAATACGACCCCGCAGTCAAGCCCCTCCTCTCGCACGACTTTCGAAATCTGCTCCCGCGCCTCGGCCTTGAGCGGATTTGGCGAGTGCGCGGGGAAGTTGCCGTCGGGCGTATCGTTTATGAGAACCGCATTTGGGAACATTTCCCTGGCGAAAATACTAGCCATGCCGTTCGAGCAGTCGACTGCGAACTTGAGGTTCTTAAGAACGTCAAAGTCGATGCGTTCCTTCTGCCAGGCAATGTAGCGGGGAAGAGCGTTGGGGACGGGGTGCGGGGTGCGGGTCGAGGGTTGCGGGGTGCGGGTCGAGGGCGCTGAAGTAGAAACGAGCTTTTCCACTTCGTTCAGCCCGTCGGCATAGCCTACGGGAAGCGCGGTCGCCTTGGAGACCTTGAGACCGTTGTCAGTTGGCGGGTTGTGCGACGCCGTAATCATCACGCTGCCGTCGAAGCCGTCGGCAGCCGTGAAATAGTAGACCATCGGCGTCGTGCAAAGACCCAAATCGCTGATCTCGGCACCCGCTTCGGCAAGCCCTTTCACGAGCGCGTCATGAACGGGGAGGCTCGTCGTGCGACAATCGCGCCCGACGAGCCAGCGTTTCCCCTTGACGACATGCGGCAGGGCGAACCCCACCTTGTACACGGTGTCGAGGTCGAAGTCGACCCCGAACGTGCCGCGCATGTCGTATGCCTTGAAGAAGCCCAAGGCTATCCGTTCTTCTTCTCGAAGTCCTTCATGAACGAGACGAGCGCATCGACGCCCTGCATCGGGAAGGCGTTGTAGATGGACGCCCTGAGGCCGCCGACCGAGCGATGGCCCTTGAGGGAGCTCATGCCGAGCGCCTTGGCCTCTTCGAGGAACTTCTTCTCGAGCGCCTCGTCGCCGCCCTTGATGCGCCACGTGACGTTCATGTTGGAGCGGAACTCGGGAAGCGCCGTCCCCGACCAGAACTCCGAGCCGTCGATGACGTCGTAGATCTTCTTCGCCTTCTCGGCGTTGAGCTTGAAGAGGTTCTCCTTGCCCATCTTCTTCACCCACTTCATCGTCTCGCCGAAGACGTAGATGCCCCACGTGGGCGGGGTGTTGAAAAGCGAATTCTCGTCGACGTACGTGCGGTACTGGAGCATAGTCGGGATGTCGGGGTTGCCCTTCTCGGCAAGCGACTTCCTGATCGCGACGACCGCCATGCCCGAGGGCCCGAGGTTCTTCTGTGCGCCGGCGTAGAACATGTCGAACGCATTGTAGTCGCGCTCGCAGGAGAGGATGTCGGAGGACATGTCGCAGATGAGCGGGCCGCCGACCTTCGGGAACTCCTTGAGCTCGGCTCCGGCGATGGTCTCGTTAGAGCAGAGATGGTAGTATGCCGCCCCTTCGGACCACTTCCACTCGTCTGCCTTGGGCATGCGCGTCGGGATGTCCTTGGCGCAGTCGCACGAAACATTGACCGTCGCCCCCCTCAAAGCCGCGACCTTCTGGCCCTCCTTGAGCGCTTTCCCCGACCACGTGCCCTCACGGGCGTAGTCGGCCGCGCCGCCCCTCGGGAGGAAGTTCATCGGGATCATCGCAAACTGCATCGACGCGCCGCCCTGGATGAAGCACACGGCCCAGTCGTCGCCAAGCCCGCAAAGCTCCTTGAACGTCGCTATAGCCTCCTGGTGGATGGCGTCATAGTCCTTGCCGCGATGGGACATCTCCATAACCGACATCCCCGTGCCCTTGTAGTCCACCAGTTCCTTCTGCGCCTCCTGCAGCACCTCGAGCGGCAGAACCGCCGGGCCCGCGGAGAAGTTGTACGCACGTGCCATCTTTGTTTTCCTTTACTTTAGAGTTTATCGTTTTTTGTTGAACCCCGCCGTCAGAGATTATCGGTCAGGCGGATTGGGGTGTATTATATCATAAAAAGGGGGCGGCTGTCTCGGATTTTCAGCTCTCCCCGCCTTTGCGCGACGCCGCGGAAAGGAGCATGCCGTAGTTCACTATCGGTATTCCTGCGGCCTTGGCGAGCGCGATGCGCCTCTGCACCTCGCGCCTCGTAAGCATGCAGCCGCCGCAATGCACGACGAACTTCACGTCCGGCCCGACCTCGAACGACCCGCCGCTTGAAAATGCGAACTCGAATTCGCACCCCGTCATCTTCTTGAGCGCCCTTGGTATCTTCACTGTCCCAATGTCGTTGCATTGCCTGTGGTGCGTGCAGCCTTCCGCAACAAGGACCTTGTCGCCGGGCTTAAGCGTCTTCAGGAGCTCAAGCGACCTTCTGTATTCCGCGACATCGCCCTTCTGCCGGGCAAACAGCTCCGAGAACGATATCAGCTTCGCGCCGCTCCCCGATTCCTCCATCGTCTTTCGCACGGCTCCATACGCCTGCGCATCGGTGACGACGAGCGACGAGCCGTCAAGGCATCTGGAAAGCCCGTCCGGCTGGCACACTGTCGCAGTAGCCCCCTTGTCGAGGCAGTCCCTCAATACCTGTACCTGCGGGAGAATCATCCTCCCCTTCGGCGCAGACTCGTCAATCGGGCAGACCATCGTTATCCTGTCGCCGCGCCCTACAAGCCCGTCAAGAAGCCCGGGATCCTCCTGCACCTTTATGGCCGCGATCCTCTTCTTGAGCTCTTCTGCCGAATCCTCGCGCCGCCACTCTATTACCGGCACGGCGAACCTGCCGCGCCACTTGTCGAAGCCGTCGCCTACCCATACCGCAATGTCGGTCGTTGCAAGAACGGCGAGCGTGCGCCTTACGCGCTCCTCGCCAAGCGCCCCTTCGTCGTCAAGCCCCGCCGTGTCGGTGATGAGGCACGGGCCAAGCGGAAGAATCTCCATCGCCTTCGACACCGGGTCAGTGGTAGTGCCCGGCGTGTCGGAGACGATCGCAACCTCCTGGCCGCAGAACCTGTTTACGAGCGTCGACTTGCCGGCGTTGCGCAGGCCGAAGAACGCAATGTGCACCCGGCCCGAACACGGCGTCTCGTTAAGCTCGCCTGACATGGCCGCTACAGGCCAGGGCACTCGCGCTTCAACTCGCGGACGACCTGCTCAAGAAGCGAGGCGACGTTCTTCGAGTCGAGATGCGCGGCTGCTGCCTTTATCGCGTCCACCTTCCCCTCGTCCGCGCACCAGCGCAGCTGGTCGAGAAGGAAGATTGCCACATATTCGTCCTTGGCGCCGGAAAGCGCCTTCACGAGCGCTCCGACCCAGATTGCGCGCTCGCCGCTGCGCGAAGACTTCCAGAACTCGTACCACTTCGCGCCCGCGTTGGCCATCACATACTGCGTGACGGCGCCGATGCGGATCGCGTCGAGGGGATCGGTCTGGTAGCCGGGCTTGATGCGCGAGAGAAGCTCGGCGGCCGCCGTTTCGGAATCGACAAACGCCTCAAGCGCGTCGTCCGTCGTCGCCTCGTTGACTTCCTCGATGTGCTGTGCGTGCCACGCGGTGCCGAGGGGCGCATCGCCAGCCGCGTCTGCGGTCGCAGCGCCGATCTTCGTATAGTCCGTTGCCGCAGAGAGCGACAGCCCAAGCGCGGCAATCGCCGCAAGCAGAGTGTACTTCATCTTCGTCCCTTTCGCCTAAGCCTTGTTGAATTCCTCGAGCCACGGCTCGCGCATCGACTGGTACAGGAACCTGTCCGCGGCAGGATCGTCCTTCGCCTTGAGCGCGACTGGGTCGAACTCGAAGCCGCGCCCGAGGCGCTCGGCCGCAATCGCGAGGTTCGCGAGCGTGCAGCTCCTGAAGCCCGTCTCCTCGTTGAGGCAGAAGCGGCGGCGCATGCGTACGCTGTCGATGAAGTCGGTCTGCTGCGGCGCGGGGTCGGGCAGGTCGGTCACGATCTTCATCGCGTCGAGGTCCTTGCCGTCGGCATCTTTCATTCCGAACATCTTGTCCTTGTTCGCGCCTGGGTTCGTCCACGAGCCGATGGTGCCGTTGGCCTGCCTTACAGGCCATATGGTGACGCCGTTCGAGCCGGTGATGAACGGCTCGCCCTTAAGCGACTCGTCGCCGTCGAGTATGATGACCGTGCCGTCGTCGTATGTGTAGGTGATCCTGTCGAAGCGCCCCACGACCTCGGGATGCTGCTTCGGGCCCTTGTACTCGATCTTCACGGGGCTTGTCTCGTCCTTGCAGAGAAGGTACTGAAGCGGGTCGAGGTAGTGCTGCGACATGTCGCCGATGCCTCCGCCGTCGTAGTCCCAGTAGCCGCGGAACGTGCCGTGCGTGCGGTGCTTCGAATACGGCTTCCACGGGGCGGGGCCGAGCCACATGTCCCAGTCGAACGTCTTGGGGCATTCCTCGACGGGCAGGTTGACGCGGCCGGAATGGTGGAACTTCCAGCAGAAGCCCTGGCCCGCGCCGAAGACGCAGCGCACGGGGCCGTTGCCGAGAACGCCGTTCTCGACGACCTTCCTCACGTACTTCACTTCCTTGCCGAAGCCGTAGAACGGGTCCTTGAAGCGGAACCACGTGTTGAGGCGGAACATGCGCCCCTTCGCCTTCACGTACTCCATGACGCGCTTGCCTTCGCCGACGGTGCGCGTCATCGGCTTTTCGCACCAGATGTCCTTCCCGGCGCGCGCGGCCATCACGCTCATGCAGCCGTGCCAGTGCGGCGGCGTGCAGATGTGCACGATGTCGACGCCGGGATCGGCAAGAAGCTCGATGAAGTTCCTGTACGCCTTAACCTTGCCCCAGCCCTGCTTCTCGGCGGCCGCAAGGCCGTTTGCGACGTGCAGCTCGTCTGGGTCGCACAACCCGACGAGACGGGAGCCCTTGAACGCGAGGTGGTTTTCGGAATACGCGATGCCGCCAAAGCCGATCAGCGCGCGCGTCAGCTGGTTCGATGGGGCTTCCGCCCCCCAGAGAACCCCTGCGGGCACGATGTTAAACGCGCCGAACGCCGTCGCGCCCTTGAGAAAACCCCTTCTTGTAGACTTCATCATCCAGTCCTCCATGAGTTGCAGCGAAAACCCGTTCTGCGAAAAAGGAGGGGTGAGCCCCTCCTTGCTGTCTGCGGCAATGCCGCGGCCTGACTTACCAGCGCGATTCGCGGCGCGGGCCGCGATCGCCAAAGCCGCCACGGTCGCCGAATCCGCCGCGCCCGCCGCGGAAGCCGCCGCGACGCTCTTCGCGAGGCTTCGGCTGCGACTCGTTCACGCGCAGCGTGCGCCCGTCGAGCTCGTGCCCGTTCAATGCGTCGATCGCGGCCTGCGCCTGGCCGGCGTCGGGCATCGTAACGAAGCCGAAGCCCTTGCTGCGATCGGTCATCCGATCCTTCACCACCCGGGCGGCGGTAACTTCGCCATATGCCGCGAACGCCGCCTTGAGTCCATCGTCAGTCGTCGCGTACGCGAGGTTACCAACATAGATTTCCATCTGAACTGTTCCTTGTTTTCTGTTGCGCTCCCGCGGGAGGGCACTCGCCCCCCACGCCAAGAACACTGAAATTTTATCACTTCATCGTGCCAAATGTCAATGGATTATTTTGTTGAGATGCGGTCGTTGTATTCGCCCGACTCGGTGTTGATCCTTATGACGTCGCCCTCGTTGATGAAAAGGGGCACGGCAAGCATGTAGCCGCCTTCGACCGTCGCCGGCTTCGTCACCTTGCCGGAGGCGGTGTTGCCCTTGACGCCCGGCTCGACCTTAACTACCTTGCGCTCGACGAGCTGCGGCAAGTCCACGCCGATGACCTTGTCGTTGAAGAAGAGCGCCTTCACCTCCATCTCGTCCATGAGGAAGTACTTCTTGTCGCCCATAACCTCGTAGGAGACGCGAATCTCCTCGTAGTTCTCGTCGGTGAAGACGAACGCCTGCCCATCGTCGTAGGAATATATGACGGACATCTGCACGAGCTCGGGCTTCTCGAACTTGTCGCCGCTGCGGTAGCTCTTCGACATGCCGCCGCCCGTCATCATGTTCCTCAATTTGCAGTTGTATATCGCCTGTCCCTTGCCCGGCTTTGAAAAGTCGAACTCGGTTATCTCCCACGGCTCCCCGTCGATAAGCAGCTTCACGCCCTTGTGCAGCTCGCCCGCGCCGATTACTTCACCCATTGTCTTCCTCTCGTTTCTTGTTATCCGATGACGTTTGCGTATATTATATCAAAAAATCCGCAGGTCTGCTTGGAATTTCCCGCCCATGGACTTTGCGCCTAGAATTCGAACCCCTTGCGGACGTAGGGCCTCAGGAGGTCGTTCGCCGCCGCGACGTCGAACTGCCGCGAAGCGGCGTCCCACTTGAGAAGGCCGGGCACGCGCTGCGCGACGCATCCGCAGAGGATGCCCTCCATGAGCGGAACGGAATAGGCAACGTCGGCAAAGCAGCGCGAGTTCGTGTCGCCGAACACCGGGCCCACCCCGTTGATCGCGTCAAGGAACTCGACGTAGTGGCCGTCTGCGGAAACCGCCGCCGCGCCGGACTCGACAGCCATCGTGGCCTTCGCGTCCGAACGGAACGGAATGGAGCGCTCCACGGCCATCGCCGCCTCGTGCTTGGTGAAGTCTACAAGCTTCTTCTCCCCTGCAAGCGCAAGATAGCACTTGCTGCCGTTGTCGTTCGTGAAGACGCGCCCCTTCGAGCCGATGATGAAGCATCCCGAGCGCGGCACCGCACCCATCGTCGCCACGACCTCCGGCATTAACTCCGCCGACGGCACCTGCTGGCCGTCGTACCAGTAGAGGACGCATTCGGGAAGCCTCACGCCCGGGCGCGCCTTGGAGTCGCGCTCGGCATATGTGAGCTTGACGGTGGACTTGAGCGGGAAGGCGATGTCGTTCTTCTCCTCGATGAGGACGCATTCCGCCGACTTGACGCTCCCGAGCTCAAGCCCGCGAAACGGCATGTTCAGGTTGTGGCAGGCCATGTCGCCAAACGCGCCTGCGCCGAAGTCGAAGAACCCGCGCCAGCTGAACGGGTGGTATATGCACGGGCAGAGCGCCATCGGGTCGTAGCCCTTCGCCGTGCCCGAAAGCCTGCCGCGATAGGGCCTTTCCTCCGCGACGCCCAGCCATGCGTTCCAGTCGAGCCCGCGCGGGATCTCGTCCGCGGGGCCGTTCACGGAGGAGGCCGCCTTGAGCCCCTGCGGCCACACGGGCCTGTCCGTCCAGGCGTGCACCTCGCGAACGTCGCCGATGATGCCGCTCCTCATGACCTCCGCCCCGCGCCGGACGCCGGGAAGGGCCGACGCCTGGTTGCCCATCTGCGTGACGACGCCATAGTCGCGCGCCGTGCGGCTGAAGAGGTCAAGCTCCCAGTGTGTCCTCACAAGCGGCTTCTGCACATAGACGCTCACCCCGAGCTTCATGGCGCTTATGGCGATTGCAGCATGCATGTGGTCGGGAGTGGAGACGGTCATCGCGTCGACGTTGATCCTGCCGCAGGAGATGTCGTCCATGAGCCTGCGGTAGTCGCTGTAGAACGGGATGCCCATTATGTTCCTGTGCTTGTTCAGCTTGTTGAGCCGCGCCTGCGCCGCGCCGATCTGGCGGAAGTCGGCGTCGCACAGGGCCACAAGCTCGGCCTTGCCGCTTTCGACCATCGGCAGCCAGTCGGAGAACCCCTTGCCGCCGACGCCTACCGCCGCAAGGCGTATCCTGTCGCCCCTGCCGAAAGTGAAGCAACCGCCCGCGCCCATCGCCGCAAGCCCGGCCAATGAGCGTATGAACCCTTTTCTCGATGACTTCATGTGCATGCCCCTATCGCAATTCCACTTCCGCGAATTATACCATATACCTGCGGCAAATGTCAAAGAAGAGGCAGAAGCTCGACTTCGTCTTCCGCGCTTGCCTCGGGGCTTAGTTCATCCGGCCGGTCGGGAGTGACTCCAAGATACCTCATCGCATACTGGGCGAGCTTGCGGAACACGACGGCCGAGCTGTTGCCGCCCTGGTGGAACGTGGCGAAATGGTCGAAGTCGAGCGAGACAAGAATCACTACCGAGGGGTCGGTGAAATGCCTCTTGCCGTCCATGTCGAACTGCACGACGCCGGACGGGATTATCCCGCAATACGAAGCGCAGTAGAGCCCCTGGAGGTACACCCCGTCTTTCGCCTTCTGCGCCGTGCCCGTCTTCCCCGCGACCGAATACCCCTTGACGCGCGCCCTCCTCGCCGTCCCCCCCATCTCGCTCACGCCGACCATCATCTGGCGCACCTTGCGGGCCGTCTCGGGCTTCACCGCCACGGCGGCGGCATCCTGCGGCATGTACGTTGTCCGCCCGTCGGCGTCTTCCGCCTTCTCGACGATGTGCGGATGCATCCTCACGCCGTCGTTCGCAATGGCCTGGTACGCGCCGACGAGCTGAATAGCCGTCACGGAAACGGCCTGGCCGATGGGCACGCGCGACCAGCTCGCCTTGTCCCACTTCTTCCAGTGCCACAGTATACCGCACTCCTCGCCTGGCAGCTCGATGCCCGTCTTTGCGCCGAAGCCGAACCTCTTCAGCGCATCGTACATCCTCTCCGGCCCGAGATCGTAGCCTATCTTGCCCATCACCGTGTTCGAGGAGTGGACGATCGCCTCCTTCACCGACATCCTCGGCGGCATTGCATGGGAATCGTGGGGAAGCCTGTAGTAGCGGTCGTCGTTCCTGTCGGTGCTGTACATCGTCTCAGGAGTCACCCTGCCGCAGTCTATGGCGGCAGCGGCCGTTATCGTCTTCATAACAGAACCGGGCTCGAAGTTGTACGCAATGGCCCTGTCTATCTTCATGGCGTCGGTTGCCCTGCCGTACTGCACTGGATCGAAATCCGGCATGGAGGCGAGGGCGAGCACCGCCGCCGTGCCGACGTCCATGACTATGCACCAGCCCGACTCCGCGCCGAATTCCGCCATGCCCCACTTAAGGGCCTTCTCGGCGGCATACTGGAGGTTCACGTCCACCGTGAGCGTGACGGTGTCGCCAGGCGTCGGCGGCACCGATGTCACCCGGCGGTCGCGTATCTCGTTGCCGTACGCGTCCTTGATGCCCTCGATCTTCCCCGGGGTGCCGGCAAGGCGCGAATTGAAGCGCTGCTCGATTCCGCACGACCCGACGCCTTCGGCGTTTACCGACCCGAGCACGTGCGACAGCGACCTGCCGCAGAGGTACCTCCTTCGCTGCAGGTCGTCCACCGCGACTCCCAGTATCCTCCTGCGGTCCGTCATCGCCGCGAAGACGGCCTGGTCGTCCGACTCGGCGAGAAACTGGTGGCGCCAGCCGGGGCCGGAGGTGCGGGCCGCCATCACCGCCACCTTCTCCTTGGGGATGGAAAGCGTCGAGGCGATGTTCTCCATCACCACTTCCCGCGGCATCGACTTGCTTCCCATCGAGCGAGGGTCGAGCGAATACCGCCACAGCGGCGTCGACTCCGCCACGGGGCGTCCTCCCTTGCAGCATATCGTGCCGCGCCGCGCCGCAAGTTCGCTGGAGAAGCCGTAGCTGATGCTGTTGACGCTCGGCCTGACGTGGCTGCTTACAAGCTTTTGGCCGACGTATATGCCGAATGCGGCCATCGCCGCCACGGGCAGCCAGAACCTAACACCTTCGAAACGCGACGCCATTGTGCGCGCTCCGGGCTACCTCCGCCGCGCAGGTGCGCGGTACGACGAGGTTGCAGCCCTCTCGTCGACCGCCCTCGCGCGGGCGATGTCCGCCTGGCTGACGGAGTACGGCCTGCCGGATCTCGACATCTTAATAAGCTGGCGCGGCTGCATCACGTTCATGGCCATGCCGCGTCTGCTAAGCTCGATGCTGAGCTTGTCGGGCGTATAGAGCGAGGCAAGCCTTGTGTTCTCGTTCTGGCACTGCACCTTGAGCTTGGCAAGCGCCTTCTCCTTCTTGTCTATCGACGCCATCAGCTGGTTGCAGGTGGTGTTCGCAAGCACATTCACAATCGCCATTATCCCGGCAAGCACCACAAGGCCGCCGATCCACGCGGCGTGCTCCCCGGCGGCGGCCGTGTTGGCCGAAACCTTCCTGTTCTTCCTTCTCATCTTTCGCCTTCTCCGTCTTGTTTAGCCTTCTCCGCGACGCGCAGCTTCGCGCTGCGCGCCCTGAAATTCGCTTCCGTCTCGCCCCGCCCGGGGACGACAGGCCTTCTCGTCACGAGCGAGACCCTCGGCCGCTCGCCCTCCCACCGCCATCCTCCCTGCTGCAGCGAGACGTTTCTCCCCGCGTGTGCGGCGAAGAACTTCTTGACCGTCCTGTCGGATATGCTCTCGAACGCTATCACCGCGAGCCTCCCGCCGGGCCTGAGGAGCTCAAGCCCTCCCCCTAGCGCGCGCTCTAGCTCGCCCAGCTCGTCGTTCACCTCCATGCGTAGCGCCTGGAAGACCCTCGTCGCGGGGTGGCGCCCGCCACTCCGCGGGACGACCTTCTCCACGGCTCGCGCAAGCTGCAGCGTCGTCTCGAACCTGACGCCCGAGGCACGCTCCCTCGCGATCTCCCCCGCCACTCTCCGCGCCCGCGGCTCCTCGCCAAGCTCGCGGAAGATGCGGCAAAGCTCGTCTTCGCCTAGCCCGTTCACGAGATCGGCCGCCGTTAGGCCGCTCGAGGCATCCATCCGCATGTCCAGAGGCCCCTCGCGCATGAAGCTGAAGCCTCGCTCCCCTTCGTCCAGCTGAGGACTCGACACGCCAAGATCCAACATGATTCCATCAACTTCATTCCAGCCAAACCCTTCTGCTATCTTCTTGAGGTCGCCGTGCAGCCCTTTCACGGCGTGCAGACCGGCTATTCCCTCGCGTTCAACTTCCTCAACCGCCCGGGCGTCCCTGTCGATGCCGAGCACTTCGCCGCCCAAGGCGGCAACCGCCCTCGCATGACCTGCCCGCCCGAGCGTGCCGTCAACGTACCTGCCGCCTTGCCTCACCGCAAGAAACGCAACCGTCTCCTCCAGCAGAACAGGCGTATGCGCCATCAGAACCCGAGCTCCTTTGCGGCCTCGGAGAAGGACTTCTGGTCTACCCTGTCTCCGGAGCCGAGCGCCTTGGGATCCCACAGCTTGATCAACCGGACCGAACCCACCATCGCAACCGTCGTCGTCAAGTTCGCAAACTGAAGGAGCTTGTCGCAGACGCGGATTCGGCCCTGGCAGTCAAGGGTAAGCTGTTCCGAGTTTTCGCCGATCGTCTGGAGCAGCCGATTGAGCGAAGGATCAAGTAACGCTTTCTTCTGCAGCTCCTCGAGACGCGAACGCATGAGATCCGGCGGGACCAGATTCAGGCACTTCGCCTCTGGATCGGGCATTACGAAGACGTCATCGGGATTGCCCATGACGCGCCTCCATCCACTTGGAATGGTAAAGCGCTTCTTGGGATCGAGCGCATAGTCGTAGCGCCCCAAAAGGACGCTCACCGCGCTTCCCGTCGACCCTGCGACACTCTCCTTGCCTACCTTTGACATTTTGTGACAGTATTATACACTTCTTGACACCAAAAGTCAACAGGAAATTTTAAGTTTTTTTTCAACTGAAAATTCGACTGAAGAAAATCAGTCGGTCAGCAACGTGGGGCGCTAAGCGAACCTATGGCAGTCAGCTTGCGCTATCAACCTCCGCTCACTCCGTGATCGGCGGCTTGTGGTTGGGGTTGATGTCGTCGTTCGACGTGGGGTCGGCTATGGTAACCGTAACGCCGGGGCCAAGCGGCTTCGCCGTCCCGGAAAGGACAACTCGCTCGCCCTCCTCAAGCCCCTTCACAATCGGCGTCCAGCCGCCAAAAGACTCCTTCGTCTCGACGGCACGCTGCTCCACGGTCATGTCGTCCTTCACGATCCACACTCCCCTGTTGCCGCCAGGCAGGTCGATAAGGCACTGCTGCGGAACGGACGGATACATAGGCGGCTGCTCGTAGTCGGTCAAAAGCGTCACGTAGCTGTTCGGCACGAGGAGGCGCTCCGGGTTGGGGAACGAAAGGCGCATCATGATCGACGCCGTCTCGCGCGACATCTGGTTGTCGTCGAAGTCCCACGTGCCCTCCTTGTCGTATTCGCTGCCGTCGGGAAGGATAAGGCGCATGCGAAACGCCTTGGCGACGCCCTTCCTCTGCGCCTGCCTCCACGTGATGTAGGCGCGGTCGGTGAGCGGAAAGCTCACGCGGATCGGGTCGGTCTGCACGATCTTCGCAAGCGCCCCATTCGCGGGAGAGACGTAGTCGCCGACGTGCGCGGCGGACTTGCCTATCTGCCCGGAGATCGGAGCTTCCACCAGAGTCTTCTTCAAGTCGTATTCCGCCACTACGAGATTGGCCTTCGCCTGCAGCACGGCGGCCTTCGCCTTCTCGAATGCCGCCTCGGCGTTGTCGCGCTCAAGCTGGGTGATGCCGCGCTCGTCCGCCTTCTGCATTCGCTCGTAGTAGCGCTCGGCGCGCCTCGCCTCCGCCTCGGCCGCCTCAAGGTCGGCCTTGCGCTGGTTGGCGACGGCCTGATAGCGCTCGTCGTCTATTATGTAGAGAAGCTGCCCCGCCTTTACGATGTCGCCTTCCTTGAACTTGATCCCCTTTACGTAGCCGTCGATCTGCGGTAGAAGATCCACCTCCTGCACAGCCTCGGCATGGGCGACGAACTTCTCCGGAAGGTTGTACACGCGCATTTCCGCGTTCGTGACTGCGACCGTCTGCTTCATGGCTGCAAGCGCCGCAGCCTTCACATCTTCGGTCATTCCCCCGGGCGCCTTCTGCGGCCACATTTCCCTGGCAATCCACCCACCGGCCACGCAAACTGCCGCCAGCACAACCTGCGCAATCGTCGCGCCTATCGCATTCGTCCCTTCCCCCATTTCCAACCTCCTTGCAGGCCTCACGGCCTTGAAGACAAATATTGCGTATTATATCATATTTCATTTCCCCGGTGAATATCCGGCATGCCGATCCTGAAGCGCAGTTGAACCCAAATCGCCTTCTTGTTGTCCACAAGGGGCTTGGACGGCGGACGGAACGCCGCGACAAAAGTCGTGCATTTCGCGGGCAAGGCGGGAGGCTGCCGCGTGAAGCGATTCGCCCTCTCCGCAGACTGCCGGCATAGGCCCCTTGCATGCCGTCGAATACACGACCGTCCTCTCGCCCATGTCCCACGGCTTCTGGTCCTTGCCGAGAATCCGCCGCGACTGCCTTAGCGAAACGCAGACGACCGGCGCACCGCATCGCAGCGCCACCTGCATGGCCCCGCGCCTGAACCTGCCGACTCCCGACGCGGGCGAACGGGTGCCCTCCGGAAACACAAGCACGTTCCACCCCTTCTCGAGATACGGCCGAGAAACCTCAGGCAGGGTCTCGTCGTCTGGCAGGCATGCGTTGCGCACGATCAAGGAGACGAACGGATTGCCCTTTAGCCCATGCTTCGCCACGGGCAGCACCCTGGGCACGAGCGCGACAAGTATCACCACGTCTATGAGCGACGGGTGGCTCGCCACCACGACGCATCCCCTGCAGTCCGGAATGCCGCTTCGGTCGACGCGGACGAGCCTAAAGGCCTCGAAGAGCCAGAGAAGCGCCCGCCACGGCCACCTCAAAAGCGGATGGCATCTGTCCGGACGGCCGAGAATGAGCATTGCCGCAGAAAGCACCAGCGCCCCCGCGCCGAACAGCGCAAAAAGGGAGAGCGACAGGATGCCTCTTGCAAGCCTATTCATCGAAGTCGAATAGTATCGAGAAGCCGCGGCACCCGCCAAGCTCCTCGGCGCAGACGAGAAGCACCGGCCCTCGGTCCATACCCATTGCCTCGATGTTCGCGCATCTCACGGTGTCCGCGCCGGCCGCTATCGCAGTGTAGGCGGCGCGGCTCTTCGCAAAGACGCTCCACGTTCCCGGGGAGGCGTTGTAGACCGACGAGCTGAACACCTTCGGCGAGACTGCGCCCGTCGAGTTGAAGTCCTCCACGATCTTCCGCGTGAGGCAGTCCTCGCCAAAGCGGCTCGCGAAGACCACGTTCGCGGGCTCCGGCGCCCCCTCCATGCGGGCGAGGTGGAAAAACGCCTTCTGGAGAGGGGAGAGGCGGCGGCGGGCAAGCGGGGGCACGAACGAGACGTCCGGCTCCTCGCCCCTGCGGAGGACCTTCCTCGCGATGACGCGTATCTTCCTGCCCTTCATATCCGCCTGAAGACCAATGACGTGTTGACGCCGCCGAAGGCGAAGTTGTCGGACATCGCGAACTCGACGTCGAGCTTGCGCCCTTCGCCCATGATGAAGTCGTTCTCGCCGCACTTCGGGTCTGGATTGGCGAGGTTGACGTTCGGGGCGAACCAGCCGGCCCTCATCATCTCGATCGTCGCAACGGCCTCTATCGCGCCGCACGCCCCGAGGGTGTGGCCGGTATAGTTCTTGATCGTCGAGACGGGCGCGGGCCTTCCGCGGAAGACCGACTCCATCGCCGTGCCCTCGGCGATGTCGCCAAGCTGCGTGGCCGTGCCGTGCGCATTGACGTAGCCGATTTCCGACGGCGGAATGCCGGCGTCGTCAAGCGCAAGTGAAAGCGCCCGCGCCATCGTCTCTGCCGACGGCTGGGTGACATGGCGGCCGTCTGTGTTGGTGCCGAAGCCTACTATCTCCACAATGGGCTTCGCGCCTCTTGCAAGGGCATGGTCAAGCGCCTCGACGACGAGAACCGCCGCGCCGTCGCCGATGACAAGCCCGTCGCGGCCAACATCGAACGCGCGCGGCGTAGTCTCCGGCGAATCGTTCCTGCACGACGTAGAGAAAAGCGTGTCGAAGACCGCTACCTGCGTGACGGAGAATTCCTCCGCGCCGCCGGCGATCATGACGTCCTGCCTGCCGGAGGCGACGGCTTCGTATGCCTCGCCTATCGCGAGCGAGCCCGACGTGCAGGCCGTGCCAGTCGGCAGGAGCCTTCCCGTAGTGCCGAAATGGACGGACAGGTTGACCGCCACCGTCTGCGGCATCATCTTGAGATACGTCGAGCTCGTGACGTTCCTCACTTCATGCTCCACGAGTATCGAGGCAAAGTCGAGGTTGGCCTCGACGCTCCCCGAGCACGAGCCGAAGGCGATGCCCGTGCGCCCGCCCTTGAGCGTCGCCTCGCCGCCGAGAAGCCCCGCCTGCGAAAGCGCGTCCTCCGCGGCGAAAAGCGACATCTCCGAGACTGGGCTCATCGTCCTCAGGACCTTGCGCGTGTATCTCTCTGGGCGCACGTATCCGCACGGCGCCCAGAGGCAGGTGTGAAGCCCCTTGTAGGTCGCCAAGTCCTCTGACCTCGTGACGCAGTTCCTGAGTTCCTTCAGCCGCGGCACCACTGCCGACGCCGAATGGCCGAGGGACGACACAATGCCCTCGCCCGTTACCACCACCCTTCTCTTCAAATCATTCCTCCGTTCACCTGTATGACCTGCCTCGTTATGTACGACGCGCCTTCCGACATGAGAAAGGCGACGGCCGCGGCCACTTCCTCCGGCTGGCCTGGGCGCCTCATCGGGACTGCCGTCGACACTATCTCCGGCGGCAGCGCCTCAGTCATCTCCGTCGCGATTATCCCCGGCGCTACGCAGTTGACGGTGATGCTGCGCTTCGCAAGCTCCACGGCGAGCGACTTCGCCGCGCCCGCAAGCCCCGCCTTCGCGGCGGAATAGTTGCACTGCCCGCGGTTGCCCATTACGCCCGAAACGGAAGTGACTACGACGATGCGCCCCGGGGAGCGCGCCTGCACCATCGGCATGACGAGGGGCTTGAGGACGTTGTAGAACCCGTCGAGGTCGACGGAGATGACGCGGTCCCACTCGTCGTCCTCCATCGCGGGAAAGGCATTGTCCGCCGCGACGCCAGCGTTCAGCACGACGCCGTATGGCGCGCCGTTCTCCGCGACCCATTTTTCAAGCGCCGCCTTCGCCGCCGCGCGGTCAGAGACGTCAAAGACGAGATCGGTGCCGCCGGACTTGACCGAATGCGTGACCACCTCGTATCCGGCGGCGGAGAGCGCCTCCGCTATGGCCTTGCCTATTCCCCGGCTCGAGCCGGTCACTATGACTTTCCTTCCGTTCATGGCATCTCCTCCAGGTTCGCCTCGGGGCCGGGCTGGAACGCCGTAAGCGTCGCCTTGGCCGCAATCTCGCCGCGTGCATCCGCTATGGAGCAGTCGAACGACGCAAACTCGCCGTCCTCGTACGTGCATTCCGCGCGCGCGACATATCCCCCGCCCGGCTCGAACTTGTCGATTAGGACATCCATCCTGCGGGTGCCGAGCACGAACCCTATTGCCGGGTCGTCGCCCTTGCACCGCCTTTCGCGCCCGACGGCGAGGGCCATGGTCTGCGCCATGTACTCAAGCGCGGCACAAGAGGGAACGCCGCCGATTGCATGGTCGAAGAATTCGCATTTTTCAGACACGTCGAGCCGCGCCTCGGCAATCCCGGGCGCGGTTTCAGGCAGCGCCTCCGCAAGAAGCACCATCGGCCGCCTGTGCGGCAGAAGCGCCTCGATTTCGTCAATTCCGTCCATTCATTTCCCCTTGCCGCATATTATATCATATTTAGTTTGGTAGTGATATGGTTTGGTGGTTTGGCAGTACCGACCGACCTTTGTGCTTCTCCTGTTCTTTGTGGCTAAAATTATTAGCCGTGTAGAGGTGGAGAAGTGGAGATGAGTAATGGGTAATGAGTGATGAGTAGTCAGGGGTCAGGAGTCAGGGGTTAGTCGTTAGTCGCTAGTCGCTAGTCGTTAGTGCTTGGTTGAAAATGGAATTTTACAATTCCGCTCTCGAACTCGAACTCGAAACTCCAACTAAGTCTCAAACTCCGAGGGCTAACAAAGTAGCTCCGCTAACGCTTCGCTTGGGGCTTCGCGGGGCAAGAGCCGAACATATCTGTCCCCCCACTACTGTGGTAATTTACTGTGGCAATCATGTCTGACCCTGTAGCCCACGTTATACAAGTTGAACGACACTATCCCATGTCCGGGCACGTGCACATGCAGACGAGACTTGTGCGGAATCCTGCGGAGCAGGCTGTCGGCAAAGACAACGCCAACGGAATATGATTTCATGTCCCTTGAAAACATTGTCGAAAGGTAAATCCCGGAGTCCTTGTTGTCAAGGACACTGGCAACTGAGAAGATCTCGCCGCCGTCGCAGCTCGCCAACACCACGCTCACGCATGGGACGCCATAATGAGCATCCAATTGCGTATACGCTGTCATGGCGCCATTGGTGCAGCCGTTTTCACGAAGCATTATCGAAAGCTGCCCCTCGTCCGTGTCGATGTGAAGGTCGCTCCTATCCGAACGAAGTCTCTCCTGGTACTGCGAATTGAACTTCTCCTCGAGGCCCAGTTGTATGAACGCCTGAAAGGCATTCTCGGGGATTTCCTTGGCGGGCTCGTCCATCAGGAGCTTCTGGAGCGCTTGCTTGACCGGCTCATTGCCCAACACGAACCTATCCACATAGTATCGCTTGTCGTCAGCGGAGAAATCAAACACCTCGGACTTGCATCCATTCTTGTAATGTGCGCTAACGAGTAGAGGTGCGCCGAGCAATATGATTGCCTTGCCGATGTCGGCATCTTTCATTTCAGGGCAGCGCCTCTTTTGAAATGCAATGTAGCGCTCAATGTTCGCATGGTCGCCGCCCTCCTGCCCGGCCTGAGGCGGCAGGGTACATTTTGCGTTATCCATCAATGTGAGCGGCTTGCCGTCGAGGCGGAAAGCATAGTAATCCACATTTCTCCCAATCTCGCCACGAACTCGCTTTGATTCCCCGGCAGGCAATTTGGAGTAATCGAAATCTCCCGATTCGCCGACCGACCACACGACGCCAGCTGCCGCGTCGTAGCTGAACGGCTTGCCGTCTTTCGACCAATGGTCGAGCGGCACGGCGGGGAGGTACTGCGGCACGAGTGCGTCCAGCGTCGGCGGCATTTCGCCGTCATGGGCGAGCCGATACCGCGCCGCCGCGACGACAAGCTGCGTCCTGGCTCGCGCAAACACGGGCCGCAGGCGATCTTTGCCCACTAATGCCTGTTGGTAGGCGAAAGCGAGATTACGAACAAAAGTGCGCCCTATTCCATTCCTCGAAAAAATGCTACCGTCTTCATTTGCCGCGTCATCAATCTCGCCCTTCAAGGCCTTGTGCGCAACGTCCGCCAGCCGTTTCTGAGTTGTCTTCCGATGAAACGTATAGCGAAAATACCCCGGCCAACTCACAACTGTCCGCACCAGGCATTCCGCCACTCTATCTAAAGACGAACCCTCCGACACCGACACCCCAAATTCCTTAGAGCAGATTTTCTTGCTGATTTCCTTCAGTTTATTTGCAGTACTGAACGTAAAACCGACGAGCGACAAAACATATTCAGGCGACATCAAATCCAAATGGGCGCGCAAATAAGTATACTACCCCGGTACCGCTCCCTCGACAGTCTCCTGTACTGCCGTACGCACTGCATCAACAAGCTCCACTACTTGGTCATAAGAACTCACATTCA
>JAEEHL010000125.1 GCA_016280825.1 Verrucomicrobiota bacterium
TGCCTTGGCTGGTGGCCGGGGGACGCACAGGGGTGGGTAGTTTTTTTGGGGCCAGGGATGGGCACAAGCTGGGGGTTTTGGGGGTCCCCCCCCCCCCCCCCCAGGTGGTTTGCGACGTTGCTGCAGACCGTCTGCGAGAGCGCATGGAGGGCGCGATACTTCCGCGAGGCCTCACGTGGCTCGGTGCGAAGTTTCCGTCGCTATGCGGCATTCTCTCCATCGTTGGCAGGGTTGCAGAGAAAATCGCGCCGTTCCTTTTCAGACTGTAAGGGGGCAAAGAAAGTGATGTTTTGGAGATTAACAAGAGGTATGGTTAAGCATTGGGAGAAGGGCATTTGCCTTTCTCCGCTTGGATGGACCATGGCAGAACATCTGCATAGAAGCGACCTGTCGCCTGTTTGCAGGTCTTTGAACCGACACCCGCTCTTTAAAGGGTAGTGGATTCGCTCTTCGAGAAGGAGAATTCCCCGTACGACTTCCCTGATGGTGCTGGCCAACGGCGGCGGAGGCGACTCGTTTTTCAATGGAGAACAACTTTCAATGGAGAACAACCTCGGATGCCTCTCCGGCAAGCCGCCACATGGGTTCCATGCAGGTGGTTTTTCGGCGTACGCCGCGCGTTTCATGAACAAGCCATAGGTTCTTCGGCAAAGGCGTCGTATGTTTTTCAATCTTCCCCCACTTGTTATCTTGCACCGCTTATGCTATACTATCGGCATTGGCGGCTGATTCACTGGCTGGACTGGAGGCAACAGGCAATGGAGGCGGAATGATAGTCATAACTGGCGGTGCGGGATTCATAGGTTCAAACATCGTAGCCGGGCTGCAGGAGCGCGGTTTCAGGGACATTGTCGTCGTTGACCGCCTGGGAACAGACGACAAGTGGCGCAACATCGCAAAGCGCGAACTGCATTCCGTCGTGTCGCCAGACGGCCTGTTCGCGTTTCTGCCGGAGCATGCAGGCGAGATCGACGCCATTATCCACATGGGCGCAGTCTCGTCCACCACCGAGACGGACGCCGACCTCATCGTGCAGACCAACTTCACGCTTACGATGCAGCTCTGGCGCTTCTGCGCCGCGCACGGGAAGCGCTTCGTCTATGCGTCGTCTGCGGCGACATACGGGGCGGGAGAGGCCGGGTTCGAGGACGATTCGTCGCTCGACTACCTGAATGCGCTGCGTCCCCTGAACGCATACGGCTGGAGCAAGGCGCTTACAGACCGGGCAATAGCGCGCGAGCTCGATGAGGGCCGCCCGGCTCCGGCGCAGCATGTAGCGCTCAAGTTCTTCAACGTCTACGGCCCGAACGAATACCACAAGGGAGGACAGAAGAGCGTCATCGCGCACATATTCCCCGAAGTCGCGGCCGGTCGCGAGGTGAAGCTCTTCAAGTCGTATAACCCGGCCTACGCGGACGGAGGGCAGCTGCGCGATTTCGTCTGGGTGGGGGACATCGTGAACGTGGTCATATGGCTTCTTGCCAATCCGCATGTCTCTGGCCTTTTCAACGTCGGCAGCGGAAAGGCGAGGACATTCTACGACCTTGCCGCCGCAACATGGAGGGCAATGGGAAAGGAGCCCAAGATCGGCTACAAGGAGATGCCCGAGGCGCTGCGCGAGAAATACCAGTACTTTACCGAAGCCCCGATGGGCAGGCTGCGCAAGGCCGGCTACGACGCGCCCTTTGCGACGCTTGAGGAGGGAATCGGACAGTACGTCAGGCAGTACCTGAACTGCAGGGACCCGTACCGCTGAGGCTGTCGATGCAAGGCCACGGCAATGTCGGAGACGGACACTTGGCGATCGCCCCGCGCGAGGGGACGAAGGCCCTCTTCCTCGACCGCGACGGAACGATCAACGTGGACCACGGCTATGTACACGAGCCTGAGAGGTTCGAGTTCATCGACGGCGTCTTTGACTTCTGCCGCGAGGCGCAGAGCCGTGGATACGCCATAATCGTGGTGACTAACCAGAGCGGCATCGAGCGGGGGTATTTCACCGAGGCGGATTTCGCGTCAGTCACGAAGTACATGCTTGACTGCTTCGCCAGGGAGGGGGTCGCGATTGCAGGCGTGCTCCACTGCCCGTCGCTGTCAGGTCCCGACAGGAAGCCGGAGCCGGGGCTCTTCCTGAAGGCGAAGGGGAAATACGGCATAGACATGGCCTCGTCGGTGAATGTGGGCGACCGCGACCGCGATCTCGAGGCCGGCAGAAGGGCGGGCGTCGGCAGGAACCTGCTGTTTACTGGGGACTTTGGCGCGTTGAAGCGCACGTTATGGAATGGGCAATAGAAGAAGGGGACGGAGAACCATGAAAGCCACGACAAGGGACATTCTTGACAGCTTGATGGCGCGCCATCCGGCGCTTGGTGCCTGCCGAGACGGTATATTGGCCGCGTTTGAGGCGCTTGACGCGTCGTTCAGGGCAGGCGGCAAGTTGCTTCTCTGCGGCAACGGCGGAAGTGCGGCGGATGCAGAGCACATTGCGGGGGAGCTCCTTAACAAGTTTAGGAAGCGCCGCCCGCTACCGCGCGATTTGGCGGCGAAGCTCCCGGCGGAACTCTCATCAAGGCTGATGGCGGCGCTCCCGGCCGTTTCGCTCGTCTCGATGAGCGGGATATTGACTGCGGCGGCCAATGACATTTCCTGGGATGTCGCGTATGCGCAGGAGACGATGGGGCTTGCCGCCAGAGGCGACGTGCTGATGGCGATATCCACGTCGGGCAACAGCCCGAACTGCGTGGCGGCGGCGCAGGTTGCAAAGGCAAAGGGGGCCGTGGCAATCGCGCTGACAGGTGCCGCGCCGTCGCGGTTGTCCGAAGTCTGCGACATCGCCATCCGCGTGCCCGAGGCGGAGACATTCAAGATACAGGAGCTCCATCTTCCCGTCTACCACGCGCTATGCGCCATGCTCGAGGAGGAGTTCTTCGGATAGGCCCCTGAAGCGCCGGCGGCAGTTGATTATGCCGTGCAAATGTGATAAAATTAACATCCAATGAAAGCGAAACACACCAAGATACGCATTACCGACACGACTTTGCGCGACGCCCACCAGTCGCTCTGGGCTACAAGGATGCGCACCGACGACATCCTGAAGATTGCCTCGGAGATTGACGAGGCGGGCTACTACTCGCTTGAATGCTGGGGCGGAGCCACGTTCGACGTGTGCATGCGCTTCCTGCGGGAGAACCCGTGGCAGCGCCTGCGGGAGATAAAGAAGGTCTGCAGGAAGACCCCTCTTCAGATGCTCCTGAGGGGGCAGAACATCCTCGGCTACAAGCACTACCCCGACGACGTCCTCGAGCGCTTCGTCGCGCTCGCCGTCGAGAACGGCATGGACATATTCAGGGTGTTCGACGCCCTGAACGACCCGAGGAACCTCGAAAGCGCAATGCGCTTCGTGAAGAAGTACGGCGCACACGCGCAGGGCACCATCTGCTACACGACCTCGCCCGTGCACACCACGGCGAACTACGTGAAGCTCGCGCGCAGGCTCAAGAGCCTCGGCGCCGACACGCTCTGCATAAAGGACATGGCCGGCATCCTCACGCCCGGCGCGGCGCGCGAGCTTGTCGGCGCGCTTGTGAAGGCGCTCCCCGACGTTCCCGTGCAGGTGCACAGCCACATGACGAGCGGCATGGCCGCTGCGATGTACATGGCGGCGGTGGAGTCCGGCGCGGGGTGCATCGACTGCGCGGTCTCGACGATGAGCTCGTTCTCCTCGCAGCCGCCGGTCGAGTCGATGAAGGCGATTCTCGAAAGCGAGGGCTACGAGACGGGGCTTGACTCCGTGCGCATCGCAAGGGTCAACGCGTATTTCGCGGATCTCAAGAAGAAGCGCCAGCCGCCTTCCTCCGCGAAGGTCGAGCCGGTCGACGCGGGCGTGCTCGTCCACGCGATCCCGGGCGGCATGATCTCGAACCTCCGCAGCCAGCTCGCGCAGCAGGACGCGCTCGACCGCCTGCCCGAAGTTCTCGAGGAGCTTCCGAAGGCGAGGGCCGACCTTGGCTATCCGCCGCTCGTGACGCCCACTTCGCAGATCGTCGGGGTGCAGAGCGTCCTCAACGTCCTTTCCGGCAAGCGCTATTCGATGGTGACGGACGAGACGAGGAGATATGCCGCCGGCTACTACGGGGCCACTCCCGCGCCGATTGCCCCAAAGCTGCGCAAGCAGCTTGCAGGCGGGCTCAAGGTCATCGACTGCCGCCCTGCGGACCTTCTCGAGCCGGGGCTTGCGAAGTGCGCTTCCGAGCTCCCCGCTGGCACGATAAAGGCCGAAGAGGACATCCTTTCTTACGCGCTTTTCCCGGAAGTCGCGCTTGACTACTTCAAGTGGCGCAAGAACGGCGGCCCAATTCCCGCGGACGAAGAGGAACGGGATTCGGGTCTCGGGGCTCGGGTCTCGGGGCTCGGGGCGGGAGATTCCAAACCCGCAACCCGCAACCCGCAACCCGAAACCCCCTCCGGAACGCCGGTCCTCGCGCCGCTCAACGGCACGTTCTACAGGAGCGATGCGCCCGGCAAGCCAGAGATGGCGGCGGACGGCGCGGCGGTGAAGGCAGGAGAGAGCGTCTGCGTAGTCGAGGCCATGAAGCTTTTCAACCCCGTGAAGGCGACGGCTGCCGGCAAGATTAATTTCCTTGCAAAGCACGGGCAGAATGTCACGAAGGGGATGGTCTTGGCGGTCATTTCGTAAGGACGGCGGCAATGGCAAGAGGCAGAAGAACCAGAAACCCGAGAATCCTCATAGTGACCCCGGAGATAACGTATCTCCCGGAGGGCATGGGCAACCTCGCAGGCCGCATGTCGGCAAAGGCGGGCGGCATGGCGGATGTCTCCGCGTCGCTTGTCTCGGCGCTCTATTCGCTTGGCGCGGACGTGCACGTTGCGCTCCCGCACTACAGGAGGATGTTCCATGTCGAGACGGGCACTCTCGTCGCCGAGGAGCTGAGGAAGTACAAGAGCCACCTCCCCGACGAGCGCATCCATCTCGCCGAAGACCGCTGCTTCTACTACCGCGACACCGTCTATGCGCAGGGCGAGGGGAACGTGAAGCTCGCCCTTGCATTCCAGCGCGAGGTAATAAACAACATAATCCCGCACGTCCAGCCAGACCTCGTGCACTGCAACGACTGGATGACCGGGCTTGTGCCTGCCGCCGCGAGGCGCGAGGGAATTCCGTCGCTTTTCACCGTCCACAACATCCACACCCACAAGCTCACGCTCGCGCAGGTCGAGGACGCGGGGATTGACGCGGCGGAATTCTGGGCGGGCCTCTACTACGGCTACCCGCCGTACAACTACGAGGAAAGCCGCAACCGCAACCAGATCGACCTGCAGGCCTCGGGGATATTCGGGGCGCACTTCATAAACACGGTAAGCCCCACGTTCCTGCAGGAGATAGTGAACGGCTGGCATTCCTTCATACCCGATTCCATCCGCAACGAAATTCGCGGCAAGTACTACGCGGGCTGCGCGGCGGGCATTCTGAACGCGCCCGACCCGGCGGACAACCCTGCGACGGACGACAAGATCCCGTTCAAGTACGGCCCGGAGAACCATGTCGAGATGAAGCGCCTCAACAAGCTCCATCTCCAGCATGCGCTTGGGCTCGAGGAGAACGCCGACGCGCCGCTTTTCTTCTGGCCGAGCAGGCTCGACCCTGTGCAGAAGGGGCCGCAGCTTTTGACCGACATCGCATACAGGTTTCTCGCGAAGTACCACGACAAGGGGGCGCAGCTTGCGATTATCGCGAACGGGCCGTTCCAGAGGCATTTCTGGGACATCCGCTCGTTCCACTCCCTCCAGGGGCGGCTCGGCATGCACGATTTCGACGCGAGGCTCTCGCAGCTCGGGTTCGCCGCTTCCGACTTTACGCTCATGCCTTCCCTCTTCGAGCCGTGCGGCCTCCCGCAGATGCAGGCGCCGATCTACGGCTCGCTCGCCGTGGCGCACAACACTGGCGGTCTCCACGACACCGTGGAGCCGCTTGACGCGGCGAATTCCACAGGGAACGGCTTCCGCTTCGACACGTACGATTCTGGCGGGCTTTTCTGGGCGATGGACAGGGCGATGGACTTCTACCTTTCCGACTCCGCCGTGCGCGAGCGCGAGATCGCCCGCATAATGCGCGAGTCGCTTGCGAGGTTCAACCACCACGAGTGCGCCTTGAAGTACATTGAACTTTACGAACAGATGCTCGACCGTCCGCTTGTCAAGCGAGCGGAATGACGAGACAAATGGGAATTGCCAGAAATGTGGGATTATTCCGAAAAGATGATGGACCACTTCCGCAACCCGCGGAACGTGGGCGAAATCGAGAACCCCGACGGAACGGCCACCGTGGGCTCGCTTGCCTGCGGCGACGCGCTTAGGTTCCAGTTCAAGCTCGGCCCGGACGGGAAGATCGCCGAGGCGAAGTTCAAGACCTTCGGCTGCGCAAGCGCGATAGCGAGCTCATCGGCGCTTACCGAGATGGTGATCGGCAAGACGCTAGAGGAGGCGAAGAAGATAACTAACCGCGAAATAGCCGAATACCTTGGCGGGCTTCCGCCGCAGAAGATGCACTGCTCGGTTATGGGGCGCGAGGCGATGGAGGCGGCGATAAGGAACTACGAGACGGGCGAGAACACCGACCGCAACCTCGAGGCCGACACGCTCTGCACGTGCTACGGCGTGAGCGAAAACGAGGTGAGGCGCGTCATTACCGAGAACTCGCTTTCGAGCGTAGAGGAAGTCACGAACTTCACGAAGGCGGGCGGCGGCTGCGGCAAGTGCCGGCCGAAGATAGAGGCCATTCTCAAGGAGATCAACGGATGAAGATCGGCTTCGACAACGAAAAGTACCTCAAGGAGCAGTCGGAGGAGATCCGCAGGCGCGCGGGGAAGTTCGGCAAGCTCTACCTTGAGTTCGGCGGCAAGCTCATGAACGACTACCACGCCGCGCGCTGCCTGCCCGGCTACGACCCGAACGTGAAGCTGAGGCTCCTCCAGACGCTCAAGGACCACGCCGAGGTTATTCTATGCCTCTTCTCCGGCGACATCGAGCGCAAGAAGATGAGGGCAGACTTCGGCATCTCCTACGCCGACGACGCGCTTAAGCTTATCGACGACCTCCGCTCGCTCGGGCTTACGGTGAGGGGGGTCGTCATTACGCGCTTTGCCGGGCAGCCGTCCGTGATGCAGTTCAGGGCGAAGCTCGAGCGCCGCGGCGTTAGGGTGTACTACCACTACAAGACGGCGGGCTACCCTGCCGACGTAGACACGATAGTGTCCGACCTCGGCTACGGCAAGAACGAATACGTCAATACGGAGAAGCCTATTGTCGTCGTGACGGCCCCCGGCCCCGGGTCGGGCAAGTTCGCGACCTGCCTTACGCAGATCTACCACGAGTACCGCAAGGGAAGGGTGGCGGGCTATTCCAAGTTCGAAAGCTTCCCCGTGTGGAACCTCCCGCTCGACCATCCGCTCAACATCGCCTACGAGGCGGCGACAATCGACCTGAACGACAAGAACATGATCGACCCGTACCACAAGGAGGCGTACGGCAAGGAGACGGTGAACTACAACCGCGACGTCGACGCGTTTCCGCTTCTCGTGGCGATCTGGCAGAAGATGACGAACGGGCCCTGCCCGTACCGCAGCCCGACCGACATGGGCGTGAACCGCATCGGGTTCGGCATTGTCGACGACGAGGTGGTGCGCAACGCCTCGAAGCAGGAGATCATCAGGAGGTTCCTCCGCTACCAGTGCCTTTTCGCCGAGGGCGCGACCGACCGCGAGTCGGTGGAGCGCGCGAAGGAGCTTATGGACAACCTCGGCCTCAAGACCGAGGACCGCATCGTAGTGGAGGCGGCGCGCCGCGCCGCAGAGGAAGCCCACATACGCGGCAAGGGCAAGGCGGGCGGTTCCATCGTCTCCGGCGCGGCGATACAGCTTGACGACGGCCGGGTAGTGACGGGCAGGAACTCCGACGAGATGCATGCGGCCTCCGCGATGGTGATAAACGCCGTGAAGGTGCTTTCGGGAATTCCGCTCCAGCTGCCGCTTATCGCGCCAAACGTCATCCAGTCGATAGCGCGCATGAAGCAGGACATCCTAAAGGTCGGCTATACGTCGCTCAACCTCGACGAGGCGCTGATCGGCCTTGCGGTCTCGGCGACGACGAATCCAGCGGCCGGCATGGCGATGGAAAAGCTAAATCTCCTCAGGGGCTGCGAAGTGCACATGACGCACATGGTCACCCCGGGTGACGAGGCCGGCCTGAGGCGCCTCGGCTGCAGGTTCACGAGCGACCCGTATTACGCGTCAAGCGCGCTCTTCAACGGGGGCCAGTGACGTAGTGGCGGAAGAGCTCACACCGATGATGCGCCAGTACCTGGCGCTCAAGCGCGAGATTCCGGCCGGGGCGATTCTCATGTTCCGGCTCGGCGACTTCTACGAGATGTTCGGGGAGGACGCGGTAAAGGCCTCTCCCGTGCTCGGCGCGACGCTCACCCACAGAGGCAGCATGCCGATGTGCGGCGTTCCATACCACGCGGTCAATTCGTATCTCGCAAAGCTCGTGAGGGCGGGGATGACCGCCGCGCTCTGCGACCAGGTTGAGGACCCTCGCACGGCCAAGGGCCTTGTGCGCCGCGAGATAACGCGCATAGTGACGCCCGGCACGGTAACCGAGGACGGCATTCTCGACGAGACCGCCGCGAACTACATTGTCGCCGTAAGCGGGCTTTCGATTGCCGCGCTCGACCTGCCGACCGGGGAGTTCTTCGTAGAGAGCTTCGATTCGGCCGCGAAGCTCGACGACGCGCTCGAGCGCTACCGCCCGGCAGAGACGCTTAAGAAAGAGGAAGGCTCGTCGGACGCGTGGATATTCTCGCACGAGGCGGCGATAGACTGCCTCCTTAGGCATTTTGGAGTCGTCTCGCTTGACGGCTTCGGGCTTTCCGACTCTCCTGAGGCAGTTTCTGCCGCTGGTGCACTTCTCCATTATGTCGGGGTCACGCTCAGGCATTCGCTTGCGCATGTGCGCAGGCTTTCCGTCAGGCGCTCGGGCGACGCGCTCGTCCTCGATTCCGGCACGCTGCGACACCTTCAGCTCGTCCCGTCTCCGGGAGTGGCGCGTTTCTCCACGCTTCTTGGGATACTCGACGTCACGAAGACGCCGATGGGCGCGCGCGCACTTAGGCGCAGGATCGAGTGCCCGATGGCAAGGAGCTCCGAGATAAACGCGAAGCTCGACGAGGTCCAGCGGTTTGTAGCCGACAGGTCGCGCCTTTCGGACCTGCGGGAACTCCTCTCCGGCGTGCGCGATCTCGAAAGGCTCGTCCAGAAGGTCGATTCAGGCCGCGCAAACGCAAGGGACCTACGCGCGCTCGCCGCGTCGCTTGAGCCGCTGCCCGCGATAATCGCGCGTCTTGGCGCGGCGGTTCCAGGGCTTGCCGCGCAGGACGAGACGGTAAATCTCGTAAAGAGGTCGATATCCGAGGAGCCACCGGCGCTTCTCGCTGACGGCGGATTTATAGCGGACGGCTACAATGCCGAGCTTGACGAACTAAGGGAGGCCGCGACAAACGGCCACAAGTGGCTTGCCGACTTCCAAGCGCGCGAGCAGCAACGCACGGGGATGGCGAAGCTAAGGGTGAAGCACGTTCCGGCGTTCGGGTTTCTCATCGAGGTGCCGAAGGGGCAGGCCTCGCTTGCCCCGGCAGACTACATCCGCCGCCAGACGCTTACGACTGCGGAACGCTTCGTGACGCCTGAGCTAAAGGAGCACGAGACGAAAGTGCTCGGCGCACAGCAGAAGGCGGTCGATCTCGAACAGAGGCTTTTCGCCGAGATAATCGCCGCGATTTCAAGGAACTCCCCCGGCATACAGGCGGCGGCGCTTGCGCTTGGCGAGCTTGACGCGACGCTTTCGCTTGCAGACAGGGCGCTTGCCGCAGGCTACACGAGGCCGGAGATTGACGACTCCGACGTTCTTGAAATAGAGGACGGCAGGCATCCCGTCATCGAGCAGCTCCCTGACGCCGAGCCGTTCGTCCCCAACTCGGCTTTCCTTAACTGCACGACAGACCAGATTGCCCTCATCACCGGGCCGAACATGGCGGGCAAGTCGACGTACATACGGCAGGTCGCGACAATAGCGATAATGGCGCAGATGGGCTCGTTCGTGCCTGCATCGCGAATGAGGCTCGGCGTACTTGACCGCGTCTTCACGCGCATCGGCGCTGCGGACGACCTTTCCCGCGGCAGGTCGACGTTCCTCGTGGAGATGCAGGAGACTGCGAACATCCTCAACAACGCGACGCGCCGCTCGCTTGTCGTCCTCGACGAAATAGGTCGCGGCACTTCGACGTTCGACGGCATCTCCATCGCATGGGCGGTCGCGGAGTACATCCACTCCTCGCCCGTTGCGAAGGCGAAGACGCTTTTCGCGACGCACTACCACGAGCTTGCCGACCTCGAAAAGAGCTTCGACGGAGTGGTGAACTACACCGTGAAGGTGAAGGAGGAGGGCGGCAGGATAGTCTTTCTACGGCGCATCGCGCGCGGCGTAGCGGAAAAGAGCTTCGGCATCCACGTCGCGGCGATGGCGGGCCTCCCGCCCGAAGTCGTCAAGAGGGCCGGCGAGATACTTGCGAACCTCGAGGCGAACGAGCTTGACGTCAATTCCCCGAAGATGGTGCGCAAGCCGCGCCGCCGCCTTTCGGACGTTCCAGGGCAGATGACGTTCTTTTGATGGAGGCTCGTCGGGATGAAAATCGTCTATCAGGGAAAAGAGGTCGAGACGTCGGCGGGCACAGTGGCGGAGTTCCTTGCCGAGAAGGGCGTTGACGCCAAGAAGGCGATAGTCGAGTACGCCGGCGAAGTGCATGCGCCAGGCGCGGATCTTTCGGGGCTTAAGCTCGAAGAGGGCGCGGCGCTTGACGTCTTCAGGCTTGCGGCGGGCGGATGAAATGCCGGTCAATTCATACCTAAGGCCCGACGAGGCGAACGCGCTAGTCTCCGCATGCGTCGGAATTGCCGGCGCTGGGGGCCTTGGCTCGAATTGCGCTATGCACCTTGTGCGCTCGGGCATCGGGAAGCTCGTTATAGCCGATTTCGACACGGTTAACGAATCTAACCTCAACAGGCAGTTTTTCTTCCGCGACCAGGTTGGCAGGGCGAAGGTCGAGGCGCTAAAGGAGAACCTTCTGCGAATTAGCCCGGAGTGCGACATAAAGGCGGTTGCTGTGAAACTTGACTCCCACAACGTCAGGGAGGTCTTTGCCGGCTGCAACGTGGTGGTGGAGGCGTTCGATTCGACCGAGGCGAAGGCGATGATGGCGATGGCGTTCGCGAAAGGCCCCGTTCCGCTTGTCACCGCGAGCGGCCTTGCCGGCTGGGGGCGCTCGAACGCCATCCGCCTTCGCAGGATAGGCGCGAACATCGTAGCAATAGGCGACGGTGAGACGGCAGTCTCGCCGGAGACGCCGCCATTCTCGCCGCGCGTGGGGATAGCCGCCGCGATGGAGGCGAACGCCGCCATATCGCTTGTTCTCGGAGTTGAACCGTAGAAACAATTGAAGATACACAAGGAGGAACATGAAAACATTGCGCTCGTTTGTCGTAGTTGCCGTCGCGGCTTGCGCGGCAGTGGCAGCCGCCGACGACTGGACCGACCCCGCGACGGGGCTTAGGTGGGCGTATCGCATCGTCGACGACGCGGCAACCATCTGCAACTTCTACCTCTACGGGCGCTGCGGCACGTCGTCAAGCGCATGCATTCCCGCGCTTTCGCCAAAGCCCAAGGGGAACCTCGCGGTACCGGCGAAGCTCGGCGGAAAGCCCGTAAAGACGATTGGCGAGGCCGCGTTTTCCGGCTCCGCCAAGCTTGAGAGCGTAGTCATCCCGGAAGGGGTCGTCAAGCTCACGGGGTCGGCTTTCCTCGCCTGCGAATCGCTTTCAAAGGTTACCATCCCCGAAAGCGTCGAATTCATCGGCCCCGGGACGTTCAACGGCTGCACGTCGCTCGCATCCATTGAGATCCCCTGCAAGGTCAGGCTTATAGGCGATTCATCCTTCTGGGGATGCACCGCACTTAAGAAGATCGTCATACCCGCAAGCGTCGAGACGATCGAGGGCTGGGCGTTCTTCGGCTGCTCGTCGCTTGAGAGCATAACTTTCGAGGGCGACGCGCCAAAGCTCTGGCAGGAAGTCTTCTCGGGCGTTTCGCCCAACTGCACGGTCTTCGTCCGCAAGGGCACCAAGGGCTGGGGCGTAGAGATTCCCGGCAAGTGGAACGGCATGAAGATAGCGTTTTCAAGGTAATAGCCACGGCATTGCGGGAGTGCGCAGTAAAAGCAAAGGGGAGTTGTCAAGCCGTGCATGGTCGTTCAATTAGGGCAGTGCGCATGATGACGCTGCTGGTTGCCGCGGGGCTCGTTGCCTCTGCGGGGCTTGCCGCGCAGCTTGACGGGGTGAATTTCCTCCACCTTTCGCACGTCCACCGCGGCGGCGGAAAGCTTGAGCGCCCCGACAACACGCTCTCCACGTTTCTCTGGTGCTGGGGCAACGGCTCCGCCCTCGAGTGCGACTGCAGGAAGACTTCCGACGGCGTGGGCATCATGCTCCACGACACGACATTGAGGCGCACGGCGAAGTACGCGGGCCCCGAGATTGCCGACAGAAAGGTCTCCAGCGAGCTGACATGGGCCCAGATCAGGGACTTCGACGTGGGCTCCTATCTTTCGCCTGAATTTTCGTACGAGAGGATACCGACGATTGACGCGACGTTCGCCGCGATGAAGGGCCACCCGACGTGGCTCTGCTTCGTCGACGAGAAGGGGGCAGGGCCCGAGACGATTGCAAGGAAGGCTGTCGAGGCGGGAGTGCAGGACCAGGTCTACTACACGGGCAGCGACTACGACAAGGCGGTTGAGTGGACCAGGCTCCTCCCTGGCGGCAAGACGCTCCTCTGGATCGGGACATGGCCCAGGCCGGAGCACGTGGCCGCGGACGCGGACAGGTTCGAGGCCCACTACGAGAAGATCATGCGCAAGGTGCGCGCCGGCGGGTTCAAGGGGGTGTCGTCGGTCTCGCTGCATTCCTACTACAGGCCAGGCGCGGAGATCGAGTTTGTGCCGAGGGCCGAGTACCTGGGAAAGCTCGTAGACGAGTTCCATGCGCACGGCATCCCCGTCTGCTCGATTCCGTTCGAGGGCGGCGAGTCGGAGGAGGTGTACTTCAAGCTGTTCGACCTTGGCTTCGACGGTTTTTCCACCGACTATCCAAGCGTGATGTTCTCCGTCATCCGCAAGCTCAGGGAAGGCGGCAGGCAGTGCGCGGCGGAGACGCCCAAGGCTCTTCGGCGTGCGCCGTGAAAGCGGTGCTTAGGGAGCGCTGAGCGCGTCCCCCGGCAGCACCTCGCGGTAGCGCGTCAGGCCTCCCCTTGTCCGGAGAGAGGCATGGTCTAGCGGCCGGAAGTAGTCGCACATGTAGGTCGTCTTGAACCGCGCGGAGAATGGCGTCGCGTCGCGGCAGAGGACGTACACCTTCATGATTCCGTCCTTTTCGTCCGTCGCGACTTCGCGGCCGCGGCACAGTTCGTTGAGCGGCGCCATTGCTGCCTTCGCCTTGCCGTCGGCCCCCTTCGAGAACGAGAGCCGCCAGGCCGCGCCGCAGTCTAGCGTAAGCACGCCTTCGCAGGCGCCCGTCTTGGCGACGGTGAAGACGTCGGCCACCTTGCACCAGCCAGCATCGGCATAGCGCACGGTGTAGTCGGGAAGGTCGCTCCCTATGCACAGGCGGTCGATGTTCGCGCCCTTGATGTCGTGGTCGCTCTTGAGAATCACGTCGCGCACGACTGCCTGAGGCATGTAGAACTTCTCCGTAGCGCCAGGGCGCTTGTCGTTCCCGCCGACGCCGATGAGGCCGCCGTTGATGACGAGCTTGCCGGGGTTCTGCGGGTCGGCGCAGTGCAGGAATGAGCCGGTGCGGTCCTCAACGTCATTCACCGAGTCGTCCTCCCAGTACATCAGGTTCGCGATCTCGCAGAGCGAATTGCCGCGCCTCATGTCAAACGCGTAGTAGCAAGTGTCGGGATAGATCTCCGAGCCGGTGAAGTGCGCGAACGGGCCGAGCACGATGCCGCGCGTGTCGTTCCACCATCGCGGCTCGTGCCTGCCCATGATGCCCGTCCAGAGATGCATGTTGTCGCCGTAGGTGTGCCCGTTCAGGAGCTCGAGGCCGATGCACACGCCCATCGCCTCGATGTTCGTGAGGCGGCAGTCCGGCGGGCCTTCGATGCGGATGCCCACCGCGCGAGCCTCCGGGTCGTCCAATGTGCCCCAGATCGTCATGTTGCCCGCGAAGATCGGCCGCGAA
>JAEEHL010000126.1 GCA_016280825.1 Verrucomicrobiota bacterium
CGGCCTTCTTCTCCATGTGGCCCTTGACGATGTCGTCGTAGGCGACGACGCCATCCTTCGGCATGCGGAAGAGAACCACCTCGCCGGTCCTGCCGTCCTTCGTGGGTTTCTCGGCCCGGTAGGCGAAGCCGTCGCGGACGAGTTGTTCGGCGCACTCAAGGTGGCGCTCCACATTGTGCGTCTGGTAGACTTCGGGCTCGTCGTAGTCGAGGCCGAGCCACTGCATGACGTCGAGCAGGGTGCGGATCGCGTCCGGCGTTGAGCGCTCAAGGTCGGTGTCCTCCACGCGGAGGAGGAACCTGCCTCCCTCGTGGCGGGCGTAAAGCCAGTTGAAGATGGCGGCGCGAATATTGCCTATGTGAACCTGCCCCGTTGGACTCGGGGCGAAACGGACGCGTACATTGCTCATTTTGCGATTGCCGACTGTGTGTTCAAAAAAAGGTGATTACATTGTACCACAAAAATGGCAAAGCGCCTCTCCTTCCCGGTGATCCGGTCGGAGTCGGCCCGGCCCCTCCATGTCTTGACCCCCGCACGAGCCCTTTGCTAGAATTGACGCATGAACATTGAAAAGAGTCTGGAAGACGGCAAGCTCTCGCTCAAAATCGACGGGAGGCTCGACACCAACACATCGCCCGAGCTCGAGGCCGAGCTGCAGCTCGATGGCGTGAAGGAGATCGCCTTCGACCTCACGGACCTCGAGTACGTCTCCTCGGCCGGACTCCGCGTCTTTCTCACCGCCCAGAAGGCCATGATGGCCTGCGGCGGGCGGATGACAATCGCCAACCCCAACGCCATTGTC
Organism: Verrucomicrobiota bacterium; assembly: GCA_016280825.1. Taxonomy (GTDB): domain Bacteria; phylum Verrucomicrobiota; class Kiritimatiellia; order RFP12; family UBA1067; genus UBA1067. The sequence goes on from JAEEHL010000126.1 coordinate 803, forward strand.
AAGGATGTCTTCGACATCACCGGCTGCTCGGACATCTTCACGATCGTCTAGCATGAACCAGAGCTGGAAGACCTTCGCCTGGGCGTCCGCGCTTTTCTACGCGGTGCTCCTCGCCTTCATCTGGAGCGCCCTTACGCGCCGCGCCTTTCTTCAGACCGAGTCAATGCTCGATTACGCGCTTCTCGATCTGGACTCCACCCTGAACGGCTCGATCGACACGATGCTCATGCACGTGGGCGAATCGATTGCCGACGAGCTTGGCGGCGCCAGACCCCTGTCGTCGGAGCGCGCGGCCACACTCGTCGCCCAGCGCGACATCGACGAGGTGAACGTCTTCGACCGGACGGGCCTGAATCTCGGATCCTCCGATCCGCGTCTTCCCGGCACGCGGATCGGCGACAATTCGAAATCCGCGCCGTTCATGATGCTTACGAACGGCGTCCGCCATGCCTACTCCCAGCCTTTCCGTGCCGGCGCGCACAACCCGGACGTCCGCCGCAAATACGTCGGCGTCGCCTTCCCGAATGGCGACGGATTCGTCCAGGTCGGCATTGACGAATCGCATGTCACGCGCATGTTTCCCTCGATCATGGGCTTCATCTTTGACGCCTGGCTGCTCGGCGAAACGGGCTTCTTCCTCTGCGCCGACATCGACGACGGGCATCTCATCTCCAACCCCGCGCGCCACCGCAACGAGGCCCGCTTCCTCGCCGAAACGGGCTACGACCCGAACGACCCCCGCGTCCGCGAAGACGGCAAGACCACCTTCCGCCAACGTCTCTTCGGCGATCTCTGCGACTGCCGCGCCGTCCTCTTCTGCGGCCATCGCGTCATCGCCGCCCTGCCGCCCGCCGAATACTACGCCACACGCTCCGTCTACGCCGCCGTCATGGCGTTCGTCCTGGCGCTCGTCCTGATCCTCTTCGTACTGCTCTTCCGCCGCATCGAGAACGACTCCAACTGTCTCAAGGCCTTCTACGCGGCAGAGGAGACGGCCCGCGCCAAGGACATGGAAATCGCCAAGACCATCCAGACCTCCGCGCTGCCCGTCGGATTCCCCGCCAGCGCGCACTTCCGCCTCTTTGCCGCCATGCAGGCCGCAAAGGAGGTCGGCGGCGACTTCTACGACTACTTCCCCCTGGACGACACACATGTCTCCTTCCTCGTGGCCGACGTCTCCGGCAAAGGCATTACCGGCGCGCTCTACATGATGACCGCCAAGACGCTCATCAAGGACACGCTCCTCGCCCTTCGCGATCCGGCCGCCGCGCTTACCAAGGCCAACGCCGAGCTCTGCCGCAACAACCCGGCCAACATGTTCCTAACGGCCTGGGTCGGCGTTCTCGACATCGAAACTGGCACCATCTCATTCGCCAACGCCGGCCACAACCCGCCGGTAAAGATCGCGGCATCCGACCACGCGCCACCCGGCCACCCGGCCGCCGCGCCGCCACGCTACCTGACGATGAAGTCCGGCCCCATGCTCGCCTTCATGGACGGCATCACATACAAGCTTCGCCACGTTGCCCTGGAACCGGGCGACACGCTCTTTCTCTACACCGACGGCGTCACGGAGGCGCTTGACCTGAAAAACGAACTCTACGGCGAAGGGCGCCTTCTGGAGACCCTTCGCGCGATTCCTGCCGCGGAAATGGAGCCGGAATCGATCTGCACCATCGTCCGCGCGACTGTCGCGGCCTTCTCCGCCGGTGCGCCGCAGGCCGACGACATCACGGTCCTCGCATTGAAATACGTCTCCCATCCGCAGGTATTCTCCCGCAGCTTCGAAGCCACAAGGGAAGGACTTGCCGAGGCCTCAGCCTTCCTCGACGAACTCCTCGGCCCCGCCGCAGCCCGAAGCACGGACTTCGCCCTCTACCAGCGCCTCCTGCCAACGCTCCATATCTTTCTAGACGAAATCGGCTCGAACATCGTGCGCTACTCGGGCGCGTCGGACTTCGTGATCGACCTGGAGCTCGTTGAAGAACCGCGCGGCGTGCGCCTCGTCTTCATCGATGACGGCGCCGCCTACGACCCGCTCTCGCACGCCGATCCCGACACGACGCTCTCCGCCGACAAGCGGCAGATCGGCGGCCTTGGCATCCTCATGGTCAAGAGGATGGCGACCGACATGTCCTACGCGCGGGCCAACAACCGCAATCGGCTGACCGTCTTCAAGACCGTCTAACCAAACTCCCGGATCCCGCGCGAAAGGCCCTTCCATGGATACGCTCCGACACCTTCCTCCCGGCGCCGTCTCGCTCAACGGCGTACTCGGAAACGCCATCCGCCTCACCATGCGCAACCGCCTCCTCCGCGTCGACTACGGCCTCGCCGCAGACGCCTTCCGCCACAAGCTCGACAAAACCGCAAACGGCTGGTGCTGGCGCGGCGAGTTCTGGGGCAAGACCGTTCGCTCGGCAATCCGCGCCTGGGAGGCCGCCCCCTCCGACGAACTCCGCGCCATCATCGACCACGCCGTGGCCGACCTCCTCTCCACCCAGGCCGCCGATGGCCGCATCTCCTCCCTCCCGCCGGAGGACCAGCCCGAAAACTTCGACATCTGGAACCGCAAGTACGTACTCCTCGGCCTCGTCCGCTATTGCGAGTCGATGAACCCATCCCCCATCGTCCGCGACGCCGCCGCCCGCTGCCTGATCGGACTCATGGATCAGGTGCGCCCCGCCTCTGGCAGACCCCTCTGCCAATACGGCCCGCATGACGGCATGAACTCCGCGTCGATTCTCGGCGCGGTTCTCAAGGTCTACCGACTGACCCGCGACAGTCGCTTCCTTGACTTTGCCAGGTTTCTCCATGCCGACGACGATGGTGCCGCGCCCGTCTTCCGCGCCCTGGAGAGCGGCCTTCCCCCCGCACAGATCCTCGACGGGAAGGCCTACGAGATGCTGTCCTGCGCCGAGGGGCTCCTCGAACTCTACCGCGACACGGGCGACGCGCATCTTCTCGACGCCGTCCACCGCCACTATTGCAACGTCCTCGAGCACGAAATCTACATCACGGGAATGGGCGGCCTCAAGGACAGTGTCGGCGAGTACTGGGACGAGGGCCGCTTTAGGCAGACCCGGCTGGAGGGCGTCGGCGCGCTCGGCGAGACCTGCGTCATCGTCACCTGGATCCGCTTCGTGCTGAACCTCCTCCGCGAAACACGCGACGCCACAATGGCCGACCAGATTGAAACGGCCCTCTACAACGGCATGCTCGGCGCCATGACGCCGGACGGATCCGGCTACGCCCACCGCAATCCGACCCCTCTCGCCGGACCTTCCTGGCGCAAGACCGGCGCCTACCAGATCCGCGGCTACGGCGACTTCGACTGCTGTCTGGCGCAGGGTCCCGAGGGCATCGCCACGGCCGCGCGTTTCGCGGCCCTCGCGGACGGCGACACCGGTCTCGTCGTCAACCTCTACGAACCCGCCGCCATCCGCCTGCCGGGCGGCGGCAGCGCCGAAATAACCGGAGGCTACCCCTATGCGGGCGGCACGGCCATCCATCTCCATCCAGGCTCGCCACGGCGCTTCAAGCTCTCGCTCCGCATCCCGGGCTGGAGCGCCACGACCTGCTGCCGCGTCAACGGCGCGGCCGCGACGGTCGAGGCGGGCACCTACGCGACCTTCGACCGCGAATGGCGCGATGGCGACGTCGTCGAACTCGGTTTCGACTACGCGGGGCGCATCGCGACCCCGCCCGACGGCTCCCCCTTCGCCGCCTTCGTCAAGGGTCCCATCGTCTACTGCCGCGACTCGTTCCTGAGCGACGTCAACAAGCCGCTTCCAACGGATGGCACCTGGAAGGCCGCGGCTTTCGGGATGCCGAACGCCTTCCGAAGCGTCATCGAGATCTCCGACGGCACCCGCCTGGCGGACTACGCGTCCGCCGGAAACAAGTTCGACCCCTCCAACACGCTGCGCGTCTGGCTCGACCCGGCGGGCTGCTAGTGTGGTGGAACCTAAATAAGTAGTCCAAGGCGGAGCCACGGACACATCAGGCGAGGCGCCGGCGCGAAGGCGGAATAATTACGGTAAACGACGACAACGACGCATGGGGAAGACGAGTCAGGCAAGGGCAAATAATTTAAGAGTCACCACGCTGGTGTCCCGTCCGGAGTCCGGCATGCGGCAACTTGCTTGCAAAATGCTGCTTTTATAGGTAGAATAATTATGGTCTCTTCCGTTCCGGAATCAATCAGCCGGGGATGAATTGACGGGAGATGCAAATGGAAGTTTATTATGCCAGAACAAGCCACACAGCTTAGCCCCGCTCAGCAGAAACGGTTCCAGAGTTTCTTCAACAAGGGCTTTGCCGCTTTTGAGCGGGGCAATCTCGACATGGCCGTCGAGTTGCTCTACCAGTGCCTTGAGGCCGATCCGGGCAATTTTCGCGCCCGCAAGTTCCTGCGGATGGCCTCCCTCCAGCGCTATACGAAGAAGAAGCCAAACGCCCTCACGGCGGGTCTGGCGGAATTCAGCGGCCTTGCCCCAAGCCTCAAGGCGTCCTCCGCCCTCAGGGCCGGCAGGAACGCCCAGGCCATCCTCGCAGCGGAGAAGGCTCTCCTTGCGGCGCCTCTGTCGGTCAAGTATGAGACGCTTGCCGCGCGGTGCTGCACCGCAGCGGGCTACCATGATTCCGCCGCCCTCATCCTCGAGACGGGCCTGCAGGTCGACTTGCAGAACGAAGCCCTCATGAAAGCGCTGATAGACGCCTACTGCAGTAGCGGCGAGTGGAAGAAGGCGCGCGAAATCCTTGTAGTCCTCGTCAACAAGTACCCGCATGACGGCACGCTTGTAACCCAGCTCAAGGACATCGAGGCGCGCATGACCATGGAGGAAGGGTGGAACGACGTTGCCAAGTCCGGCGAAGAGGAGGGCTACCGCAAGCTCATCAAGAACAAGGACCAGGCCGCCAAGCTTGACATCGCGAGCAAGGCCGTCGCCGCCGGCAACGACGCCGAGACGCTCATCGAGGAGCAGAAGGCCAAGATTGCCCAGGAGCCGAAGAACCTCAACTATTACAAGGGCCTTGCCCGCATCTACCAGCAGCTCAAGCGCTACGACGACGCCGTCGACATTCTTGAAAAGGCCCGCGCGCTCAACCCCGCCGACCCCGAGCTCGACCGCCATATCACGGTTGCGAAAACGCAGTCCTACGACGCCCGGATCGACGCCCTCCATGCGGCGGGCGACGCCGAAGGCGCGCAGGCCCTCTCGGACGAACGCAACCAGTTTGTCTTCGACGATCTCGTCTCCCGCGTCGAGCGCTACCCGAACGATCTCCACCTCCGCTACGAACTCGGCCAGCAATACCTCATGTACGAGGCCTACGACGACGCCATCCAGCAGTTCCAGCTCTCGCAGCGCGCCCCGAAGGAGCGCACGGCGTCGCTCTACGGCCTCGCCAACTGCTTCCGGCGGAAAGGCCAGCGCGACATGGCGATCATGCAGCTTGAGACGGCCCTCGACCAGCTTCTCGTGATGGACGACATGAAAAAGGCCGTCCTCTTCGATCTGGGCGAACTCGTCGAGGAAAGCGGCGACACCGAGCGCGCCTTCCAGCTCTACAAGGAAGTCTACGGCGCCGACATCGCCTACAAGGACATCGACGTGAAAATGCAGCGCCTCTACAAGCTCCGCCAGGAAAAGCAGAACCAGGACAAGGCCTAGTCCGGAATGAACACCCACCCCACCGCCATCATCCACCCTGGCGCACGGCTCGACGAGACAGTCGAGGTCGGCCCCTACGCCATCATTGGCGAACATGTCGAAATCGGTTTCGGAACCGTCGTGCAGGCCCATGCCTTCATCGACGGCCACACGACCATCGGGAAGAACTGCAAGATATTCCCCTTCGCGTGCGTCGGCATGCCCACGCAGGACCTCAAGTACGACGGCGGCACCACCTATGCCGAAATTGGCGACGGCACCACCCTCCGCGAGTTCTAGACGGTCCACTGCGGCACCCGCGACGGCGAGGTGACCAAGGTC
>JAEEHL010000127.1 GCA_016280825.1 Verrucomicrobiota bacterium
CACGCCGACCTCGCGCCCGAAGGTACATCACGGTTACCCCTGCTCGTGGCCGCACATTGACACAGCAAGGGAAGGCAAGCCCGGGCCTGGGCATACAAGCTGTCATCGCGTTTCACCCAGTCGGTGAAAACGGCAATTTGCCAATATAGCTGAAAACAAAGGCGGAAAGCTTAATTCGCCAGTTCAACTGCGATTTTTAGGCTAAACCTAAACCTAAAAATCGCTGTTAAAACCAAATCGCCTTCTTGACATTGCATGCCAAGCCTACCTTGCCAACCAAGCCTACCTTGCCGCGTCAGCCTTCCCTGCCTTCCGACCGTGCGCTCACCCTGCGGCCGCCCCCTTTTGACTTTGGCGCTACGTTTATGATATACTTCGCGTGTTCGTTGGCAAGCGGGCGTAGCTCAATGGCAGAGCTCCAGCCTTCCAAGCTGGCTACGAGGGTTCGATTCCCTTCGCCCGCTCCAAGGATTGCCAGGGTGGCGTAATGGCAGCCGCGGCAGACTCAAAATCTGCTATACGTGAGTATGTGCGGGTTCGAGTCCCGCTCCTGGCACCATGCGACGCCAAGCGAACGAAGCTATACGGAGGGGTGTCCGAGTGGTCGATGGTGCAACCTTGGAAAGGTTGTGTGGGGGCAACTCCACCGGGGGTTCGAATCCCCCCCCCTCCGCCACTCCCTCGCCCGGCGGTTTCATCGAAACCGGCCTGTCGATGCCCATTGCCAGTCGGCTATTGACAATTACGGGCGTTTTTTGATAAACTACGCGCCAACAGACGGAATAAAAACGATGAAGTTCAACCTTATCGCCATCATTCTTATCCTTGCGATTGCAAGTCGCGGGGTCGTTTGTTATTGCTGAAAAACAGAAAAACACTGGCAATGCGGCCCCGCTCGAAGATGACGAGAGGGGCCGTTTTGCATTACTAAGGGGAAACAGGAAAAATGAAAACAGTAGAGCCGCGGGAAACGCTGGAGGAAATAGCTAGGCGCATAAAGGAGATGCGTGACATCTCCGGGTACAGCGTCGAGCACATCGCCGAGCTCACTGGCATTACCCCCGACGAGTACAGGGACATAGAGTCCGCCAAGGTAGACCCCCCGTTTTCGTTCCTCCACAAGTGCGCGCTCGCCTTCGGCGTCGACCTCACCGCGCTTTTGATGGGCCACACCGCGCGCCTCTCCTCCCTGCAGGTGACGCGCGCCGGCGAGGGCGCCGTGACCGCGCACGAGGAGGGCATAGAGATACGCAACATGGCGCCGCTCTTCCGCAACCGCCTCGCCACGCCCTACTTCGTCACCTACGAATACGACGAGAAGCTGCAGAGGGAGCCGATACACACCACGACCCACGCCGGCCAGGAATACGACTACGTCCTGAGCGGCAGCCTCAAGATACAGGTCGGCGACCACGTCGAGATACTCGGGCCGGGCGACAGCGCCTTCTACCGCTCGACCGTGCCGCACGGCATGATCGCCCTCGGCGGCGAGAAGTGCACGTTCCTCGCGATGGTCATGGTGGACGACAACGACGAGGCCGCCGCCATGCCGTCCGTCCACACCGGCAAGCTCCACGTGACGAGCTCGCGGGCGGTGCAGAGGTTCGTGCGCGCCGAGGAGGACGCCGACGGGCGGCTCGTCCACATCTCCTTCAGGGACGCCGAGCGCTTCAACTTCGCCTTCGACATCGTAGACGAGATCGCGCGCCGCAACCCGGAGCAGCTTGCGATGATGCACGTCTCCGACCACATGACGGAGCGCCGCTTCACGTTCAAGGACATGTCGGAAGACTCCAACCGCGCCGTCAACTACCTCGCCGCCCTCGGCATCGGGCGCGGCGACAAGGTGATGCTCGTGCTTAAGCGCCACTACCAGTTCTGGCCGATCGTGCTTGCGTGCCACAAGGTCGGCGCCGTCGTGATACCGGCGACGAACCAGCTCATGCCGCACGACTTCGAGTACCGCTTCAAGGCCGGCGACGTGAAGGCGATATTCTGCACTGCCGACGGCACTACCGCCGCGCAGGTGGACGAGGCCGAGAAGGCCATCGGCCGCCAGCTCGTGAAGGTGATCGTGAACGGCAGGCGCGAGGGCTGGCGGGCGTACGACAGCGAGATACACGGCTACTCCTCGGTCTACCGCCGCCCAGACGACGCGCCCGGCGGCGACGACCCGATGCTCATGTTCTTCACGAGCGGCACGACGAACTACCCGAAGATGGCGCTACACAGCTACAAGTACGCGCTCGGCCACTACGTGACCGCGAAGTACTGGCACCTCGTCGAGCCGGACGGCCTCCACTTCACCATATCCGAGACCGGCTGGGGCAAGGCGCTCTGGGGCAAGCTCTACGGGCAGTGGCTCTGCGAGGCGCCCGTCTTCGTGTACGACTTCTCGCGCTTCGACGCCGAGAAGATACTGCCGATGTTCGCGAAGTACCGCATCACCACGTTCTGCGCTCCGCCCACGATGTACAGGATGCTCATAAAGGAGGACCTCTCGCGCTTCGACCTGAGCTCGATACGCCACGCGACGACTGCCGGCGAGGCGCTCAACCCCGAGGTGTTCACGCAGTTCGTGAAGTCGACGGGCCTCAAGATACACGAGGGCTTCGGCCAGACCGAGACGACGCTCTCCCTCGCTACGCTCGTCGGCGACGCGGTGCGCCCGGGCGCGATGGGCAAGCCCGTGCCCGACTACGGCATCGACCTCGTCGACGAGAACTGCAAGAGCGTGCCGCCCGGCGAGCACGGCGAGATCGTCGTGCGCACGTCGCGCGAAAGCCCGCACCCCGGGATATTCCTCGGCTACTACAAGGACAAGGAGAAGACCGACGAGGTCTGGCGCGGCGGAATGTACCACACGGGCGACCTCGCGTGGAAGGACGAGGACGGCTACTACCACTACGTCGGCCGCGCCGACGACGTCATAAAGTCGTCCGGCTACAGGATAGGCCCCGCGGAGATAGAGAACGTCATCATGGAGCTGCCCTACGTCCTCGAGTGCGGCGTTTCCGCCGCGCCCGACCCCGTGCGCGGCCAGGTGGTGAAGGCCACCATACGCCTCGTGAAGGGCAAGGAGGGCACGGAGGAGCTCAAGAAGGATGTTCAGAACTACGTGAAGTCCCACACGGCCCCGTACAAGTACCCGCGCATCGTCGTCTTCGCGGACGAGCTCCCGAAGACGATTTCGGGCAAGATCCAGCGCAACAAGCTCTAATATGAATGGAGGAACAGAAATGCAGCAGTTCAAGCTCACCGACCCGTTCGGCTCGGCGCCCTCGAAGGCGCCCTTCACCCAGAGCGTCTCGACGGGAGTGCCGTGGCACAACCTGCCCGTAACGCGCGAGTACACGCTCGGACAGCTTCTCGACCAGACCATAGCGCGGTGCGGCGAGAACGACGCGGTTGTGTACGCCGACCGCGACTACCGCCTCACGTGGTACGAGTTCGGCGAGCACGTCGACATGCTCGCTCGCGGGCTCATGTCTCTCGGCGTGAAGCGCGGCGAGAAGGTGGCGCTCTGGGCGACGAACGTGCCGCACTGGGTCGTGCTCATGTTCGCGACGGCGAAGATCGGCGCGATACTGCTGCCGCTCAACACGAACTACAAGTCGCACGAGATGGACTTCGCGCTGAAGCAGTCGGAGACGGAGAACCTCTTCATCATCAACGGCTACCGCGACTGCGACTACGTGCAGGTCATAAACGAGCTCATCCCGGAGCTGAAGGAGTGCCCGCGCGGCGAACTGAAGTGCGAGAGGTACCCGCACCTGAAGCGCGTCATGTTCCTGGGCGGCGAAAAGCACCGCGGCATGTACTCGCTCAACGAGGTGCTCGCGCTCGCCGTCGAGACGCCGTGGGAGGCGTACCTCAGGCGCCAGGCGGAGGTCGACGTGAACGACGTCGTGAACATGCAGTACACCTCGGGGACGACGGGCTTCCCGAAGGGCGTGCAGCTCACCCACCGCAACATCGCCAACGACGGCTTCTGGATCGGCGCCTG